>JBCCIR010000104.1:0-19048 GCA_039028175.1 Verrucomicrobiota bacterium
ACTCATCCTCGCCATCGGAAGCGCCCTCAGCCTCGCCCCCACCGGCAAAGCCGAACCGGTCCGCGTGGAAAATCTCACGGTCGAACTCATCGCCGCCTCGGATGTCATCCAGCCCGACATCCCCTTCGAAGTGGGGCTCCGCATGATTCACGATCCCGGCTGGCATACCTACTGGACCAATATGGGCGACACGGTCGGCCAAGCCCCGGCCATCACCTGGGACTTGCCCCCCGGTTTCACCGCAGGCCCCCTGCGCTTGGCCTATCCCCATACCTTCGATTCCTTCGGCGACGTCGGCCTCGGTTTCGAAGACGAGATCACCCACCTCATCACGATCACACCGCCCGCCAACCTGAAAACCGGCACCGAAGTCACCCTCAAAGCAAAGGTCGACTGGCTCGCCTGCGAAGAAATCTGCGTCCCCGGCGACGCCGAACTGGCGCTCACGCTCAAGGTCGCCGAGAGCCCCGGATCACCCGGCCCGAACGCGGAAGCCATGACTCAGGCGGACCTCGATCAACCCGCCATCGCCGAAGGTTGGAGCCTCGACGTTGCGAGCGAAGACGGCAAAATCATCTACCGCATCACCCCGACCGCGGGCTTCACTCCCGATCTCCCCTCGCTCTTCCTCGCCCCCGAAACCCCGGCCCTCAGCGCACTCACCCCGCCCGAAACCTTCGATTGGGACGGAACCACGCTGACCGTCACCGCCTCCCCTCATCGGGAGAACGAAAACGCAACCGTTCCCGATCGCGTAAGCGCCGTGCTCACCTCCACTTCCGGCTTCGATGGGGTGGTCCCCGGAAATGCCATTTACCTCGATACCGATCCCCAGTCGACCTCTCCCGCAGCGACGACCTCATCCGCCGACACCACCACCCTCTCCGATGCCGACAACGACGCCGGCCTCCCCTTTGGCGGCGGCCTCCTCGGTGCCCTCCTGGGCGGCTTTATCGGAGGCCTCATCCTCAATATCATGCCCTGCGTCTTCCCGGTGATCTCCCTCAAGATCATGAGCTTCGTCACCCACGCCGGCGAAAGCCGACGGAAACTCCTCAATCACGGTCTCCTCTTCACCGCAGGCATTCTCGTGTTCTTCTGGGTCCTCGTGGCCTTCCTCCTCGGCATTAAAGCCCTCACCGGACAAGAACAAGGCTGGGCCGCCCAGTTCCAATACCCCGCTTTTAACATGATCATGACGGTGATCATGATCATCCTCGCTCTCTCACTCTTCGGCGTCTTCGAGTTCGGCACGTCCCTCGCCGGCGTCGGCGGCAATCTCATGAGCGGCTCCGGTTACTCCGCCAGCTTCTGGAGCGGCGCCCTCGCCACCCTGCTCGCCACCCCCTGCACCGGACCCTTCCTCGGCGCCGCCATCAGCTTCGCCTTCGGACAACCCGCCGGGGTCACACTCCTCTTCTTCACGATCATGGGCCTCGGCATGGCCTCCCCCTACATCCTCCTCTCCGCCGCCCCCGGCCTCCTCAAGTTCATCCCGAAACCCGGCCCTTGGATGGAGTCCTTCAAACAGTTCATGGGCTTCCCCATGCTCATAACCGCCATCTGGCTCCTCTGGGTCCTCGAAGCCCAAATCGGACCCACCGGCATCATGTTCTTCAGCTTCGCGCTCGTCGCCATCGCCATCGCCGCTTGGTGCCTCGGCCGCTTCGCCACGCCCGTCGCCTCCAAACAAAAACGCTGGATCGGCCGCCTCGTCGCCCTCGCCTTCATCCTCGCCGCCCTCCAACTCTCCGTGAACGCCAGTCACCGCAAACCAACGGAAACATCCGTCCGCGACGAACCCGTCGAACAAACGATCGCCGCCCTCCGCAGCGCCGGAAAAAATGTCTTCGTCGATTTCACCGCCCGCTGGTGCCAAATCTGCCAGAAAAATAAAACGGTCATCCATAGCAAAGAGGTCGAAGAACTGCTCGATTCCCACAATGTCGAGTTCCTCATCGTCGATTGGACCAATAAAGATCCCGAAACCCTCGCCTACCTCAAAACCTTCGGCCGCAACGGCGTCCCCTTCTACCCCCTCTTCCCCGCCGACCCAGACGCACCCCCCATCGTCCTCCCCCAATACCTGACCGTCTCCGCCTTCCAGGAAGCCATCGCCCAGCTTCCCTAACCCCCCCGTCCTCCATTCCTAGGGGGCGGCGTGCCCTCCGTGGCCCGAAGGGCAAGGAACGGGCGCTCCCGCGAGGCCGCGCTCACCCCCACAATTCCATTTGCCGCCCCTCCCCCTCACCCGTAACCTGACCGTCCAAGTCATGAAACACACCTTACTCTCGATCGCTTTAACCACCCTGGCCCTCCAATCCGCGGCCCCCGCCGCTGACTTCGCCAGCAACTGGTCCAATCTCAACAACCGCACCTGGATCGGCCCCGAATACTGGGCCAACCCCCTCCAGGACTGGCGCCTCAACGACGGCCGCGTCGAATGCACCACCGCCGGCGCCAATCGAAACCTCTTCCTCCTCACCCACGAAGTCTCGCCCGATAAAGGCGATCTCACCCTCAGCGTCCGCCTCGGAAAAATCGACCCAAAGGCCACGGCCGGAGTCGGCGGCTTCCGCGTCGGCATCCAAGGCACCCTTCCCGACTACCGCAACGCCGCCATCCACGGCAGTGGCACGGACGTCGGAGTCACCGCCGAGGGCGCGCTCGTGATCGGGAAAGCCACCGGCGCAAACGCCACCGTCGATACCACGAAACCCATCGACCTCACCCTCACCGCCAAACCAAACGGGAATCAATACACTCTCACACTCACCGCCCAAAACGTCGGCGAAGACAAAACCACTACCCTCGAAGCACCCCTCCCCGCCGATAAGCTTGCCGGCTCCGTCGCCCTCCTCTCCTCCACACCGGGAGGAGCGCAAAAGCCGAATCGCAAAAACAACAATCAAGCCGCCGGTGGTAAAAAAGCCGGCCCCTTCTGGTTCGAAGATTGGAAAATCTCCGGCTCGAAACTCACCAACAACCCCGATCACGCCTTCGGCCCTGTCCTCTGGACCCAATACAGCCTCAGCCGCGGCACGATGAAAATGACGGCCTTCCTCCCCCCCATCGGAGAAAAAGACTCCCAAACCGTCACGCTCGAAACCAAGCAAGGCGACGCCTGGAATACCATCGCCACCGAAACGATCGATCCTCTCTCCCGCACCGTGCTCTTCCGCGTCGAAAACTGGGACGACACACAGGACGTCCCCTACCGCGTCGCCTACCAACTCGACGGCTCCGATCACTACTGGCCAGGCACGGTTCGCAAAGACCCCGTCGACCAAAATAAAGTCTCCGTCGCCGGCTTCACCGGAAACCAGGACTACCTCTTCCCCAACGCGCGCATGGTCGAGAACCTGGGCATCCAAAACCCCGATGTCCTCTTCTTCAGCGGCGACCAAATCTATGAAGGCGTCGCCGGCTTCGGCTTCGTCCGCGAACCCGTTGACATCGCTACCCTCGATTACCTCCGCAAATACTGGCTCCTCGGCTGGGCCTTCGGCGATCTCATGCGCGATCGCCCCACGATCTGCCTGCCCGATGACCACGATGTCTACCAAGGAAACATCTGGGGCCACAACGGCCGCAAAGCAGTCGTCCCCGGTTTCGCTGACGGCGGATTCCACATGGACGCGGAATGGGTGAACATGGTCAACCGCACCCAGACCGGCAACCACCCCGATCCCGTCGACCCGGAACCGCTTCTCCGCGGAATCACGGTCTACTTCACCGATATGCTTTACGGCGGAGTGTCCTTCGCCATCATCGAAGACCGCAAATTCAAATCCGGTCCCGAGGCAATCCTCCCGCCCAAAGACGGCCGCGCCGATCACGTCCGCCCCGAGGATATTCTCGCCGGCGAAACCTTCGATCCCCGCACGCTCGATCTCCCCGAGGCACGCCTCCTCGGGGAACGCCAACTCCAGTTCCTCCGCAATTGGGCCCAGGACTGGACGGGCGCCCAGTTCAAATGTGTCCTCTCCCAAACCATCTTCGCCAACCTCGCCAACTTCCACGGCAGCAACCAGCAATACCTGATCGCCGACCTCGATTCCAACGGCTGGCCCCAGACCGGCCGCAATCGCGCCCTCGACGAAATCCGCAAGGGCTTCGGCTTCATGTATGCCGGCGACCAACACCTCGCCTCCATCGTCCACCACGGCATCAACGAAGACCGCGATGCCGGCATTTCCTTCTGCGTCCCCTCGATCGCCGCCGGTTACCCCCGCGCCTGGCGCCCGGAAAAACCGTGGCCAAATCATGAGCAAGGCGACCCCGATTACACCGGCGACTTCAAGGAAGGCCTCGGCAATCGCGTCGGCGTCCGCGCTATCGCAAATCCCGAAGAGACGAATAGGAAAGACACTCCCGAAACGCTCGGCCATGACAAAGCCTCCGGTCACGGCATCGTGATCTTCGACAAAGCGGATCACTCCATCACCATGGAATGCTGGCGCCTCCTCTTCGATGCCAATAATCCCAAACCGGAAGACCAGTTCCCCGGTTGGCCACGCACCATCGCACCCGAAGACAATTACGGACGCCAGGCCGTCGCCTATCTTCCCACCATCAAAGTCAACGGAATGACCAATCCCGTCATCAATATCGTCGAACAATCATTCGGCGACACCGTCTACACCCTCCGCATCCAAGGCGACACCTTCCGCCCCAAGGTCTTCGATGCCAATGGCACATACACGATCACCATCGGCGAACCCGGAGAAGACAATACGAAAACTCTCACCGATATCCGCCCCGCCGAAGAAGAATCCGCCACCGTCGAAGTCAACTTCTAACCCCACCCGAACCACCACTTTTGGAGGGTCGCGCTCCGTCGCGACCGCGCGCGTTCAAGAGACGCCCATTCCCCTCCGAACGGACTGCCACCTAAAAGACAAACGCACCCATCCCTAAATCCCAATGAAATACTCTCCCCAAATTTTCCTCGCCCTGGCGATCACCCTGGCGTCCTGCTCCAAGTCCACCGACGAAGAACCAAAACCCGATCCCACCCCGCCGGCCACGCCTCAAGCCCCGCCCCCTCCCGCCACGGCCACCAAACCCGCCCCCGAAGCACCCCCCATCGTCCAACCCGACACCGCTCCCGCCGCCGAACGCCCGAACGTCTGGACGGAAGAACTCGTCCACGCCGGCCTCAAAGAATTCAATCCCAACTACAACGGCCAAGCCCAGATGCCGATCGATCCCAATGGCCAGGTCAACATCCTCGTCCTCGCCAATACCGGGGTCTCAGACCTCACCACCCTGGAAGGCATGCCCCTGGTCGGACTCGACCTCCAAAACTGTCCCGTGGAAGACCTGAGCCCCCTCAAAGACGCACCCCTCGCGGAAATCTACCTCGACGGCACGAAGGTGACTTCTCTCGTCCCCCTCGAAAACGCTCGCCTCCAGAAAATTTACGCAAACAACGCCCCGGTCGAAAACATCGACATCCTCGACGGCATGCCCCTCGTCGAAGCCAATTTCCAAGGCGCCAACGTCAACGACATCCGCCCCCTCGCCGGTGCCCCCCTCAAAATGCTCTGGCTCAGCCAATGCCCCGTCGAAGACATCAGCCCTCTCGCGGATTGCAAAGAACTCGTCAGCGCAACCCTCCACGACACGAAGGTGAAAGACCTGGCCCCCCTCTCAGGACACCCCTCCCTCCAACGCCTCCACATCGGCGGCGCCCCCGTCGAAGACCTCAGCCCCATCGCCACCCTGCCCCTCACCCGCCTCATCTTTAACCCCGCCACGGTCACCACCGGCCTCGATGAAGTCCGCGCCATGCCCTCCCTCAACGAACTCGGTCTCGAATTCGAACGCCGCATGGCTCCCGCCGAGTTCTGGCGCCTCTACGACGAAGGCCAACTGTAACAATTCCGTCACCTCTCGCCCCCGTCCTTTTCTCATTTTCCCTTTTACCCGAATCTGATACTCATTGCTTCGTCGCCAACCCTAAACCGCCTCTCACCATGTTCGAAGGAAGTCTCGGCCTCACCGACCTCAAATCCATCGGCGTTCTCTCGCCCCTCGATAAAGCCCAGCTCGAACTCATGAGCTCCTACGGGAAGTTCTGGAAAATCGACCCCGAAGAAATCGTCCTCAAATCAGGCGAGTCACACGACTCACTCTACATCCTCCTCGACGGCACCCTCGAAGTCGTGCGAGAAGACGATAACGCCCTCCTCGCAACCCTCGAGCCCGGGGAGTCCTTCGGCGAAATGCGCATCCTCGACGAAGAACAAGCCAAGGCCTCCGCCACCGTCCGCGCCAAAACCAAGGCCGCGGTCTGGCAAATGGACCGCCGACAATTCGATACCTTCATCGACCGCCACCCAAAGGCCGCCGTCGTCCTCATCCGCTCCCTCGCCGCCACCGTCGCCCGGCGCCTCCGCGAGACAAGCGGGAAGGTCACCGACACAGAAACCGCCGAAACTCCGGAGAAAAAATCCGGCTGGTTCTGGCGCTGACAAAACCCCGCACGACGCCTCACTCCTCCCGCGCCGAGACGTCCTCCTCGTACAACCGGCTGTGCCGCACAAAGGCGCTGAACCCCGTCGCCACCGCGACCCATAAACCGGGATACCCATCCAGGAACCCCCGGCGCACAACGTAACTCCGGAAAAACCGCCAAATCGGTCGGAACAAGTTCCCCGCCAGCGACCAACGCTTTTCCTTCTCCTTCGCCGACCGCAAATGCTCGTCGCTGAAGATCACCATCTTGCGCAAATAATCGTTCGTCGTCGGATACGAGTAATGCAACAGCTCCCCATCCAGCTGCTTCATCTCTCCACCCCCGTCCAACACGACATACTCGTGCCCCCCATGCCCCTCCAGTCGCCCCTTCGCGCGCCGAAATAACCGCGCCTTCACATCCGGATACCAGTCCCCATGCCGAATCCATCGACCCAGGAAAAACGTCACCCGGGACAACGCCGCCCCAGCCGTCCCATCCCCGTCCGCTTCCAAAAACGCGCGAATCGCTTCCCGCAATTCATCCGACAACTCCTCGTCCGCATCCAAATACATCACCCAGGACTGCCCACACTGCTCCAACGCAAATCGCTTCTGATCCACAAAGCCGCCCCACTCCCGCTCCACCCACGTCGCCCCAAATTCCTCGGCCACCGCCTTCGTCCCATCCGTCGATCCCGAATCCACCACGACAATCTCCGCCGCCATCCCCTTCAAACTCCCCAGGCATCGCCGCAGGTTCGCCTCCTCATTGAGGGTCACCACAAACACCGATAACGGAAACGCGTCTCCCATCCCAAAAACCGCAACCTGAACACCACCGCGGGCCCAGTCAATACAAGATGCAAGCTCTTCTCACCCCGCCGCCGGCGCTTCTTCCGCCCGCTTGCCATCGGGCTTCTCCACCACCGGCCCACCCTTCCCAGGTTTCCCATAACGATCCTGCAGCCACAACACCACCCCCATCACCACGACAGCCGCCTCAATCGACCAGAATATCTGCAGCACCCCCCATACCCCGTCCGTAAACCCATACGAATGCAATCCCACCCCCAGCTGATTCACCCCCCACCAGGAGAAGCTCACGATCACACCCAGGATCACCGCCCAAATATTGATCCCCAACTCCCGGATATACCCCCCCATCTTCGCGTGCAAAATCATCAAACACCACAGCACGATCATCAATGCCCCATTCTCCTTCGGGTCCCATCCCCAAAATCGCCCCCAGCTGTCATTCGCCCAAACACCACCAAGGACGGTCCCCACCAGCGAAAAGAACAACGCAAAACAAACCACTCCATACACCATCCGCGTCAGCTCCCGATACAGGGTCCGATCCTGCTTCGCCACGCCGAATATCCGGCAAACCAAATAGACGTGCGCCAGGCCCGCCGCCAACAACCCCCCACAATATCCAATATTGATCGCAATGACATGCGTCGTGAGCCAGAAGTTGCTGTCCAACACCGCACGCACACTCTCAATCGTGTCCTTGGCTTCAAAGGTCTCATACCGCAGCGACAAATACATTCCCAATGCCCCGAGAATCACCGCCACCGCCAAGGCCATCCGCCTCCGGTTCACCGCTTCCAATACCAAGCCAACCAGCACCGCCACCGCGGTGATAAATAAAATCGTGTCATACAAATTGTGGATCGGCGGACGCATCTGGATCACCGACCGCAGGACAATCCCCATCACTAACATCGCCAAACCGATCACCCCACACCCCCAGACACCCTTGGTCAACACCCCGCCCATCTTGCTCGCCGGAGACAACCACGACAACATTGCCAAAACAACTCCCAAGGTAAATAGCACCATCGCCCAGTAGAAGAACCGCCCCTTGTAGAAAAACACTTCCATCCCCGCCCGCGTCCCCTCCCCACGCGCTTCCGCCTGGGTCACAATCTGATCCCGAAACGCCGTCGCCGCCGTCGCAAACGCTTCCTCATCTCCCTCCGCGGCCACCAAATCCTCCAGCGTCGTCAGCCTCTCAAACGCCCACTCCCGCGCTCCCGCATCGTCCACCGCCATCTCAATCAACTCGCCCCCCGAATACCACTCCTCCTCCTCCGCTCCCGCAGGCGGAAAAATATTCAAACCCGCCACCGTCGCCGCATAAAACTCCAAAAGCTGAATCGCCCGCCCCAACTCAGGCGTGATCCGCTCCGGATCGCCCGCCACATACTCGCGCAAGGCATCAAGCTTGCCGATCATGTCCTGCACCGAAGGCACGCCCTCCTCATCCCCAAACAACTCCTCCGGCAAATCCGCCGCATCCACCTGCACCCCGTTCCGAACAAACTCGAACTGGTTGTTAAAATATTCGAACCGGCTCATGTTCCCCGCCAAATTCAAAATCATCTTCTGCAGACGAGACTGTTGGTCCGGATCGAGCTTGGAATACTCGGTCGCCAGTTCCGATAGCCGGGCCCGCCCCGCCACCAACTCGTTATACGAATACCGGTCCCGCCGCTTTACATTGGCCGGCAATCCCATCGCTACCAACACGGCGTCATCATTGACCACGAAACTCGGCATGTCCCTCGCCAGTTCCGGCCGAAACAAGATGTCCAATATCCACGCCGTCGGCCCCACCTTATAGGTCTCGATCGCCTCCCCCTCGCCCGCGTTCACCCGCATCGTGCGCTTTCCATGCGTGGACAGCATCGTGAACTGCGCCAGCGTGTCCAAGGGCTTGATGCGGCCCTCACTCAAAACGGGAATCGAAGCAAACGTATCGACGACCTCGTCGCTCCAAGGCGCATAACTCTCCACGTGCGCCTGCTTCTTCCCACATCCCACCACCAACAAACACACCATGGGCACCAACACCCATCGCGCCATCCCCAAGGCCAGTTCCCGATCGATCAATCTCGTCTTTTCTCGCTTCATGCCGATGCCGCTCCTCCTTTTCGTTGCGCTCTCCCCAAATACCCGCCCAGTTTCTGCAGAAAATGAATCAATAACCCGATCCCCACCACCCAGCACGACCACATCGGCCACTGATCAGCCGGGTTCTTCGATACCGCCAGCTGCGACCACACCTGGTCTCCCGGCTGCGCCCCCTCCGGCCCCCACGATTCCTGGTAAAAGGTATACCCCTCGTGACGCAGCGGCCGGTTCATGCTGATCTCATACTCTTCTTCCAAATCCCCCTCAAACTTCGTCACGTCACTCTGATACACGCGCGGAATCTGCGTCTTCGGATGATACTCGTGGGTGAACTTGTCCAACTTCACTTCAAACGGCGCTTTCCAACGTTCCTTGATCAATTGAAACGTCCATTCGTCATCACCCACCGGCACCGTCGCCGGATGCCGCGCAAATCCCCATAAAATAACCTCTTCTTCCTCACCACCAGACTTCGAACGCACACCCACATATGCCCCCGGAATATTGCGCGCCGCTTCCGGATCCAATGCCGCCGGCTGAACGATATACCCATCCACTTCCTTGGACCCGCTCGATTGCGCAATCGGAATGTCCGCCGGCAAAACCATCGAGTTGCGCGCATAACCATTGATGACCACGTCAAAAGGCAAGTCCTCCGAGGTGAACACCCGCTGCTCGTCCGGACGCATGTCCTTCAATTGCGCCTTCTCGATCACGAACGCGTGATCGCCGATCTCGTTCTCCCCCACCACTTTCGCCACTTCGATCTGCCAATCATGATAACTCGAAAAAAGGTCGGAGGTCTGCCCCTCGTAAAGAACCATCGCCCCCTTCGTCGAATACTTGAAGGTCACGAAACCACCCAACAACAAAAACAAAATCCCCAGGTGCGCGATTAACAATCCCGGTTGCTTCCACTTCTTCCGCACCTTCAACGCCGTGCCCACCGCCAAATTAATGAACAACAAAATCATCAACAACAACCCCCCCGGCAACGGCAGCGGCAACCCCTTGCCCGGCACTGGCCCCAGCCAATGCACCACGAAAAAACTCTCAAAATACTTCTTCTGCGCCTCGTATATCCCCATCTCCACCTGCGCCAAGGTCCCGAATAAGGTCACCACGCACATCAGGAACAAAACGACCGTCGCCAGGCCAAACGACGAAAAGAACCGCAGCAACCACTGCGCCGGATTCGTCGATTTCTGTTTCTTTCCCGCCATCAATTACTTCAACTAACTCTCTGCATTCCCTTCGGTAAAACGACTGCCGGAATACCGTCTTTCACCGGCCACCGGGCAAACCCCCGTCTCTCACTCGGTCACAATCCGCAACGACGAACAAAAGCGGCCGAAATTCTCCCGCTCCGCGTCCACCAAATCCTTCGGTCCTACCATCTTCACAAAAAACGTCATCTGCTCATCCGCCAAAACCGTTCCCAACATCCGCGCCTCTTCGATCGGTTCAATGTTCCCCATCCCCGCATACGTCCCCTCAAAATCCACCATCGGCGCTTCCCGACCAAACAATGTCTGCTTCGGCAAGCTCGCCAAATCCTCCGCCGACAACGCATCCACCCCCATCTGCCCCGCCCAACGATTCAAATTCCCCGCCACCCCGCCTCCCGCTCCCGGCAAGACCGATAAAAAACACTCTCCCTCCCCCTCCGGCCCGAAACGCATGTTCACGACACGCATTTGCGTGGGATCCAATACCTCCCAGCCCTCAGGCGTCGCCCAGCGCAACGGATTCTCACCCCCACCTCCGCTCTCCTCATCACTCGCCGCCATCGTCGGCAAATTCCGATCCCGAAAACGCTCGTCACTCGTCGCTCCCGTCTTCACCCGACGCTCGCGATCCCCCAATGCCTGCTTCACCGTGATCTCACGATCCGCCGATCCACAACCCGTCAACAGTCCACCCCATCCCATCGCAGAAGCGATTAAGATCATCGTGAGCACACGCGCTCGCGCTTTACTCCTGGTAAATTCTAATTCGATGGCTTCGTCAGTTCGGGGGTTCGCGCACAAAATGGATACGTCCCGCCGGCGATTCAAGCGGCCTTTTTCTTCTCCTCCGGCGCGGGAGATGCCTTCTTGGGCTGCTTTTTCGCCTCATCCGCCGCTTTCTTCGCCGGCGCTTTCTTCGCCGGCGCCTGGTTCCCCGCCGCGCCCGAAGCCTTTTTCTCGGCGCTGGGTTCCGCCGCCTCCTTCGGAGCCACGCCCCCCTTCTTCTTCGCCGCCGCACCGCCGCCCGCCGCGGGCTTGGCCGGCCCTTGCCCCGCTTTCGGCGCCGGCTTGGCATCGGCCGGAGCATCCTTCTTGGGAGCCGCCGGCTTCTTCTCAGGCTCGGCCGGCTTCGCGTCATCCTTCTTCACCGGCGCATCCTCCGGCACCGCCGCCGCCTTCAAGGGAAGATCACTCTCGTCCCAACCCCGCTCCACATAGATCCCCGGGATCGCCGCTTCAATCGCTTCTACCCCCTTGTCCGTGACCTTGGTCTGCCACACATACAACTTTTTCAAACTCTTCGCCTTCTCCAATTCCTTCAACCCCGCATCCGTGACCCCCGTCCCATACACGTTCAACCATTCCAGCTGCCCCAGCCCCGCCAAATCCGCCAAGGCTGCATCCGTGATCTCCGTCCCCTCCAAGTGCAGCTTCTTCAACCCGCTCAATTTCCCCAATGACTTCGCCCCCGCATCCGTGATCGAAGTCCGCGCGAGATTCAATTCCGCGACCTTTGCCCCCAAGGGCACAAACATCGCCAAGGCCTCGTCCCCAAACTCATCCGCAACGTTCACCGCATTGAATTCCAGCGCGGCGTCCTCCTGCGAGATCGCCCGAACCGCAAAACCCTTCTCATTCAAAGCCACCACTTGCGCCGTCTCTTCATCAGACAAACCCTCGTCCTTCGCCGGCTCCTGGTCCGCCGCCACCGGCGCATCCACGGGGGCTTCACCCGGCTTCGGCAAACGCCCGATCGCCGCCACAATCTCTTCCGGCAATTCCGCATCCGCCATCTTCAACTCCGACGTCCCGTCATTCTCAATCCACCACGTCAAAATGGCTTTCTCATCATCCGTCAACGCCGGCTCATCCTCCGGCGGCATGACGTCGTCGTCGTCCGCCGGCAACTCGATCCGCGCAATCAATTCACTCGCACTCAAATCCCCCGGCACAATCACGCCCTCCGATTCCAAAGCCAGCTCATAGTCATCCAAGCGAAGCTTGCCCTTGGTCTTCTCCTCCCCATGACACGCGACACACTTCGCCTCCAAGATCGGCGCAATCGCCACCGCATACACGGTCTCCCCACCGGCTCCACCGGCACCCTTCTCGGACTTGGGCGCCTCCCCCTCCTTCTTCGCTTCGCTCTTCGCATTCCCCCCGTCCGCCGGCACTCGCCCGCCGGCCTTCTCGGCCTCCTGCTTCGGCGGCTCCTTCTCCTCTTCCTTCGCTTCGACCTTCTCCTCACCCTGCTTTGCCACCGCGCCCTCACCGTCACTCTCTTCACCCGTCAATCCCAAGGCCCGATTCTCCACCTCTAACCATTTCTTCACCTGCCAGTCATCCGGCATGTTCTTCGTCAAATAGGTCGACCCATAAGCCAACGAGCCACTCAACTGCGCCGCCACCAACACCGCACACAAAGTCAAAGTCAACACGAGCCCATACAAAAGCCCCCCCCCGGTGCTCCGCATCATCAAGCACGCCAGCGAACCCGCCGTCATCGCCGCCACCGCCCAAATATATCGCTGCATGATGATGCCACCGCCATCACTCGACACTTTCAGCATGAAACCCAATACCAATGCCACCGCCGCGGATAACCCCGCAATCCACAACAAAAACCGCGTGCTCTGCTTCAAATGGCGCAGCCCCTTGCACAATCCTAACAACTCCATCAAAAACACCACCCCGATCAAGGCAATCGGCACCTGCACGACAATCGGATGAAACTGCCCCAAGGCCTTCATCCACTGCGGCACACTCACCCCGCTCCCAAAGGTCTGCCACAAATACCCCATCCCCACGAGCAAGGCCAGGGCCAGCACAATCGCAAAGCCCAGCGATGGGTTCGTCTCCTTCCGCGCCTGCGCGATGTCTTTGGCATCCTCTTCCTTTTTCGTTTGGCTGCTGTCTTCCATGTCTTTCCCTTGGGTTTCTAAGAAAATTCTGGCCCCCGAGACGGGCCCCGAACAAGCCGGAATGTCTCCCACGTCTCCACAGTTCTCAAGTGATTATACCGCCTCAACGGGCCCGGAAGGGGAGGTCTGTCAGCGTTCCAGCCGACGCCGCGCCGCCACCCGCCGCACCATCTCGTCCGCCGTCACCCCCGCCAGAATTACCACCCCGATAAACGCAAATTCAATGTTCGGCGATATCCAGTCGATATAAATGATCGACCCCCGCAATACCTGCATCACCGCCGCCCCAATCACCACTCCAATGATCGTTCCCTGCCCCCCGCGCAAACTACACCCCCCCAACACCGCCGCCGCGATCGCATACAATTCATAAAAGTTTCCCATGCTCGTTGGCTGCGCCGACCCCTGGTCCAACACAAACAACACTCCCCCCAAACCGGCCAGAAACGAACAGATCACATACGCACAAATCACGACCCGGTCCGTGTTGATCCCGCTCAATTTCGCCGCCTCCTCATTGTTGCCCACCGCCAGCAAATACCGCCCATATACCGTCCGATTCAAAAAGATCACGGCCGCTACCGTAACGATCAACAATATCCAAAACGGCACCGGCATCCCCATGACCTCACCCGATGCCAACCACTTCAATCCGTCATACTTCCCCGTCCCAAACCCCTGCTTCTGATCCGCGGTGATCCCCCGCGTAAGACCACGATAGATCAACAAGCCGCAGAGCGTCACAACGAACGGCTGCAAGCGAACCTTCGTCACCAAAAACCCATGCCAGCCTCCGATCAAAATCCCAACAATCAAAACGGTCGGCAAGGCCAACCACACCGGCCAGTCGAACGACGTGAGTAGCCACGGAAATCCCACCCCGATGAGACAAATCACCGACCCGATCGAAAGATCAATCCCTCCGGTGATGATGACAAAAGCCACGCCGATGCTGATAATCCCAAACATCGCCGTCCGCCGCAGCAGGTTCTTCTGCGTGTAAGGATCCATGAAGGTATCGCGCCCCGTCAGCAGATCGCTGAAAATCCACGTCGCCACGTAGACAAAAACCAGCAGCCCCAATATCCCCAGTATCTTCTTGATCATCGCCTTATGCCGCCCTCCGTCCGCCCGTCGCCAGCTGCATCACGGCTTCCTCACTGAGCTCGTCCCGCGATAATTCGCCCGTCAGTTCCCCCTCGTGCATCACCAACGCGCGATCCGACATCCCTAACACTTCTTCCATCTCGCTCGAGACAAACAACACCGCCACCCCCTCCTTCGCCAATCCTTCCATTAAAGCATATATCTCCTGCTTCGCCCCCACGTCGATCCCCCGCGTGGGTTCGTCCATCAACAAAATCTTCGGCTTCAACGCGAGCCACTTGCCCACCACCACCTTCTGCTGATTTCCCCCCGATAAAAATCGCACGGTCTGCCGCTCGCTCGGAGTCTTGATCTTTAACTGTCCGATCATCTCCTCGGAGATCTCCCGCTCGCGCACGCGATTCAAAAAACCCGGCCCCCGCCGGTCCCGCTTCAGACTCGCCAAACTCAAATTCTCCGACACCGCCATCTCCAATAACAAGCCCTGCTGCTTCCGGTCCTCCGGCACCAAGGCCATCCCCGCCCGAATCGCGTCCACGGGAGTCCCCATCTTCACCTCGCTCCCCGCCACCTCCAAAACTCCCCCCACCGCCGGCGTCACACCAAACAAGGTCGCCAGCAACTCCGTCCGCCCCGCCCCCACCAATCCCGCCAAACCCACCACTTCCCCGGCCCGCAGCTGAAAACTCACCTCGTGCCCCGGATGCGCCGGCGTCCGCAAGTTCTTCGCTTCCAACAAAACCTCGCCCGCTTCATGCGACACATGCGGATAAAACTGACTCAAATCCCGGCCCACCATCAACCGCACCATCTCATCATGCGTGATCTCCTCGCGGCTCAACTGCCCCGCATTCTCCCCGTCACGCAAAACCGTCACCCGGTCCGCCAACTCCTTCACTTCCCCCAGCCGATGCGATATGTATATGATGCTCACCCCGCGCTCACGCAGTTCCTTGATCACTTTAAAAAGCTGCTCCGCTTCCTTCGCCGATAAACTCGAGGTCGGCTCATCCATGATCAAAACCCGCGCATCCACCGACAAAGCCTTGGCAATCTCCACCATCTGCTGCCGCCCCACCGTTAATTCCCCCACGATCGTCCCCGGATCCACTTCCAATCCCACCATCTCCAGATACCGCTTCGCCTCACGCCGTATCGTCCCCGAATCAATCCACCCCAACTTCGAGGGCTCACGGCCCAAAAAAATGTTCGCCCCCACGTCCAGGTTGTTTGCCAAATTCAATTCCTGGTGAATCAACGCAATCCCATGATCCAGCGCCGCATGCACCGAGTCGATCCGCACGACCTCCCCATCCAGGAATAACTCGCCCTCATCCGCCTCCTGCACCCCCGCCAATATCTTCATCAAGGTGCTCTTCCCCGCCCCGTTCTCGCCCAACACCGCCAATACCTCTCCCCGATTCAAAACACAATCCACCCCGTGCAAGGCCCGCACCCCGGGAAAGCGCTTGCTCACCCCCCGCACCTCCAGCAAAGGCGCCCCCCCGTCGCTCACTTGCCCAACCTCTCCTTCAACTCCGCCCAAAATCCCTCGACGTTGTCCTTCCGAATCTGACGCGCCGGCACGTGAATGAACTGGTTCTCCGGAATCGCCGATTGATCTCCCGCCAGGAGACGATTCATCACTTCCACCGACAAATAACCGTAATCATACGGATTCTGCACGACCGTCCCATGCACCTTCCCGTCAATGATCCCCTGCAAGGTCGGCTCGTGCTCATCAAAACCGATTACCTTTACCTCCCCCACCTTCCCCGCCTGCTCCAAGGCCGTCAGGATCAGCGGCGGATTGTAGGCAAACAACCCAATCATCCCGTCAATGTCCGGATGACGCGACAAGGTGTCCTCCACGTTCGCCTTCGCGCGCCCCTCCTCAAATTGGTCCGTCAAAGTCCCCAAAATCTCAAACCCGCCCCCTTTCAATACCTCACCCGGTTTGTCGTATCGCGTCGGATCATGATCACGCCCTAATAACTCGTCGATCACGCCCTGCCGCCGTCGCCGCGAATTGTCCTGCTCCATGCGCCCGATAAAAATCATGACCTTTCCCCCGTCCGGTAACGCCTCTTTCACCAACTCCCCCGTCATCCGCCCCGCATCATAGTTGTCCACCCCGATGAATACCTGCCGGTTCGCCTGCGGCGCATCCGAGTCATGCGTGATCAAGATCGTTCGCTCCGCCACCTCGTTCAAAAAATCACTCTGGTTGTCCGGATCGATCGGACTCACCGCAATGCCGTCCACCCCCTGCGACAACAAATCCTCCAGCATCGGCTTCTGCCGATCGTCGTCCGGGGGCATCACCACGCTCACCCGCACGTCATACTCCCGCCCCGCTTCCTCCGCCCCCGCCTGCGCATGCGACCAAAACGGATCCACCCCGTTCGTCACAAACGCAAAATGCGGCCGCCCGTCATCACTCTCCCCCTGCCCACAACCCACCACTCCCACTACCAAGATCAGCCCAAGAATCCCAAGAAAACACTGCTTCATCCCCTCACCCTAAACAGTCCCGCCCGCCCCTGTCCATCCCCACCTCCCCAGCGTTCCCCCATCGCAAAACGCCAAATCACCATGGTCCGGTAGGGGCGAGCGTCCCTGCTCGCTCGCCGCTCGAAAAAGGAATCCTGTCCCCCCAACCGATCAACCAAAGAACCTAAGAACCGGTCAACGGGTCAACGGGACAACGGGTCAACGGGTCAACGGGTCAACGGGTCAACGGAAAACCCCTAAGCCCCCACAATCGAATCGTCCGCATCCTCCTCCAAGGCCCGCCCCTCTCGCTCCGCTAACGATTCCATCGACCCCGGTCGCGTCTTCCCCATCGCCACCGATATCCAATGGAAATCCTCCGTGTTGTCCAACATGACCTTCACCATCATCGTCAACGGCACCGACAAAAACATTCCCACCGGCCCCCACAACCACCCCCAAAACAACACCGACAACAAAACAAAGATCGTCGACAAGCCAAAGCGTCGACCCAACAACAAGGGCTCAATAAAATTCCCCAGGATCAAGTTGATCAACAAATACCCGATTGCCACCCCCAAGGCCAACAACGGACCCCCGCCCTCCGGCTGCACGAGGGCCACAAACACCGCCGGCACCGCCGCGAGAATTGATCCGATCACGGGAATGTAATTGAACATGAACGCGACCAAGCCCCACAGAATGAAAAAATCCAAGCCGAACGACCAAGTCAACAACCCCGCCAAGGTCCCCGTCGCCAAACAAATCAAAGTCTTGATCCCCAAATACTTCTGTATCTCCTGCGTCGACTGCTGAAAACGCCCCAGGTTCGGCCCGTCCGACGCCACAATCTCCTGGATCTTCCCCTTGAACGCCCCCGCCTCCGTCAAAATGAAAATCATGAGGATCATCACGATGAACGATTTCGATATCAATGAAGTCACCCGCTGAATCGCTTCCGTCTGCTTCACCAATTCGATAATCCCCGACATATCGAACAGATTCCGATACGCCTCGACCGCTCCCTCGAGATTCGCGTTCTCCTCTAAGCTCGCCATCCACTCCAATCCCTTCGCCTGCAATCGCCCCACATACTGCGGTACCTGCTTCTGGAAATCCGGAATCAGATTGATCGTAATAAAAATAATCGCCCCCACGATCAACATGTCGATCACCACGGTCAGTGCCACCGCCAACACCCCCGGACATTTGTATCGCTGCAAGGCCCGCGTCAGCGGCAAACTCACAAACGCCAAAAACAACCCCAAAACAATCGGCACGAGCAACTCACCCGCGACCTTCAGCCCCGCAATGATCACCACCACGCACGCCACTGCAATGAGCACCCGGACCCCCGGAGCCTTAATCTGTGTCCCCGCATCAAGCATCGTCCAACCGGGGTCTACAGTCGATCCAAAGTCCCCCCACCACAAATGAAATCACCCCGTGAATAACTTTTCACCGCCCCCGTCCAACCCCCCGACCCCACTCACTCCCAATCTGATTCCACCCGAATAAATAAAACCATGAATACCACCCAATCCCAGCCCAGCAATCGGCCTCTCCTCACCGTCGCCCCCGCCCTCGCCGCGGCCCTGTTCCTCGCCTCCTGCTCCACCCCCACCCAAACCGGCGCCCTCGCCGGGGCCACCGGAGGCGCCCTCATCGGAGGAGTCGCCGACGACAGCGCAGGCGGCGCCGCCCTCGGTGCCGTCATCGGCGGAATTGCCGGCGGCCTCGCCGGCAGCTACGCCGAATACCGCGCCCAACGCTACCGCGCCCCGCAAAACCCCTACCCGCCCTCCAATACCTACACACCCGTCCCCAATACCCCCCCCCCACCCCCCCCCCCCCGCAAACCCCCCCCCCCCCCCGCCAAACCAACCCCAAGCCGGGTGTCCGCCCAAACCCCCC
>JBCCIR010000105.1:0-18888 GCA_039028175.1 Verrucomicrobiota bacterium
CCGGCAACTCCGCCTTCCCCCCGATCCGCACCAACCCCCGCTCCAATACCTTCTGTAACACCCCGTCCACACTCACCCCACGCACCGCCTCGATGTTCGCCTTCGTAATCGGTTGCCGATACGCAATGATCGCCAACGTCTCCAATGCCGGCGCACTCAACCGTTCCGCCTTCTGCGCCGGAAATAAATGCCGTACCCACATCGCCATCTCCGGGCGCGTGTAATGCTTCCAGCCCTCCGGCCCCTCCAACACGGTGATCGCCGAATCCCCCTCCCCGTAAAATCCCTCCAAAGCCTCCAAGGCCTCCGTTACCGTCTTCTCACTCACCGGCCCCAACTCCTCCCGAATGCCTCCCTCCTCATCCGGCGTCTCCTCACTCTCTTCCCCCTCGGCCTCCTCCTCGCCACGCGCCGCCCGCTCCTCCCGCCTCGCTTCCCGCAAACCGGCACGAATCACCCCCACCAGCTCCTTCGCCGTCACCGGCTCATGAGAGGCAAACAAAAGCGCTTCAACTATCTTTCTCAATTCCATAAATCCACCGCCAATTCTGATTCTGCGTCCCCCACCATCTTACCTACAAATTCTCGTTGCGAAACAATTCTATTTCTCCCAACACCCCCTCCTGATTGATCCGAAAATACCTCAATTTCATCAATTCCAACACCGCCAGGAAAGTCACAATCACCTCCCCCTTCGTTCGCAGCTCACTGAATACATCCAAAAACTTCACCGCCCCCCCGGGCGGAACCGTCGATAGCAAATGATCAATCTGATCACTCACCGTGAATCGATCATCGACAATCTCGCCAAGCGAATGCTCTTCCTCAAAACGGTCCAGCACATTCTGAAAGGCACGAATCAAATCAAATATCCCCAGCTCCGCCAACGGACGGGGCCCCTCGCTCTCCTCGTCCTTCCGCTCGTCCGGAGTATGCGGAAATAAATTCGACTGCTCCTCCGCCTTGTCGTGCAGATACCCCGCCGCATCCTTGAACTTCTTGTATTCGATCAACTGCCGAATCAACTCCCAACGCGGATCCTCCTCCTCCGCCTCCTCGTCCGGCGGTTGCTGATGCCGCGGTAACAAGGTCCGACTCTTGATATACATCAGATTCGCCGCCATCACGATAAACTCGCTCGCCAAATCAATGTTCAGCATTTTGAACGTCTCCATGTATTCCAGATACTGCTTCGTAATCCGGTCAATCGAGATGTCGTATATATCAATCTCATCCTTCTTGATCAGATACAAAAGAAGATCGAGAGGCCCCTCGAAGATATCGAGAGAAACTTTGTAGTCGGCATCCACTGGCTTGGACCTAAGCCAATCCTCAAATGTCGCGCCAGCAAAAAATCCCCACGATGCCAATTCCTTCACAAAACTCACACCCAAGCTCCCCGCCCCGCCCCCACCAAGAATTGATTTCCCCCCCAACAGCCCTTAGCATGATGGCCCCGACCCCACCCCACATCCGAGACGCTAGCCTTCCGCCATCCGCATGCCACACGGTCCCGAGCAAGATAAGACCACCTTTTCCGAAGCCCACGAACGCTGGGTGGAAAAATATCACCTCACCCGCTGGGATCGCTTCGTCCACGGAGTTCTCCTCCCCGCTCCCGGAACCACCGGCCTGAACTGGATCCTCGGCACCGCCGCCCGCGGCATCGCCTTTCTCTTCCTCCTCGCCGGTATCTATAGCTTCGCCCTCAAAAAACACCTCGGCAGCGCCGCCTTCGCCGACTCCGTCGCCACCCAATGCGAAACCCTCCTCAATGCCGACTCCGTCACCTGTTCAGCCATCACCTGGAAAGGCAATGAAGCCTTCATCACCGTCCTCGAAGCCTCCGGATCCCCCGATGCCTTCTTCACCTCCCTCCACGCCGAAGGAATTCGCTTCGAAATCCCCTGGACCGCCCGTTTTAACCCCGCTTGGCATCTCCAAAACCTCTCCATCAGCGATCTCGATATCAAGCTCCGCTCCGGGGCAAGAAACACCTCCAGTCCCTCGGCATACACCCCGCCAATACCAATCAATCCCCGCCCCCCCAAACCACTCCAAGCAGGACTCGGCGTCAGACCAAATCTCTTGGAACTCACCTTTGACGAAATCCTCGTCGACCAGGCAAATATCAGCTGGGGTCGCATTGAATCCACCCGGGGCCGCCTCGCGGATGCCACCCTTCACATCACCCGCAATCAAGATCGCTGGCGCCTCAATTGCTCCTCCGGAACCATTTCCCAAAACTGGCTCCGCGGCCTCAACCTATCCTCCCTCGAAATCGAGTATCAACACCCCACCATTCTGCTTAAGAATGGCAACGCCACCCTCGGCGACACCGGGAACCTGTCCCTCGAAGGAACCGTCCTCGTGAGCGAGTTTCCAACTCCGGAAGTTAACCTGTATCTCGACAATGTCTCCCTGTCTAACCTCCTCCCTCCATCCGCCACCTCTCTCTTGAACGCCAATATCGACGGCACCCTGAAAATCGGCGGCTCCCTCAACACCGAAGAAGGAATCTCCATTAATGGCGAGATGACGTTTCTCGATGGAGTCGTCCGAGACCTCGACTTCCTCTCAACCCTGTCTGCCATATATGCCGACTCGCGCTTTCGACGACTCCACATTACCGCCGGAAATGCCAACTTCACCTCCCAAAATGATCACTTCAATGTATCCGAGTTTTCCTTGATCTTTGGATCCTTCGGCGAGCTCGGTGGCTTCTTCACGGCCGAGCCGCCCAAGTATCCCCTGAAAGGCAATTTCGCGTTCGGCGTCCAACCCGACATCCTGGACCCCCTGCCCGAATTCTCACGCCTCGTTTTCGGTCAACACCAACTGGGAAAAAATTGGACCGTTTTCCCCATCAACGCTCCCATTCCCTCGCTCACCAAAAACTTCGCCAATCAGCTCGCCGCCGCCGCTCGCAATCTCGATGCCTCAAAATCGCGCCCTTCCCGCTGAACCCGCCCCCCGCCTCCCCGCCAACGCACCCCTCCCCCACACGGAAATCCCCCTCCCCATCGCGCAACCCACGCCCTTTACGCTGGTTTCATCAGCCGAATCAATCTACTTTGTGGTATCATGAAAACGCCCAAGAATCCCTGCCCCGATTGCCCATCCCCCCACCCCCTCTCCCGAAGAGACTTCCTGAAGCAGTCCGCCGCCACTACCGCTGCCGTTACCGCAGGCTCTATCATCCCCGTCGTCGCTGAAGCTGCCAAAAACACCGGCCAGAGCGAAACCGTCGTCAAATCCCTCTACGACTCTCTCTCAGATAAACAACGCGAAACCATCTGCTTCCCGTTCGATCACGCTCTTCGCAGTCGCGTCGACAACAATTGGAACATCACCGAGTCTAGCGTGCGCTCCTTCGACAAAGATCAACAGGCCATGATCAAAGAAATATTCATGGGTATCCACTCCCCGGAATACGCCGATACCGTCTACAATCAGGTCGAACACGACTCCGGACGGCAAGGCTTCGAGGGCGGCTCATCCATCGCCATCTTCGGTGAACCCGGCACCGGGAAATTCCAGTTCGTCCTCACCGGTCGCCATTGCACCCGCCGCTGCGACGGCGATTCCGTCGAAGGCACCGCCTTTGGTGGCCCCATCTTCTACGGCCACGCCGCCGATAGCTTCAACGAAACAAAAGATCACCCGAACAACGCCTACTGGTATCAAGCCCTCCGGGCAAACGAAGTCTTCGAAGCCCTCGACGGCAAACAACGCGAATACGCCCTCCTCCAGCGGGGACGCCCCGAGCGGGGAAACCAAACCATTGAACTGACCGGCAAGAAGAAAGGCCTCGATGGCATTCCCGTCTCCGAAATGTCCTCCGATCAACAAGACCTCGTCAAAAGTGTCCTCAATGATCTCCTCGCTCCCTTCCGCGAAACGGAACGGAAGGAATCCATGAAATACATCCACGAAAACGGTTTCGAGAACCTTCACATGGCCTTCTACCGCCGGGGCGATATCGGAAACGACCGCGTCTGGGACGTCTGGCAGCTCGAAGGCCCCTCCATGGTCTGGTATTTCCGCGGCGCTCCCCATGTCCACGCCTGGGCGCACATTCGAAGCAAGGCCGACGACGATCCCTTCGCCGCCTGATCCGCCCCTCATGCGCATCGCCATCCTCTCCGATATCCACGACCGACTCGACCACCTCGAATCGGCGCTAACCCTCGTATCCGAAAATCAAGCGGAACACATCCTCTTCCTCGGGGATTTCTGCGCCCCCTTTACCCTCGCCGCCCTCGCCGAAGGATTCACCGCCGGCCCCATCGATGCCATCTTCGGCAACAACGACGGGGACCCCTTCCTCCTCTGCTCCGTCGCCGCCAAACATAACCACGTAACCCTCCACGGACAGTTCGCCGAACTCGAAATTGCCGGCAGACAAATAGCCCTGAACCACTACCCCGATATCTCCAGACGCCTCGCGGAATCCCAAGCCTATGACGCCGTGTTCAGCGGACACGACCACAAACAATACATCCACCAAGTTGGAAACCACACCCTCTGGGCCAATCCCGGAGAAATCATGGGCCGCTTCGGGTCTCCCAGCTTCGGACTCTACGATACCGATACCGGCTCCTTCGAACACATCTCCGTTCCCGCCGCTAACACGGACTGAGCCCCGTCAAGGTTCGGCGGACAAATCCACACACACCAACTCCCGGTCGTTGCGCGCATAAACACAGCGATTCGCAAACGCCGGATGCGACCACACCACATCCACCGGCTCCCGCTCACCGCGCCGTCGCAAAGAGGTCGTCGGTTCCAATAGCTTCGCCCGGCTCACCTCCTCATACCCGTCGGGACTCAAGCGCGACAATATCAAATCTCCCCGCTCCGTCACCATCCACGTATCTTCCCCGTTCCTCACCATGAACACCGTCGCCCAACGCCCCTCCGGAACCACCTCGCCGACACTCTCCCACAACCGATCTCCGTTCTCCAAACTCAAGCACCGCAACTGCCCATAACTGTCCACCCCGTATACGTGACCATCATAAAGATACGGCGGGCTGATCATACAATGCAGCCCATCAGTCCGCTTCTCACTCACCCCGCGACGCATCCAAACTTCCTCCACTCCGACTGCCCCCCCTTCCTGCCCCAGGGCCAACAACCGGGAGCCATCATAAAACGTCGTCAGTAACATCTTCTCACCCCCTTCATCCAGCGCCGGATCCGGCACATTGATCGGCATCCGGTTCGGCTTCGTCTCGTGCTCCCACAACACCTTCCCCGTCACCCCGTCCAACCCCGCAATTCGAAAGCCCGTCCACACCACCACCACTCTCCGTCCCCCTTGCTCCACCACGATCGGAGACGTATACCCAATCTTGTCCTCAAATCGCCGCCACATTTCCTCCCCCGTCTCCTTGTCAAATCCCACCACCGCAGCCCCATTCTCCCCCGCTCCCACATTCACAATCACGACCTCACCCTCCACCAATGGAGAACTCGCCAATCCCCAGATCGGCATCGCCACCTCATAATCCTCCGACAGCGCCCGCGCCCAAACCACCCCCCCAGTCTCCGCATTCAAACAATGCAAATGCCCCATGGTCCCCATCGCGTAAGCCTTCCCATCCCGAATCGTAACGCTCGCCCGCGGCCCCAATGGATACCCCACTTCTCGGTATCGGCATCCATACGAATGCTCCCACACCAGCTCACCCGTTGCCCGGTCAAAACACAACACCCGCTCCACATCCGCCTCAGCACCCGCGTCCGGGCCACGATCCATCGCATAAACAAAATCCCCCGCCACCGTCGGCCCACTGTATCCTGCACCGATCGGCGCCCGCCACAACACTTTAAGCTCTCCATCCTCAAACGACTCTACCAACCCATCCTCCGCCCATACCCCCAAACGCCCCTCACCACGCCACTCGGGCCAATCCGCCGCCGCCGCTTCCCAGCCCATCAAACCCGCCCAAACAAAGCCAAAAATAATCGCTCTCATACTTGTTCCTCCAGGGATTTCAAATCCACCCAATCGGCTTATCCCCCAAACTCAACATGCCGATCAAACCCACATCTTTCAGAAAGGATGCGCATCCCCATCAAAGCAAAAAAAAGGCCCCGCAATCGCGGGGCCCAAAAATCACTTCTGAATTCAGCGAATTTTACGGATTCGGATTCGGATCCGAAACCGGAGGAGGCGTCGTGGTCGTCGTAATCACGACAATCACCCGGTCGTCCGCAACCGGATCCACCCCACCATCATCATCCCCGCTGAAAGGACTCGCCGTCGGCGCAACCGGAGCAATGATCGACACCGCACTCTTGCCCGCTCCCGGACCATATTCTTCTTCACCGCGCACCTGGCTGAAAATCTGCGCCAACAAAACGGCATACCCCTGACCACAATGACCAAGAATCGTGTCCGTGACCAAATTGTCCAAGTTCGTCCCCGAAGACGTCAGTACCGCACTGTTCTCAGGATCCACCGCACTGTAGGCCGCCCAGGCAATCTCCTCGATGCAATCGCAGTTCGAACCCAGATGACTCAACAAAATCTGCGCCAACGCATCCCGGAACGCCTTGCTCTTCGGATTCACTTCAGGCTGACCCATTAACCCATAAATCGAGTTGGTCACATTCTTGCCGACCTCCTCACAAATAGGAATCTTGCCGGACGGTCCCGCCGTCGCAATTCCCGCCAGGGAAACGAATGTCGCCAAACATATGGCAATAGAGAAACTCTTGAGAGAAGTCATGATTTACTCGGTTTGTGTCAGTTTGCGGGCAAATACCCTATTTTCGCCCTATTTTCAGGAAATCAAAGGCCCTGTCAATACGCAAATATCCCGGATCTTCGGCCAAAATCACCCCTTTTTCAATTTATTCCCCCGCCCCTCCAATGCTCCCCGTCCTGAGCCGACGATCAAATATCGTCTCCGGCAGGTGCTCCACCACCGAATCCAAATACAATACCGCCCGTTTTCCATCCCCATAAGAGGCCGGCGCCGCCGCAACCACGGTCGCCCCCGGCGCATCCCAGTCGTACCCCCCAAAATACAAAAACGCCTGCACCTCCCCGGTCTCATCGTGACGCCACTCCGGCATCCCCCCATCCCCACGCCCCATCCCCAATTCATCCAAGGAATCCGGCAGCCGACCCTCGTGCTCCTTCGCATACAAGTTCAACGCCACTCCCAACCGCTCCAACGCCGCTACATTCGCCGCCCGAATACCAGCCCGCCCATCCGCATCCCCTTCCCGTAACTGCCCAATCACCACCCCAAGCACCACCACCAACGATACCCCAAAAACCCACGGCCAAATTCCCGTCTTCACCGCCTCCCACTCCTCCTCCTCATCGTCCTCCTCGTCCCCCGCGGAACCACGCTTTTCTTCCGGCCGCTCCTTCCGCACCCGCCGCCGCTCGCCTTTCGCCGGCTTCGCCTCTTCCGCCGCTTCGATCCGGCGAATCGCCCCCCCCGATCTCTCCTCAGCGTTTCCCCCGGTTTCACCGCCCTCCTCCAAGATCGTCGGCTCCAACACCGGATACTGCTCCTTGTTCAATCCACGGGCCGTGGCATCGCCAAACCCTTCCGCCCCCTCCTTCAAAATCGTCGGCTCCATCACCAGTCCCTTCGGTTTCAAAACTGATCCCATCCCCGTCTTCGAAATGGGATTCAATTCGGCGCCGCCTCCCTCATCACCCCGCGCCCCAGTCTCATCCCCACCACGCCGCACCTCATCCTTAGCCGCATCAACCGCCGTCCGATAGTAAACTCCAAGTTCCGCAGCTCGCTGGTCCCCAAATGCCTTGCGTAATCGCTGAAAATATCCCTTTCGCTTGCGCTTCTGCACCTTCCGCGTCCTTCTCGCTTCCCCGCTCCACCCCACCAATCTCGAGGCCAAATCATCCAGCACCACCCCCCACTGCCTCGCCGTTTCCCGCCGCCAATCCTCGCCGACCACTCCCGCCACCACCCCACTCCCCCCCGCTTCCCTCACCACCTCCAACTTCACCCCCTCCCTCCGCAATCCCGAGCCCTCGCAACGCTCCAGCATATCCTTCCGTCTCTCAAACACGTTGCCATTGCCATCTCGCAGTTCCACATCCACCCACGCATCGCAGCCCGCAAAACGAACCGCCCCATCCATTTCCTCAAATCGACATTCTACCCCACGATTCTCCAACTCAGCCCGAATCAAGCCGCCAATCCGTCCCCCCAATCCCACGTCCATCCGGGGCAGGCAAACAAAAACAACAGCTTCAACATCCTGATCAGGCATCGCGTCGTTGCGAGAAAATAGCTTCCCACCGGTTTCCTAACCCGGCTAATCAAAATACCCATGCCCCCCCAATGGAGTAAAGCAGAGATCAAGGGGAGACTCCTGCCCCCTCCCGCACCTCAGCGAACCACCGCCGGCTCGATCGGCATCGCCGCCAACGAAGGCTCCACCACGTCCGCCCCCATCGGCACCTCCTCATTCAGCTGCATTCCGTCCGCCTCCCGGTTCATTCCGCGGTCAGCCAAACTCAAACCAACTAGGAAAAACGCGCATACAAACGCCGAGAGACCGCAAAGGTAGAGAGTCCTTTTCATTTTCGTGTGGGGAGGGGAGGGAGTTGTGGGAGAGAGGAAGCACTGGGATACTTCCCGAGGGACACGCAGGCTAAGAATGACCACCGTCCCTGACAAGCAAAAAAGTGAATAACTTCAGGAATCCCTGCAAATACAATACAAAAATGCCACAAGTCTGTGGATAACTCGCACAGAATCAAGCACTTCAACTCAAAGAAATACCCGATATCTCCCCCCCTCACACCCATTTGCACCGGACCCCTTCCCTCCCTATATTTCCCCCAATATGACCCGACACCTATTAAGCCTCGCCGCCACCGCCGCTGCCGCTACCCTCCTCTCCGCATGCGGCCATCAACCAGCTGTCGCCTCCGATTCCAAACCGGCTTCCGAACAAACAAAACAGAAAACCGAATCCGAAACCACCACCCCGCAGAAAGACTCACCATCCAAAACCACCACTTTCGTGATGCCCTCCGAAGAAGAACTCAAACAACAACTCTCCCCCCTTCAATACAAAGTCACCCGCCAGGAAGGCACCGAACCGCCCTTCAAAAACGAATACTGGGACAACAAAAAAGACGGCATCTATGTCGATGTCATCTCCGGAAAACCGCTCTTCTCCTCCACACACAAATACGAGTCCGGCACCGGATGGCCCAGCTTTTGGCAACCTATCGACGAAAGCGAGATCGTGGAAAAAGAAGATCGTAAACTCTTTATGACCCGCGTCGAAGTGCGCTCAAAAACCGCCGACTCCCACCTCGGCCATGTCTTCGAGGACGGCCCAAAACCCACCGGTCTCCGCTACTGCATGAACTCCGCCGCCCTTCGCTTTGTTCCCAAGGAAAACCTCGAAGAAGAAGGACTCGGCCAATACCTGAGCCTCTTCGAAAACACCGGGACCAAAGAAAGCGAGTAGCTCTCACCCACGCTTTCGCTCTCCCCCGCGTCGCTCCAGCCAACGCGACACCAAGTATCCGCCCGCCCCGGTAAACAGAGTCACCGCCCCCCAAAAACTCTCCGCCGGCCGCTCCTTGATCCCATACACGAGCATCCACACGCTCATGCCCATGAACACCAAGGGGGTCACCGGGTATCCCCACGCCCGGTAGGGACGCTCCAAGTCCGGCTCCCGCCACCGCAAATAAATCACCCCGCCCACCGTCAACAAAGACGCCGCCACCAAGATCACCTCGATGTAAATCACCACCGCCTCAAAACTCGACGTCCCCACCAAAACAAACACCACCGCCGCCTGCCAAAGCAACGCCACCCGCGGCACTCCGTGCACCGATCTCCAACTTAACCAATTCAACAACCGCCGATCCTCACCCATCGTCATCGCCACCCGCGGCCCCGCCCAAGTCATCGCACTCACCGACGAAATTAATCCAAAACTGATTAACAAGGTCACCGCTTCCCCGCCCCTCGCCCCGAAAATCTCCCGCGACGCCACCAGCGCCACCTTCTCCCCGGAACCCGCAAGCGCCGCCATCGGCGTCGTATATAAAAACGCCGCGTTCAACGCCACGTAAATCAGCGTCACCAACCCCGTCCCCAACAACAACGACCGCGGCACGGTCCGCCGCGCATCCACCACATCGTCCATCACATACGTCGACGCATTCCAGCCGGAATACGCATACATCACGTAAAACATCGCAATCGCAAACGGCCCGCTGAATACCATCCCCCAATCCCCCTCGCCCGGTAAAAACGATATCCCCACCCCCTCGGATATCAGGAAAGCCCACCCCACGATCACCAATATCAACGCCACCTTCCCAATCGTAAACACACTCTGAAATCGCCCGCCCACCCGCACCGAACTCAAGTGCACCCCCGTCACCAAAGCCACCAAGGCGCAAGACGCCACTTTCCCCGGGACCCCATACAACTCCGAAAGATATCCCCCGAACGCCATCGCCGCCGCCGCCACCGGCGCCGCAAATCCCACCGTCACCGATACCCAGCCAGACAAAAAACCGAAGAACGGATGAAACACCCGCGACAAAAAATGATACTCCCCGCCAGATCGCGGTATCGCCGCCGCCAGTTCCGCGTAACAAAGCGCCCCGCACAAAGCCACCACACCGCCCAACACCCACACCATCAACAACGCAAACGGCGATTGAAATGCCGCCGCCTGGAAACCCAATCCCGTAAAAACC
Source organism: Verrucomicrobiota bacterium (assembly GCA_039028175.1). Lineage (GTDB taxonomy): Bacteria > Verrucomicrobiota > Verrucomicrobiia > Verrucomicrobiales > DEV007 > JBCDBW01. The sequence goes on from JBCCIR010000105.1 coordinate 10,736, forward strand.
CCGATCCCGATCATGTTCCCCACCACGATCGCCGTCGCCGGCACCAGACTCACCCGGTCCGCATCCCCGCCTCCTCTCCCGGCTCCCGCTTTCATCCCACTCAACCGATCCTCCTCTCCATCCCCATACCCTCAGCGCGCAAAAACCACCGGCACAATCCACCACACCCCCACCGGACAACTCGCCGGCATCGCCGTCCCCGGATACGGACCCGTCGGATCATCCTCCCCCCAATACAAATCCACCTGGCTCTCATAAAGACCACCCCCCGTATCCGCCGTCTCAAAATGCATCGAACCGAACAAATGATAAATCTCCGGGTGCCAGATCAAAAACATGCTCCCCTTCGTGAAGTTCCCGTTCCCCCGATGCACCGCCGCCGACCGCCGATCCTCCAAGGCGTTGTTCCGGTTTCCCAGCGGATACTTCCCATAACCCCACGTCCCGTCATACTTGAGATACCCCCGGTCCCCCATCGGCTCCCGCATTCGTGAAAACCCCTCCATCGAGGTCGCCTTCAAAAAACTGCGTGCAAAGTACCGTCCCCCCAAGGTCCCACGCGTCTCCTGACGCATGTCATACCCCCCCTCCTCCGTAAACCCCTCCTCGCGCGGCGTGTAATAAACCGTGCAGAAGAAATGCATCAACAACGGCGTCTTCCCTTCCGCCAAGATTTGCTCCCACTCCGCCTGCGCCGCCTCCGCAAACGTCAGTCCGCTCTGCGGCACGGTCTCCTTGGTCCCCATCCGGCAAAATTCACCCGCATCGGCAAAAAAACCCGCCCGCGGTTCCTCCACCCGCAACAACGCACTCTCCCCCCTAGCCCCCGGCAAGATCGGCAAATGAATGCCGCACATCACCACGCTCGCCAAAAAAAACGTCCACGGGATGCCCCGCCAGAATCTCGATCGGCAATTTCTCTGTCTCATACTCATAAGGAGGTTCCTTCCAGGCAAACGCATCATACCCCCGCCACAATACCTGAATCACCACCGTCCCAGTCAATACCGGCTCATACCTCGCCCGATCCACCACATGCAGCGCCGCCCCATGACAAATCTCGCCCGCAAACTTCTGAAACGTCGGCTCAAAGGAACACGCCCGAAAATGCACCCCCCGCAAATCCCGCCCATTCAACTCAGCCGCCAAGGCCTCCGCATCCACCCACGGCGCACCAAACATCTCAAAAGGCCGCGTCGTCCCACGCCCCTCGCTCACATTCGTTCCCTCCAGCAAACACATCCCCGGATACACCGTCGCCGTGTCCAAAGTCGGCATGTTCGGCGATGGCATCACCCACGGCAACCCCGTCTCATCATGCCACATCGTCCGCTCCCAACCCTGCATCGGCAAAACCTCCAAATCACAATTCGGAAACACCTCCCGCTGAAATAACATCGCCACCTCTCCAATCGTCATCCCATGACGATGCGCCATCGGCCACAAGCCCACGAACGACAAATAGTCTTCCCCCTGCGGCACCCCCTCCACGGTCACTCCGTTCAACGGATTCGGCCGGTCACATACCACCACTCGCACCCCCGCGACCGCACAGGCCTTCATGCACAAAAATAAAGTCCAAATAAACGTGTAATACCGCGCCCCCACATCCACCAAATCCACAAACAACACATCCAATCCCTCTAACATCTCCCCCGTCGGCTCCCGATGCTCCCCATACAAACTGTGCACCGGAATTCCCAGCCGCGAATGCTCATACCCCTCCCACTCCACCATGTTGTCCTGCGTCGTCGCCAGGAACCCGTGCTGTGGCCCGAATAAGGCCCGCAATTCCAACATCCCCACCGCCTCCAATCGTTCCAAGACCGTCAACGTCGACTCCCACCGCGACGTCACCGAAGCCCCATGCAACAACGCCCCCACCCGCGCCTTCCCCGGACGCCACAATTCCTCCAGCCGGTCTACTGGCAGTATAACCCGGCTCATCCCCCCAATAATCGCTTCACCGCCTCGGTTATGTCATCCAGCCCATTCACATCAATCACCATCGGAATCCCGTTCGCCGCCGCCGCCGAACGATCCAAAATCAAAGCGTATCCCGCTTCCTCGTTGAACGTCCGCACCGCCGCTTCAATGGACTCCAGGATCGCCCGCTTCTCCTTCAAAAATGCCTCCTCCAAATCCCGCTCCTGAGTCGTCTTCATCGCCGCCAGTTCCCGTTCAATCACCCGAGCCCGCTCCAAGGCCTCGCGCCCCGCCTCCGACTGCCCCGATCCCACCAAGCCCTGGTGCTCCTGCAACACCTTCTTCAACTCGTTGCTCTTGTCCCGAAACACCTTCCGCGCCGCATCGCGGGCCTGCGTCACCCGCGCCTCCGCCGCCACCTTCCCCGGGTGCGCCTCAAACAAAGCCGTCATGTCCACAACCGCAATCCGGACACTCTCCTGCCCATAACCCGATACCACTCCAAAACAAAATAATCCTAACGTTAGTGCCAATTTCATAACTCGCTTTCAATCCTCCATTTCAGCAATCCCCCGCTTACTCGAGACTCATAATCAACTCCCCCGCCATCGCCCGATACCGCTCCGCGCCCGGCCGGTCTCCCTGCCGCGCAATCCGAATCACGATGTATTTCAACACTTCATACAATAAATAAAATACCCGCCGCACTTGCGCGTCCCGATCCGACGGCCGCTCCCGCCCATACCCCTCCCAAAATGCCGGCGTCGATACCCCGCAGTAATCCAATACCGCAAATTCAATCTCCACATCCCCCCAGAGCGCCCGGTCCCAGTCAATCACCCCGCTCAGCCGCCCCCTGTCGTCCACCAAGATGTTCTCCGCCCATATATCCATGTGCAACAAACTCGCCCGCTCGTCGTAATGATCAAAACTCCCGCGGTGTCGCCCCGCTAACTCCCGCCACCTCGCCAGCTCCTCCCCACTCGCCCCCTCACAACGCTCAATATCATCCATCAACAGCCCCCACATCACCGCGAATGCCTCCCCCCAGCTCTCCTGCACCACCATCGGCTCGTGCTTGCCCAGATACCCATACCGGCCCGGCGCCGCCTTCACCCCGTCGTGCACTTCCCGCAACCGCTTCCCCAGCTCCCGCTGCACCGCCGCCGTCCCCCCGCCGTTCGGACCGCCCGGCAATCGCTCCATCACAATAACATCCCGGCCTAAGGCCTCATTCGCCTCCTCAAAATGCAATACCTCCGGCACGGGCATCGCCGTCCCCTCACGCAACAACCCATGAAGCTCCGGCTCCTGGCGCATCATCCGATGTTCATAGAAAATCATCGTCCCTCGGTCGTCCGGCGGCGCCACCCGCACCACCACCGGCCGCTCCAACCCACCCCCCTCCACAAAAAATGTCTCGTTAAACTTCCCCGTTGCCGTCCGCTCCAACCCAAAGCCGCCCGACAAACCCAATAACCCACGCAACGCCTCACGCAATTCCTCCCGGCTAAGCTCCACGGTCATACCACCGCGCCCTCCTGCTCAGGATACAATCCCAACACCCCAGCCTCACTCGCCTCACATATCCCCCGCTCCGTTATCAAACCCGATACCAATCGCGCCGGCGTGACATCAAACGCATAGTTCGATACCCCGCTCCCCGGCGAAACCACATCCACCGCCACCACCTCACTCCCACTCTCAATCACCCCCTCCATCACCCGCACCTCGTCCCCACCCCGCTCCTCGATCGGAATGCCCTTCACCCCGTCCCGCACCTCCCAATCAAAAGTCGACGACGGCAAAGCCACGTAAAAAGGAACCCCGTTGTCCCGCGCCGCCAATGCCTTCAAATAGGTCCCGATCTTGTTCGCCACGTCCCCCGTCCGCGTCGTGCGATCCGTCCCCGTGATCACCAAATCCACCATCCCATGCTGCATCAAATGCCCCCCCACGTTATCCGCCACCACGGTGTGCGGCACCCCGTGCTGCCCCAACTCCCAGGCCGTCAACCGCGCCCCCTGGTTCCGCGGCCGCGTCTCGTCCACCCAAACGTGCACCGGAATCCCCGCGTCATGCGCTGCGTATATCGGCGCCGTCGCAGATCCATAATCCACAAACGCCAACCACCCCGCATTGCAATGCGTCAGAATATTCACCGCCTCACCCTCAGCCTTCCTCCCCGCCACCTCACGAATCAGTGCCATCCCGTGCTCCCCGATCCGCCGGCACCACTCCGCATCCTCGTCCGCAATCGCCCGCGCCGTTTCCAGCGTCACCCCTGAAATATCACCCCCACCCGCCTCCTCCAACGCCCCCATCTGCCGCTCCACCGCCCACTCCAAATTCTTCGCCGTCGGCCGCGTCGCCTTCAACGCCGCCCCCGCTGCCTCCATATCCTCACCACGCGCCGCCGCCACATACATCCCATACCCCGCCGTCGCCCCGATACAGCCCGCCCCCCGTACATGCATGTCCGCAATCGCCCCACACACTGACTCCACCGTCCCCAATTCCTCCTCCTCAAAGACCCACGGCAATTTGCGCTGATCAATGATCTTCACCACCCCGTCCTCATCCCAAATCGTCCGGTAATGCCGATCTCCCACGCGCATGCCAAAATGCTATCCCCCAATCGCCCCCTCTGTCTCCCCATAATTCCACCAGTTGACCGCCTTTCCGGGCACCCTTACCCTTTCCTCTCATGAAAACCCTGATTCTCACGCTCCTCTCCCTGTGCGTCGCACTGCCGTCCCTCGCCCTCGATACCGATTCCTACCGCACCTGGACCAATCAGGAAGGCAAAACCATCGAAGCCCGCTTGAAGGAAAAAACCGATGACGCCGTGACCCTCGTCATGCGCAACGGCAAGTCATATCAAGTCGCCCTCGCGGACCTCTCACAAACCGATCTCGAATGGCTCGACACCCAGTCCGCCGCCGACACCCAAGCCTCCCTCGACGAGGTCGGCCTGCTCATCCCACCCCTCATGACCTCCCCCGGCGATCTCCTCTTCGAAGACGATCTCACCGAAAAAACGGAAGGCTGGAAGGCCGGAAACGGGCAATGGGAAATCGTCGACGGTGCACTCAAGGGCATGGAACTCGAAGCCGACGACCACGCCGCCACCTACAAACGCAACCTCACTTTCCAAAACGCCATCATCCAATATCAGATCAAACTCGACGGCGCCCGCGTCACGACCTTCAGCGTCAATGACAGCGTCGATCACGTCTGCCGCGTCCTCTTCAATGAAAAAGGCCTCTCCACACAAAAGGACGACCACGATCACGGAGGACCCGACACCGCAGTGAAGTTCACCACCCACGAAATGGAGTTCGAACCCGGCGAATGGCACACGGTCCTCATCGAAATCCATGACGATACCCTCCTCGCTCAGGTCGACGACGAGGACAATGTCTCCCTCGGCTCCCACGAACTCATCGCCGAAGTGGAAAAAGCCTCTATCGGGTTCACCATCGGCGGCGAATCCGTGTCCTTCAAAAATCTCAAAATCTGGGACGCCCAACCCAACGAAGACTGGGAATCCACCCGCAAAAAACTCGAACGCAAACTCGACTGATCACGCCTCGATCAATCCATCACCCACCGCTCGCTCAGCAATTCCACGATCTCCACCTGCTGCCCGGACCTTCTTTCCTCCGGCCACTTTACCTTCAATACCGGCCACGCCGATCCCTTCGCCGCGACTAATTCGTCCAAGGTCCGGTCAATCTCAGATCCCTTCTCCACGTACCCGTAGATCCCGTCGCCTTGCTCCGGATCCGTCAGCCGGTAACACGCCCACTTCTCCGGGTCAGCATAACCGAAATTGTAATAGTCCGACGCCATCACGATCGGCCGCATCAACACCGGCTCCCTTGGCTGCTCACGCCTGAAATCAGCCCACTCGTTTTCCCCGTATATCACCCAGGATTCCCAATCCACCCTCGGCCCTTCATCAGTGAACTCCATCACCAAAACCCGCACGGTGTAGTTCTCCATCTCGACCAGGACAAACTGCAGTCCCGTCATGTCAAAAAACGACCAACCCATTCCCGCCTCAGCCGGATCCATCAGTCTGCGGTAGGGCTCCTTGCCAATCCCCCGCCGCCCATAATACTCGCGCATCAACGGCTCCACCCGCTCCACGTCTCGAATCCACTGAATCTTGTCGTCAAAAGTCTCCGCATCCAGAAATGCCGTCACCACATCGCGCGCCTCTTCCATCCGCGCCATTTCCACGGCCCCGTCATCATCCAACTCCACCACCACCGCCGGCTCCGCTTCCCGCGACTTCCATGTCGACATCACATAGCCCGCCACTAACGCAACCGCCGCAATTAATACCAACCACAATGCCAGGCGCTCAAAGCGCCGTCGCCATCGGCTTTTCTTGCGCGCCCGCCCAATCTTGGTCCGGCGCTCGTGCGTGCGCCGCTTCTCTTTGGCTTCCTCATCCACCCGTAGCGTTCCAAACGCTCCCTGGTCTTCAAAGTCCGGTATCACCTCCCCGGGCGCCGGCGTGTAAAACTCACCGCCCTCTCCCCGCCCACCCACAATGGTCGTCGGCGCCAGAAAAATCTCCCCGCACGTCGGACATCGCCCCGGCTGCCCCGCCCGCTCCCCTTCGCACCCCAGCGGCCGATTACATCGCGAACAACTGAACTGCAACGACTCCATCACTCTCTCACTTCACAAAACTCACAACCAACCCAGCCGACTCTTTATAAAGCCCGCCAACAAAATTCCTGACATTCGCACTCGGCTAAGACGATACCTTTTTTCAAAAACCCGATACCCGTCCCCATCCATTTTTTCCAATATCCCGGAATACACCCCCCGCATTACTTCCGCCGCCGCCATCGATCGCCGGTCTTCCGACGGTAGCAACGCCGTCGCTTTCTCATAATACCCCTTCGCCCGCCCCGCCAGCACCGCCGCCACCTTGCAAAACCGCTCATCCCAACACTCCGCACGCAAATCCTCCTCCCCGTATCCTGCCTCCGCCATCACCGATCTCGGGACATAGATGCGCCCCTCCAGGCGCATGTCCTGCCCCACGTCCCGCAAAATATTCGTCAACTGCAGCGCATACCCCAATGCCTCCGCATACTCCAAGGTCCGAGCGTTCTTGTATCCAAATATCTCCGCACTCACCAATCCCACCACGCACGCCACCCGGTAACAATACCCCTCCAACTCCTCGAAACTCTCATACCGCACCTCACCAATATCCATCTCCACCCCCGCAATAATCTCCAAAAGTAATTCCTTGGAAATCCGATACCGCTCAAGCAATCCCTCCACCTCTCCCTCCAATTCACCCTCGCCACCAAAGCCCTCCCGTAAGCCCCGCCGCCAATACTCCAGCCCCTCCCGCCGCTCATCCTCCGCCCGCCCCTCCTCATCCGCAATGTCATCCACCACGCGACAAAACGCATAAAATACCGTCATGTCCCGGCGCTTTTCCTTCGGTAAACACGCCAGCGCAAACGCCAGGTTCGAACCCGCCTGCCGCGTGATCTCCTCCGCACTCACTCCCTTGTTTCCTGAATTCGATGTCGACACCCTAACGCTTCTCCTTGGTATCAATAACCAGCCCCGCCAAAGCCCCCAGCAACCACACATACACCGCTCCCCGCAACAAGGAAAGAAACACCGACCACACAAATCCCGTCACCGCCTCCGTGTCCAAAACCGCCGCTGCCGATACCGCACAAAGCTCCAGTAAAAACAAATGCAGCACCACCATGAAACCCCACCAAATCATCCGCTCCCATGACGCCACCCACCAGCCCGCCTGCCCCGAAAACAAACATACCCGCATCGTATCCCTCCCCGTCGCAAAAAGAACCAACCCCACCAGGAACGCCCCCGATATCCCGATGCCCGCCAATACCCACACATTTCGCGATACCAACCCCACCCCCGCCCCATCCGCGCGCCACCACTCCAACACCCCCCACATCAAGACCGGCCACCAAATCAAGGTCCCCGCCCGCGCCACCGCCTCCCGACTCCGCGGCACCGCTTTCTCCCAGCCCTCACCCAACCGCGCCACCCACCACAACACCCACACCAACAACACAAATCCCGTCATCACCGGAAACAAACCGAGCCCGCTCCCCGCAATTTGCCCCGCCCGCCCCGGGGGCCGGGGCATCGGCCACGGCCGAGAGCCGCCCGCCCGCGGCGCGCCGCTCCCCAGCGACGAGGCAGAC
>JBCCIR010000106.1:0-18631 GCA_039028175.1 Verrucomicrobiota bacterium
CGAAAAAACCCGAAGCCAAAAAGGACGCCTCCAAACCGGCTCCACCCCCCGCGCCCGCCAAAGCCCAGGCCAAGCAATCCGATTCAAAAACTGCGGCAAAAACTGCCGCCACCGCTAAAGGAAAAAAAGCCGATTGCAAAGAATGCCCCGAATCCAAGAAAGCTTCCGATTGCAAAGAATGCCCGGACGCTAAGAAAAAGTCCGACTGCGAGGAGTGCCCCGAGGCCAAAAAGAAAATCGCCGCCACTCCCCCCAGCGCAGCCAAACCCCGCGGCCCGCAAACCCGTCCCCAACCAGCGCCCGCTCCGCGTCGCGCCCCCAATCCCACTTCCCACGCCGCCGCCGCACACCACCAAATCTTCCACCTGACCGAAGCCGCCCGTCACCTCCACGCCGCCGGCGCCACCGATCAAGCCAAGCAGGTCGAACAACACGCAAAAGCCCTCCACGAAAAGGCCGCTGCCACCGCCCGCCAACAACAGGAACGACACGAACGCTCCATCCGCGAACGCTTCGACTCCGAAATCCGCAAAGCCCGCGACGCCGGCGCCCAAGACCTCCGCGCCCTCGTCAACGAACTCAAAAAAGCCGTGGATGAACTCAAGAAGTCCAAAAAACAGTCTTCCTAAGACGAGGCAATAGCACGTTTACGCACAAAAAAGGCGGCGCTCCGGCGCCGCTTTTTTTGTCACTACCACGAGCCTCCCCATCCACAAATGCGAAGCGAGGTAGGGCGACTTATCCCTAAGGAGCCGCTCCCACGACGCTCCCCAACATCCGGTCCCGGAGGGACCAAAGAAAGTAGCCGGTGGTGGAAACCACCGGTTAATCCGCATACGATCTATATGCGCCCTGGAGGGGCGCCAGAACCATCCTTCAACCCCACGCTCTCTTCCTAACTTTTCGTCCATCGCACTCCCCTCACCACTCCGAAATTTTCGTGTCCATTCGTGGTTTCCCAAATCATATCCGCATCACCCGAAAAACATTCATACACAATCGATTCCCCCTCACTTGGGAAACACCTTTTTACACGGTATCTTTGAATACATTCGACGTTCGGTTGTCTAATCTACTGAACAATTAAACCCTAACGAACCCCCCCACACGAATACGAATTTTTAACTTTTATTAACGGCCGATGACTGGCCGTCCTCCCCCAAAAAAGAAAAACCAAACCCACCATCTCTCGCTAAAATCGCCGGTCGTCCACGACGATAAATACAACCACACAAGTTGCCATTGAGGAGGCGCCTGTCATCGCCGGATGAAAAATCCGATAGGCGCCTCATATGAACGCAACAAATAACATCCCCCAAAAGACCCGAGGCTGGTGGTATCGCCTCGTCTCTTGGCCCGGCGCCCCCAACCAATCCGCCGAACGTATCCCCTTCCTCTCCGGCCACGATGCCGATACGGAATCCGATCACACCCCGCCCCCACGCATCGGTCTCGCCCTCTCCTCCGGCGGAGCCAAGGCCCTCGCCGATATCGGCGTCATCCAGGTCCTCGAAGAAAACAATATCCCCATCCACAGCGTCTCCGGCTCCAGCATGGGCGCCTACATCGGCGCCCTCTGGGCTGCCGGTCACAACGGCGAACAACTCGAGGCCCTCGCCGCCGAACTTAGCACCAAAAAAGACCTCCTCCGCCTCGCCCAACCCGCCTTCCCCCCCAAACGAGGCCTCCTCCACGGCGAAAAAATAAAAAATCACCTCGCCCGCTCCCTCGGTGAGGTCCGCTTCGAAGAACTCGATAAAAAACTCTTCGTCGTCGCTACCAACCTCCACACCCACCACCGAACCGTTTTCGAACACGGTCGCGTCCTCGACGCCGTCCACGCCAGCATCGCCATCCCCGGCGTCTTCGTCCCCGTCGAAATCAAGGGCGAATCATTCGTCGATGGCGGCGCCTCCGATCCCCTCCCCGTCTCCGTCCTCAAAAATTCATCCGTCGACACAATCATCGCCGTCAGCACGCTGCCCGCGCCACACCTCTCAAAACATCACCACCCCCGCCCCTATAACAAAATCACCAAGCCCAAGAACCGCTTCCGCCGCCTCACCCATCGCCTCAATAAGGAACTCAACTTCTTCGCCAAAGGAAACATGGTCGACATCCTCCGCAGCAGCGCCATGGCCTCACAACTACGCCTCGCCCAACACGCCGCCAAACACGCCGACGTCGTCCTCACCCCACACCACGCCGAAGGCGCCTGGCACGATTACCTCAACCACCGCAAATACATCGAGCTCGGACGAAAAACCGCCGAAGAAAACCTTTCCAAAATCAAATCCCTCGCGGCCGCCAGGGCCGCCTGAAACCAGGTCAAAACAATGAACTCAAAAACGCTCAGCCGAAACTGGAACAACCTCGAGGCCGGGCACGCATGCACCCTCCAGGCCGCCCAATTCCGTCGCTTCCTCGCACACAAAGTCCTCCCTTTCTCCAAACACTACCGCCGCGTCTTCGCCGATGCCGGCCTCACCCCCTCGCACTTCAAATCCCTCGACGACCTCCGCCGCATCCCCTTTACGTCCAAAGACGACCTCCTCCCCGACGAAGAGAATCCCCAAAAAATTCGCGACTTCGTCCTCGTCCCCGAACCCGCCCAACTCGCCCGGCGTCCCGAAAATATCGCGCGCGCCCTTCTCCGCGGAAAAAAGTACGTCACTTCCGTCCTCAATGAGGAATTCCGTCCCGTCCTCATGACGAGCACCACCGGTCGCTCCACCTCGCCCGTCCCCTTCGTCTACACCAAGCACGACCTCAATATCCTCGAAACCACCGGCGCCCGCCTCATGGAAATCGGCGAAACCGAACCCGATTTCCGCCACTTCAACCTCTTCCCCTTCGCCCCACACCTCGCCTTCTGGCAAGCCCACTACGCCGGCCTCGGCGCCACGGTCTTTAACCTCAGCACCGGCGGCGGAAAGGCCCTCGGTACCGACGCCACCCTCGGCCTCCTCGATCGCGTCCAACCCAATGCCCTCATCGGCATGCCCACGTTCATTTACCACCTCCTTCAGGAAGCAACGGAAAATAATCTCTCTCTCACCGGACTCCGAAAATTGGTCCTCGGCGGCGAGAAAGTCCCCCAAGGCGCGCGTCGCAAATTGCGCGCCCTCGCCGCCGAGCTCGGAGCCGGCAACGTCGACGTCATGGCCACCTACGGCTTCACCGAAGCACGCATGGCCTGGCCCGAATGCCCGTCCTCATCACACGAACCCACCGGTTACCACCTCTTCCCGGACCTCGGCATCGTCGAAATTATCGATCCCGAATCCGGCGAGCCCCTCCCCCACGGCTCACCCGGAGAAATCGTCTACACACCCATTGACGGCCGCGGCACAGTCGTCCTCCGCTATCGCACCGGCGATTTCATCGACGGCGGACTCGTCCATACCCCATGCCCCGCCTGCGGGCGCAATCTCCCCCGCCTCATCGGAAATATCTCGCGCGTGTCCGACTACCGCCAGGTCCACTCCGATAAAATCAAGGGCACGCTCGTCAACTTCAACGAACTCGAGCACATCCTCGACGACCTCGAACACGTCGGCGCATGGCAGATCGAACTCCGTAAAGTCGACGACAACCCACTCGAACGCGACGAACTCCTCGTCCACGTGCACAAAACCGGACGCATCTCCGATCGCGACCTCGCCCGAAATATCGAGAACCGCTTCCTCAAAGCCACCGAAGTTCGCCCGAACGATATCACGTTCCATTCCCCCGCGGAAATGCGTCGCCTCCACGGCCTCGGCAAGGAACTCAAAGAAAAACGCTTCGTCGACAATCGACCCGGCGATTCCCCCGCCCCGCAAACCAAACCAAAACCCAAGACCCCCATCTCAACCCTGACCCCCACGATCTCCCAATGAAAAATCTCGTCATCATCGACGGCGTCCGCACGCCTTTCAGCAAAATCAATACCGGCCTCGGCGGGTGCAGCGCCGTCGATCTCGGGCGCTCCACCGTGAACGCGCTCGTCGCTAAAACCGGTATCGATCCCGCCATCGTCGATGAAACGATCTTCGGCTGTGTCTGCCAACCCGCCGATGCCGCCAATATCGCCCGCGTCATCGCCCTTCGCGCCGGCATTCCCGAATCCCAGCCCGCCCTCACCGTCCATCGTAATTGCGCCTCCGGCCTCGAAGCAATCGCCGCCGCCCACGCCCGCATGAACACCGGAAATGGAGAAGTCTTCATCGTCGGCGGAACCGAGTCCATGTCCCAGGCCCCCCTCCTCTTCAATCCCAGTGCCGCCAAAAAATTCACCACCCTCTCCCGCGCCCGCACCCCGGGCCACAAACTCGCCGCCGCCGCGGAGTTCCGCCCCGCCGATTTCCTCCCCCTCGTCGCCCTGAAACTCGGCCTCACCGATCCCGTCGCCGATCTCAATATGGGCGAAACCGCGGAACTTCTCGCCCGCGAATGGAATATCTCCCGCGAAGAACAAGACGCCTTTGCCCTGCGCTCACACAAAAAAGCCCACGCCGCCCACGACCTCATCGCCGAGGAAATCGCGCCCGTCTACCTCCCCAACGGCCTCCCACCCGTTCTCGACGACAACGGTCCGCGCGAAAACCAATCCCTCGACGCCCTCACGAATCTCAAACCAGTCTTCCAGAAAAAACACGGCACCATCACCGCCGGAAACGCATCGCAAATCACCGACGGCGCCGTCGCCCTGCTCGTCATGTCCGAAGAACGCGCCCACACCCTCGGCCTCGAACCCCTCGGCCGCCTCCTCGCCTGCCGCAGCGCCGGCTGCGATCCCGCCCGCATGGGCCTCGGCCCCGCCCACGCCATCGCCAAAACAATCGAACTCGACGGGCTCCACCCCGATGGCGCCGACATCATCGAAATCAACGAAGCCTTCGCCGCCCAAGTCCTCGCCGTCGTCAAAGCCCTCGCCTCGGAATCCTTCGCCCACGAATCCCTCCACCACCATCGCCCCATCTGCGAAATCCCCGAAGAAAAACTCAACCGCCAGGGCGGCGCCATCGCCCTGGGACACCCCGTCGGTGCCACCGGCGCCCGCCTCGTCCTCACCGCCCTGCGCCAACTCCATCGCGACCCCTTCGCCCGGCGCGCCCTCGTCTCCCTCTGCATCGGCGGTGGCCAGGGCTCTGCCGCTTGGATCGAAAAACCCTGACAAAACCATGAATACACTCACCAATACCATTCGTAAACCGGCCCGGAGAATGACACCGCGGCGCAAATTGCGCCCGCCCGCCATCCTCCTCGAACGCACCCCCCATATCCGGCGCACCATCACCGCCGACGGCATCTGCGTGCTTACCTTTGATGCCCCCGACTCCACGGCAAATATCTTCACCGGCGATACCCTCTTCGAACTCGGTCGCCACCTCGAATGGGTCGAGAAACAAAATCATCACACGGTCCGCGCCCTCATCATCGAAAGCGCAAAAAAGAAAATCTTCATCGCCGGCGCCGATATCAATTGCCTCCATGACGCCTCACCCTCCCAACTCGATGAGTTCCTCGCGCTCGGACAACGCGTCTTCAACCGCCTCGCGAACCTCTCCATCCCCACCGTCGCCGCCATCCACGGCGCCTGCATGGGCGGTGGCTTCGAACTCGCGCTCGCCTGCGATTACCGCGTCGCCTCCTTCGACAAATCCACCAAGCTCGCCCTCCCCGAGGTCCACCTCGGTATCATCCCCGGCTGGGGCGGCACCACCCGCCTCCCGCGCCTCATCGGCCTCAAAAAAGCACTTCCCCTCCTCCTCACCGGGAAAAAACTCTCCCCCTCACACGCCAAGCACCTCGGCATTGTCGATGCCGTCGCCCACCGCGAAAATCTCCACAACGCCGCCCGCGACTTCATCAAGCACGGCAAACCCTCACACAAAAAACACTTTCCCCTCCTGCATAGCAGGATTGGCGTCCGGGTGATCGCCCGCGCGACGCGTGCGCGCCTCCTCAACCGCACGCGCGGACATTACCCGGCGCCACTTTCCGTTCTCAATGTCGCCACTCGCGGAATCCATCGCTCCCTCGAACGCTCGCTCGAACTCGAACGCGATGCCGTTCGCAAACTCGCCCAATCGCCCGTCACCCGACACCTCATCCGCACCTTCCTCCTCCAACAAAAAGCCAAGAAACTCACCTGCCCCACCACCACGACCAACAAACCCGCCGCTTCCGTTCCCCCGGTCAAGCGGACCGCCGTCATCGGCGCCGGAACCATGGGCGCCGGCATCGCCCACTGGCTCGCAACCAAAAACCTCCCTGTCACCCTCGAAGACGTCAGCCCCGAGAAAATCGCCGCCGGCCTCCATACCGTCGATAAACGTTTCACCGAAGCCGTCGGCCGCCGCATCCTCACTCCCGCGGAAGCCACCCGCCAGCGCGATCTCATCTTCCCAGCCGATAATCCCGGCCCCCTCACCCACGCCGATCTCGTGATCGAAGCCGCCACCGAGAATCTGCCCCTCAAGAAAACCATCTTCCAGAACCTCGAAAAACGCACCCGGGCAAACACGATCCTCGCCACCAATACCTCCGCCCTCCCCGTCGGCCACCTCGCCTCCGCCGGCTTCCACCCCGAACGGGTCATCGGCATCCACTTCTTCAATCCCGTCCACCGCATGCAACTGGTGGAAGTCGTCGTCCCCAAGACCACCCACCCCGCCGTCACCCAAGCCACGCTCTCCTTCGTCCAATCTCTCGGGAAACTCCCCGTCATCGTCAGCGATACCCCCGGCTTCCTCGTGAATCGCCTCCTCATGCCATACCTCCTCGAAGCCGTTCACGCCCATCGCGAAGGTATCCCCGCCACCCTCATCGATAACACGATGCTCGACTTCGGGATGCCCATGGGCCCCCTGCGCCTCCTCGATGAAATCGGCCTCGACGTCGCCCTCCACGTCGCCAAAACCCTCGCCACCTCTTTCCCCGGCCGCATGCCCATCCCCCCGGGCATCGAAGAACAAGTCGCCCGCGGCCGCCTCGGCCGTAAATCCGGGAGCGGCTTCTACTCCTATCACCGCAAATCAACCCCCGAAGCCTACCTCCCCACCCACACCCCCGAACGACATCACGACGACCCCGTGCCCCTCGCGCAACGCCTCGTCTTCCCCCTCCTCAACGAAGCCGCCCGCGCCCTCGACGAGAAAGTCGTCGCCTCACCCGATGATCTCGACTTCGCCATGATCATGGGCACCGGCTTCGCCCCCTTCCGAGGCGGCCCCCTCCGCTACGCCGATGTCCTCGGCCCCGCCACCATCGTTTCCGCTCTCGAAAAACTCCAGTCCGTACACGGCGATCGCTTCACCCCCGCCCCGCGTCTCCTCGAGATGCTCCCTAACAATCTAACCTTTCACATACACCAATCCTAAAATGAAAACGATTCCCCCAGACAAAACTCCCAAGTCCGTCATCGATACCTCTAAAATGTCGGAAGGCGAACGCGCCGCGCTCGAACTCGCAGAAAGCTCCCGCGATCTCACGTCAAATCGCAACACCTTCGCCGGCACACTCTTCTTCGGTCGGCCCGACTTCAATCTCATCCACCCCTTCCCCGCCCAATCCCTTGAGGATCGCGACCAAGGCGACGCCTTCCTCCAACGCCTCGAAGCCTTCCTCGATATCCAGGTCAATCCCGACGAAATCGATCGCACCGGCGAAATCCCCGATGCCGTTATCACCGGCCTCGCCAAGCTCGGCGCCTTCGGCATCAAAATCCCCACCCAATACGGCGGCCTCGGCCTCAGCCAAACCAATTACTCCCGCGCCGCCATGCTCCTCGGCTCCACCTGTGGCAACCTCGCCGCTCTCCTCTCCGCCCATCAATCCATCGGCGTCCCCCAACCCCTCCTCCTCTTCGGCACCCCCGAACAAAAAAAGATGTTCCTCCCCCGATGCGCCGCCGGAGAAATCTCCGCCTTCGCCCTCACCGAACCCGAAGTCGGCTCCGATCCCGCCCGCATCAAAACCACCGCCGTCCCCTCGAAAGACGGCCGGTCCTGGATCATCAACGGACAAAAACTCTGGTGCACCAACGGCCTCAAAGCCGGCCTCATCGTGGTCATGGCAAAAACTCCCTCGCCCGAAGGCGACAAACGCACCCGCACGACCGCCTTCATCGTCGATACCCGCACCCCCGGCGTCACGATCGCCAACCGCTGCCGCTTCATGGGCCTTCGCGCCCTCTATAACGGCATCATCAAATTCAAAGACGTGCGCGTCCCCGCGGACAATATCATCCTCGCCGAAGGCAAAGGCCTCAAGGTCGCCCTCACCACCCTCAACACCGGCCGCCTCACCCTCCCCGCCGCCTGCACCGGCCTCGCTAATCGCTGCCTCGATATCTCCCTCAACTGGGCCAAGGAACGCGAACAATGGGGCGCCCCCATCGGAAAACACGCCGCCATCGCCGACAAAATCGCCCGCATGCGCGCCGATACCTTCACCATGGAATCCATGGTCTTCTACACTTCCGCCCTGGTCGACCGGGACAAACACGCCGATATACGAATCGAAGCCGCCATCGCCAAAATGCTCGGCAGCGAAGCCGCATGGCGCATCGCCGATGACACAATGCAAATTCGCGGCGGCCGCGGTTACGAAACCGCCGAATCCCTCCAGGCCCGCGGCGAAAAACCCATCCCCGTCGAACGCTTCCTCCGTGATGCCCGCATCAACACGATCTTCGAAGGCTCCAGCGAGATCATGCGCCTCTTCATCGCCCGCGAAGCACTCGATCCCCATCTCAAAATCGGCGCCCCGGTCCTCAACTCCACCCTCCCATTCAAAACCCGCGCCGCCGCCGCCCTCAAAGCCACGTGGTTCTATGCCCGCTGGTATCCCAAACAATGGCTCCCCCTCCCTCTCCGTTACAATCGTCCCCTCCACCACGAGTTCCGCAAAGAGCTGCGCCACGTCAATCGCCTCAGCCGAAAACTCGCGCGCTCACTCTTCCACGCCATGCTCCGCTTCGGCCCAAAACTCGATAAACAACAACTCCTTCTCGGCCGCTTCGTCGAGATCGGCGCGCATCTCTTCGCCCTCACCGCCGCCGTCGCACGCGCCCAATACCTCCTCGAAGCCCCCGGAAAACACAACGAAGCCGAACTCATCGACCTCGTCACCTACATCGGCCGCCGCTCGCGCCGCCGTATCAAAAACCGCTTCCAAGCCCTCCACAAAAACGAAGACCAACAGTCCTACCACCTCACCCAATCCCTCCTCAAATAGCTCCATCGCAACACCCCCCTCATCTCAAACCAACTCCCGTCCGCCCGTGCACGAAGGTGCGGCCCGTTGTCCCCAACGGGCCTCCGCAGCGTAGCCCGAAGGGCGCAGCGAGGACTTCCTATCACGACCTGTCCAATACTCCTTTCCCCACCCCTGGTCCCGGAGGGATCAAAGAAAGTAACCGGTGGCGAAGCACCGCGAAACCACCTGACCCGCCACCATACCGATCCATGCGCCCCGGCGGGGCGCCAGAACGGTCCCCTTTCCCTACGCCCCCGTCCCCCAATCCTTCTCCCCTCTAACCAACAAAGTTCGTGCCCATCTTGACCCGGCGCAGCTTCGGCGAAAGCGCTTCGTGTCTATTCATAGTTTCCAATCCCCCACACAATGCGTATCTTCCCCAGAACTCTCCCGCTTCTCACTCCATGCAGCTGCGCCCCAAATACGTCCACGTTATCGCCAACCCCGCGAAGGAACGCCGCGCCTCCCTCCTCACCACCCTGAACAACCGCTTCCGCCCCGTCGGCATCGAGTGGCAGGTCTCCGTCACCCATCGCCCCGGCGATGCCCACAAATACGCCGCCCAAGCCGTCGAAAACGGCGCCGAAGTCATCGCGGCATTCGGCGGTGATGGCACGGTCATGGAAGTGGCCGGCGCCCTCGTCGGCACCAAGGTCCCCCTCCTCATCCTCCCCGGCGGCACCGGCAACCTCGTCGCCCAGGAACTCGGCGTCCCCACTTCCGTCAGCCGCGCCTGCAAACGCCTCACCGGCGAAACCATCGAGGTCCGCCCCGTCGACGTCGGACGCATGAGCAACCACCACTTCCTCCTCCGCGTCGGCTGCGGCTTCGAAACCGATGTCCTCCAGGATGCCACCCGCGAACTCAAAAACCAGTTCGGCAAATGGGCTTACGTCTTCGCCTCCATCAAAGCCCTCCAACAAATCCCCGTCGCCAACTACCGCCTGACTCTCGATGATAACGAAGTCGTCGAATCCCGCGGCATCGCCTGCGCCGTCGCCAATGCCGGCACCATCGGTATCGGCAAACTCACGCTCTCCCAATCCATCGGCATCGACGACGGAAAACTCGACGTCATCCTCGTCCGCTCCGGCCAAATCGATGGCATTCTCGAACTCGCCGGCAAAGTCATGGGCATCCAAAAAGACCAATCGCACGACCCCGAAGCCGGCCTCGATGCCTCACACCTCGTCAACCACTGGCAAGTCGATAAAATCAAAATCGAATCCGATCCCATCCAAAGCCTTCAAGCCGACGGCGACCTTATCGCCGCCGAAACCCCCCAAACCATCGAGGTCCTCCCCAAGGCCCTCCACGTCGTTATTTGATTCCCCGTCGTGCCCGCCCCGAGCGCCATCAAAATAGACCCCCGCGACAACGCCGCCGTCGCCCTCCGCGACCTCGCGCCCGGCGATACCGTCCAGCTCGAATCCGATTCCTACCAACTCCCCACCCCCGTCGCCGCCAAACACAAATTCGCCTGCGAAGACCTCCCCGCCGGCGGCTCCGTCCGGCTCTACGGCTCCCTTGTCGGCGAAACCACCCGCCCCGTCGCCCGCGGCGAATCGCTCACCACCGACAACCTCGTCCATCGCGCCGAATCCTTCGCCTGGCAAAACACCACCCCCGACTGGACCCCGCCCGATACCACCGAATTCCAAAACCTCACCTTCGAAGGCTTCCACCGCGCCGACGGCTCGGTCGGCACCGCCAATGTCTGGATCGTGCTCCCCATGGTCTTCTGCGAAAACCGCAACGTCGACCTCATGCGCCAGGCCCTCAACCGCGCCCTCGGCACCCACCCCGCCGCCCCCTACGAACAATTCGCCCACTCCCTCGCCCAAGCCACGAAAAACGGCGCCTCCGTGTCCGATCTCCGCGAAACTCCTTTCCCCACCTCCTCTGCCGCGCGAAGCGCATCCGGGTCAAGCGGCACGCTTATTAAGTTTTTGAGCCATGGCCTCGGCTGCGGCGGCACCCGCGACGATGCCCAAACCCTCTGCGGCCTCCTCGCCGGATACGTCACCCACCCCAACGTCGCCGGCGCCACCGTCCTTAGCCTCGGCTGTCAAAACGCCGAGGTCGCCCTCCTCGAACAGGAAATCTCAAAACGCAGCCCCCACTTCGACAAACCACTCCTCATCTTCGAACAACAAAAATACCCCTCGGAAACACAACTCATGACCGAGGCCATCCGCGAAACCTTCATCGGCTTCACCGAAGCTTCAAAACTCGAACGCCAACCCGCCCCCCTCTCCAAACTCACCGTGGGTGTCGAATGCGGCGCCTCCGACGGCTTCTCCGGCATCTCCGCCAACCCCGCGATCGGCCACGCCGCTGACCTCGTCGTCGCCCTCGGCGGCAAAGCCATCCTCTCAGAATTCCCCGAACTCTGCGGCGCCGAACAACCCCTCATCGATCGCTGCGCTTCCCCCCAAGTCGCTGAAAAATTCATCAAACTCATGGAGCAATACGCCGATCGCGCCGAAGCCCTTGGCTCCGCCCTCCACATGAACCCCTCCCCCGGCAACATCCGCGATGGACTCATCACCGACGCCATCAAGTCCGCCGGCGCCGCCAAAAAAGGCGGCACCTCGCCCGTCGTCGATGTCCTCGATTACCCCGGCTGGGCCACCGAACCCGGCCTCACCCTCCTCTGCACCCCCGGAAACGACGTCGAATCCACCACCGCCCTCGCCGGCGCCCACGCCAATCTCATCCTCTTCTCCACCGGCCTCGGCACCCCCACCGGAAACCCCGTCACCCCCGTCATCAAGGTCTCCTCCAACACCACCACCGCCACCAAACACGACGACCTCATCGACTTCGACGCCGGCCCCATCCTCACCCACGGCCAACCCATCGCCCAATCCGGCGCCGACCTCCTAAACCTCGCCCTCCAAGTCGCCTCCGGCCATTCCCAAACCAAAGCCACCCAACTCGCCCAAGACGACTTCCTCCCTTGGAAAAGAGGAGTGTCTCTATAGAATCTCGTAAATCTTCTTAAACTGCGGACAACAGAATAATGCCTCCCTCCCAAAACCTCACCCTCATCACCGGCGCCGCCTCCGGCATCGGCGAAGCCATCGCCAAACGCTTCGCCGCCGAAAACCACCCCGTCGCGATCATCGACCTCGACGAAACCGCCGCCACCCGCGTCGCCACCGATATCACCAACGCCGGTCACACCGCACACGCCTTCCCCTGCGATATCTCCGACCACCACGCCGTCCACGAAACCTTCACCCAAATATTAGCCGCCCACGGCCCCCCCGGCATCCTCGTCAACAACGCAGGCATCGCCCACATAGGCACCCTCGACACCACCTCCCCCGAAGACTTTGACCGCCTCTTCGCCGTCAACGTCCGCGGCGTCTACAACGGTATGCACGCCGCCATCAAACCCATGGTCGACAACGGCGGCGGCGTCATCCTCAACATGTCTTCCATCGCCGCGCACACCGGTATCCCCGACCGCTTCGCCTACTCCATGACCAAGGCCGCCGTCCTCAACATGACCCTCACCGTCGCCCGCGATTACCTCGACAAAAATATTCGCTGCAATTGCCTCTGCCCCGCCCGCGTCCATACCCCCTTCGTCGACAAATACCTCGCCGATACCTATCCCGGACAAGAAAAGGAAATGTTCGACAAACTCTCCGCCGCCCAACCCATCGGCCGCATGGCCACCCCCGATGAGATCGCCGAACAAGCCCTCCACATCTGCTCCGAAAAATCCGCCTACATCACCGGCAACGCCATCGACATCGACGGCGGCTTCACCAACCTTCGTTAATTTTGCCTCAGAACTCCAATAAACCGCGGTAGCGGTTTCAATCTGCGAAATCTGCGGGCAAAAAATACATGAACCTGCTCCTCGAAAACCGAATTCACCTCGTCACCGGCGGCGCCAGCGGCATCGGCGAAGCCACCGTCCGCACCCTTGCCGCCGAAGGCGCCACCCCAATCATCCTCGATCGCAACGCCGACAAAGGAAACGCCCTCGCCGAAGAACTCAAAGTCCCCTTCCTCGAAGTCGACCTCACCGACGACGAACAACTCGCCCGCACCGTCCGCGCCGTCCTCGATGCCCACGGCGCCATCGACGGCGTCATCAATAACGCCGGCATCAACGACGGCGTCGGCCTCTCTCGCTCTCCCGAAAAGTTCCGCACTTCCCTCGACAAAAACCTCACCCACGCCTTCGCCCTCGTCCGATACGCCCGCGAAGCCCTCGAAAATTCCAAGCACGGCGTCATCGTCAACGTCCTCTCAAAAGTCGCCTTCACCGGCCAGGGCGATACCTCCGGATACGCCGCTGCGAAAGGCGCTCTCGCCGCCCTCACCCGCGAGTGGGCCATCGACTTCGCCCCCCATGGCGTCCGCGTCAATGCCGTCGCTCCCGCCGAAGTCGCGACCCCCATGTATGACAACTGGCTCAACTCCCTCCCCGATCCCGAAGCCACCCGCCACGCCATCGAACAACGCATCCCCCTCGGCAATCGCTTCACCACCCCACAGGAAATCGCCGACACCATCCTCTTCCTCGCCTCCCCCCGCTCCTCCCACACCACCGGCCAAATCCTCTTCATCGACGGCGGATACACCCACCTCGATCGAGCCTTCTCTTGAGGACAGAATATCGCCCAGGTTCTTGGGCTGGAACTTTACACGATCTAATCGATTCGAATTGAACCGTGCCGAAGCGACGGTTTCTCGATATCTACCTGCAGGTCCCAGTCGTCCTCAGCATCGGCAATTGCAGCCTTTAAAACCGACTTCATATGTGCTTCGAGCCTTTCCCAATAGGAAACCGACTCTCCGTCCGAGGACTCCAACAATCGTCGAACGAATTCTGAGAATGTCCCAGGCCCAATCTGCGTAAACCCGGACAAAGAATGCCCCAAGAAATCCTTCGGTCCCGTATCCCCCACAGTTTTTGCCGCAATAGGGCCTCTCCCTACCTGCTCCTTCATAAATTCCTCCCATCCAGTTTCCTCAGCCCTAACAAATCCACTGCCCAACAAAATCCCCAATGAAACCGTAACCACAACTAACCAAAACGATCTTGAACCCTTCATCACGCTTCCAAATTTAGACTCTCAAACGCTCCCCCCGTTCAATCCAAAGCCCCCGACAATTTCCCCTGTGTAACTGCGAAACTGCGTACCTGTGAAACTTTCCCTTCCTACCCCCCCGCCTCTTTGCCCAAACCCCGTGCAACCGATCCAAACGCAACCATCCCCCATCCACAAAACAACATCCGAATCCCCACCAATAAACCGATCGCCCACAAACCCGACACCGGCCACTGTGCCCAAATCAATCCCCCCAAGACAAACGACACGATCCCGCTGAACAAGGCCCAGCCCCACCCCTTTTCCGGCTTCACCTTGAAAGCCAACATCACGGTCATGACCCCCTCCATCAAAAAGAAAACCGCCAATATCAAGGTCAATACCTCCAGCCCAAACATCGGCCGCGCCAAGATAATCCCTCCGCCGATCACAGTCAGCACCCCGATCAATATCGTGAACGTCTTCCCTTTCCACCCCTCAACCCCAAACCCGTGAATGACCTGGAATATACCGTTCACGAGAAACACCGCCCCCACCAAAATAGTCACCCAAACCCCCGCAATCGCCGGCGCCGCGATCGCAAACATCCCCAATATAATCGTCAATATCCCCAGGGCGACCACCCAGCCCCCCCCTTTTTTCACCGCTTCCGCTACCTCTGCTCCTTGGTCCGATCCCTGCTGCTCAATCTCTTCACTCATTCTGCGATTCAAAGGCCTCCCGCCCGGTTTTTCCCGAGACTACCCAATCATCCCGATCCCGCTCAAGCCCCGTTCCATCCAATTTCTTCCAATAAAAATTTACGCTTTGTCCCCAACCCCATGCCGTGCAAACTGTTCCCCATAGCGCCACCCACCACACGCCCGACATGAAAACCACACTCGAAATCTGCGCCGGCCTCCCCGAACGCGAATTCGCCGAAGGCGAAGACATCCTCGTCGAAAACCACAAGAGCCCTTCCCTCTTCGTCCTTAAAGAAGGCGCCGTGGAAATCGTCAAGAAAGACACCCAGGTCAATGTCGTCTCCTCGCCCGGCTCCATCTTTGGAGAAGTCTCCGTCCTCCTCGGCCGTGCCCATATGGCCACCGTACGCGCCCTCCAACCCTCCACCTTCATCTTCATCGAAGACGCCCAGTCCTTCCTCCAAAAGAATCCCGAGATCAATCTCCACATTGCCCGCCTCCTCGCCCTCCGCCTCAATTCCGTCACCACCTACCTCGTCGACCTCAAACAACAATTCGATTCCCGCGAAGACCACCTCGGCATGGTCGACGAAGTCCTCGAATCCATTCTCCACCACCACGAAAACCAGGAAGGCTGATCCATCCCCTGCCTACCTGCGATACTGCGTACCTGTGTAACTTCATCCCTCCCCCCGCTCTCCCGTCGAAAAATCAATCGATTCCCGACCCGCCAAGGACACCCACTCCGCCCGCCGCGCCTCCGTATCAATCACCGTAAATGCCGGCATCGGCCCAATCTGCTTCCCCCCGTTTAACACCCAGGTCTCCCCCACGTTGTCCACCCACGAACCGCCCTTCGAAAAGGGCGCCTGGTGAATGTGCCCGCCTAAAACCAACTCCGGCTCATACTCCCCAATCCACTCGCGTAACGCCGCGTCCCCAAAGTCACGCTTCCCATCCCAACTCGCCTTGGTGTCCACCGGCGGCGCATGATACACCCAAAACCACCGCGCCTTCTCGCGCGCCGCATCCCGCTCCAATTGCGCCGCCACTTCCGCCTTCTTCTCCTCACCATCCCACCACGGACAAATCGTAAACAAAATCCCATCCTTCTCCCACGAATCCCCATCCGCCGGAATCCCCAACTCACGCACCCGCCGCATCCAACGCGCATACCGCTCCCCCCCCTCACTTTCCGCATTCAAATCATGATTCCCCGACGAAACCAACAGCTGCGTCTCCGGCGCCAGCCGCCGCAGATACTTCATCACCACCAATATCTGCACGTCCATCTCCACAATCGAGACGATGTCCAAAAAATCCCCCGCAAAGACCACCACATCAAATCGTCCCGCCACCTCGCACAACCAGTCATACTGCTTGAGCGTGTAATGCAAATCAGCCACCAATAAAATCTTCATGCGCAATTACCGGCGACCATCCACGGCCCGCCTTTCGGACGTCCAGATATCACCACAGACTCACAGAAAATGCCAAACCTGTCTTAACTCACCGGCAACTTTGTAGGTGCGAGCGAATACGCGGCCGCATAGCGGCCTCACCCGGCCCCAAGGGCAAACTAGTAGATCCCGCCTGTGGCGGGATAAAGCGAGGACTCCTCCCCGGGGGCGCTACCCCTCTGAATATCGCTTCTGCCCTCTGTCTATCAGTTCATAAACCTCTGATAACCAACAATTAACAACCAGAAACTTCCAATCCCTTGACAGCCTACCTACTGGTAGGTAAGTTGAGCCCGTGACCGCCGATCGCAAAGCCGAACTCATCCAAATCGCCATCGAACTCGTTATGAAAAGCGGGTTCGACTCCTTCTCCTATTCCGACCTCGCCGATCAACTCGGTATCCGCAAAGCCTCCATTCACCACCACTTTCCCAAAAAAGAAGACCTCGGCCTAGCCATCCTGGAAAAAGTCAAAGAAGTCTGTGCCGACCACTTCGACCATATCTCCCAACAAAATATCACCGCAGCCAAGAAACTCGACCTCGCGTTCAGCCAAGGCCGCGACCTCTGCGAGTCCGGCAACATGATCTGCCCCATCGGCTCCCTCCAAGCCGAATACAACGTCATCCCCACCTCCATGCAAAATAAACTGCGCGAAATCGAAGACCTCGAAATCGACTTCTTTACCAAAGTCCTCGACCAAGGCCGCCGCGAAGAATGCTTCGCCTTTCAAGGCTCACCCCGCGACCAAGCCATCTTCGTCGTCTCCACCCTCAAAGGCGGTCTCCAATACGCGCGCACACACGACAAGTCCACCTTCACAAAAGTCATCAACCAACTCAAACGCAGCCTCAAACCCCAAGCCGCCCCCGCCCTCGCCTGAACACCCAAAACTCACGAAATATTTTTTTGTCACCATCCTCTACCTACTGGTAGGTAGATTAAACCAAAGAAACATAAAACCATGATCCCATCCATCTCCCCCAATACCTTCGATCAAGAAGTCCTCCAAGCTTCCCACCAACAACCCGTTGCCGTCGACTTCTGGGCCCCCTGGTGCGGCCCCTGCCACATGCTCACCCCCACCCTCGAACAAACCGCCGTGGCCACCCAAAACTTCGCCCGCATTACCAAAGTAAACGTCGACGACCACCCCGCCCTCGCCGCCGCCTACGGCATTCGCTCCCTCCCCACCCTCCTCTTCTTCAAAAACGGACAAGTCTACGACCGCATCCACGGCGTCGTCGACAAAGAACTCATCCTCAACCGCCTCCTCGAAGAAGCCACCGTCCCCTCAGACCAACAACTCGCCACCGCATAACTCCGCCAAACTTCAATAGTCCTGCGCCAAAGGCGTAGGCAAACTCCCAAGCGCTGAAGGCGCGAAATATACCAACCTGGGGCATCGCCCCAGGCCTCCCGGCCGCGCCGCTCCTCATCCGCACTACCGTAATTTCACACCCGTTCACCACCCCTTCACTCACGGCATCCCGAAGAACAAAAGAGAACCGCCGCTTCAGCTCGCGGGCGCGCGATCCAAAGCGGCGGTCTCATCCCTAGGTATCTGCCACAGAGCCACACTCAGACCCCGTGACATCTCAAAATTTGAGGAATGGCTCTCTCTTGAATAAAATCTCTCAGCGAATGTTGTTCAGCTGATAATACGGATACTGAGGCTTATCCAACTCCACCATCGTCGGCTGACCATCCGGACGTCCAAAACGCCACTGCCCCTTACCCGACGGCCATTCATTCTGATGCTCCGTGTGATAGTAATTCCCATACGGCGCATGCTTGGTGTGATGGAAGTAGTGATCAATGTGATAGTTCGGATACCCACAGCTGGCGAATCCCAACGAACCCAGCGCCACAACAAGGGCGCCCAGAATAGTGACTGCTTTCTTCTTCATGAGGTCTGTTTGTTTGCGTGATACAAGAGATTCCGCCAGGTCCCCCCTGTTTCTCAGTTTTGCGATTTTACATGATTATTGTATCTCAATAAAGCGAATCTGCAAATAATAAAAGCAAAAATTTCCATAATCTGCGCTCAGCGCCCTCTCCCCAACGCCCCACCGATGGAGGCGCGGGCACCCGACCGCGCTCTGCCCCCCCCTTCCCTCGAAACAGCCCCTTCATCGACGCCACAACGCCGCCGTCACACCGC
>JBCCIR010000107.1:0-18506 GCA_039028175.1 Verrucomicrobiota bacterium
GAGGGAAAGGGGAAATTGGGTTTGGGTTTGGCGGTCCTTCGGTCGTTCGGTCGTTCGGTCGGGAGGCGGGGGTTGGGGTGGAACGGGAGGCGTCGTGGGAGTGCGCCCTCGGCGAGGGCGCGCTACCGGCTTCGCCTAATGTAGAGAGGTATGATGGGGTCAGGAGGGGTTTTTCTTTTGGTATTTGTAGTTGGCGAGGGCGGGGCCGGCGGAGACGGCGAGGGAGGCGCCGCCGTAGAGGAGGAGGACGAAGAGGAGGCCGGTGCCGAAGTGGGCGTTGGGGCCTTCGAGGGTGAAGAGGGAGGCGGCGATGAGGAGGCCGAGGTTGATGTTTTTCATGCTGGATTCGATGGCGATGGCGGTGGTATCGCGCCGGGAGAGTTTGAGAATTTTGCGGGACACGCCTTCGGCGGAGAGTTGGATAAAGGCGCAGTAGGCGACGATGAGGATGGGGATTTTGTATCCGTAGGCGGTGATATCGAGTCGGCCGCTGCCGAGGGAGCCGACGACGAGGACGCCGAGGAAGAAGAGGCTGGCGCGGATGGCCCATTTTGAGACGATGGGGGCGGCGTTGACCGCGAAGCGGTTGATGGACATGCCGATGGAGAGGGGGAGGAGGAGGTAGAGGGCGATTTCGCGGATGATCACGCCGACGGGCATGGGGATTTCCGGGGGGAGGTGAGTCGAGGCGAAGGTGCGGAGGATGAGGGGGGCGGTGACGAGGGCGGTGAGGGTGAGGAGGCCGGTGAGGGCGACCGAGAGAGCGGCGTTGCCTTTGCCGAGGAAGGTGTAGACGTTCGACATGGAACCGCCGGGCATGGCGGCGAGCATGAACATGCCGACCACGATTTCGGGGGGGAGTTTAAGGAAGGTCGTTAGCAGGACGGTGAGGAGGGGGATGCCGATGAGTTGGTAGACGGAGCCGGTGATGATGGGTTTGGGTTCCTTGACGATTTCGATGAAATCGCGCGTGGCGAGGGTGGCGCCCATGCCGACCATGGCGAAGACGAGTTGGGAGGAGGCGACGGCGTAGTGGATTTTCGGGTAGTGTTCTAGGGCCTCGGTGAGCATGGATTTGTGTGTGAGATACGTGGCGGAGGATAAGGGAGAAGGGCGGGGTGGGGAAGGAGTATTGCGGCGGTCTGGGGGTCCTCCGGTCTCTCGGTACTTCGGTCGGGAGGCGGGGTTTGGGGAGTGCGCGGCCGTTGGCCGCGGAGGGGTTTTGACAGCTTCGCGGATTCTGGGGCGCGGCAGTTTTCGGGGGCCGTGGGATTGCGACAGTTAGATGGGGCTCTCGTGGGGTCCTTGCCTTCGACTGCGCTCAGGCCAAGCTCTCGCTTCCTCCGTCGCTCTTTGAGCTATGGAGGACACGCAGGATGACGGGGTTTAGGGGCGAGCGGGCGTTTGATTTTGGTTCTGGGGCGAGACTTGAGACTGGCGCGGAATTGGTTGCTTTGGGAGGGGGGGACGTCGTAGGGTTTTGGAAAGGAGAGAATTATTATGAAAGCGATTTGTTTGACTAGTTTAGGTGTTGCGATGGCGGCGGTGATGATGGTGGGGTGTGCTTCGATGGGGGCGAGTGGGACGGAAGCGACGTTATCGGCGGCGGGTTTTGACATGCACATGGCGGACACGCCGGAGAAGCAGGCGAACCTGGCGAAGATTGAGCCGTATACGATTATTCCCAAATCGGATAAGAACGGCGAGTTACGGTATGTGTATGCGGATCCGGAGAAGAATCAGTTGTATGTGGGGACGCAGGCGAATTACCAGGAGTATCAGCGGATGAGTCAGCAGCAGAGTATTGCGATGGCGAATCAGATGGCGGCGATGAGTTATCAGGAGGCGACCTTGGATTGGGCGGTTTGGGGTGGGGGCCCTTATTGGTGGTAGGAGGAAAGGCAGTGTTGTCCACAGATTGCGCAGATATAGCAGATTAACTTGAGATTGGGCCGCGGATGCGGCCTTTTCTTTTTTGTTGGATCATGACAGGAGGACAGAGCGAAAGCCGCGCGCGGGGGACGTTGGTTTCATTTAATACGGTGGAGCGGTTGTTGCGGGGGGATTTTTTTCATACCGTGCATTGGGAGGAGGTGTTGGGGGAGTTGGGGAGGTTTCCGGCGGAGTGGGGGTTGGCGGGGGTGGGGACGACGAATTGGTTTGGGCGAAACGGGGAGGCGATCATTCATGGGACGGTGGGGGCGCCGGAGGTTTATTGGTCGGACCCGCGGAAGGCGGATCCGATGCATGTGATTGATTTGTTGCGTGAGCATCCGAGCGGGGAGGGGAAGGAATTGGTGAGTCCGTCGTTGGACGATGACGAGGGAGAAGAGCCGGCGTTTCCGTTTTTTGCGCTAGGGGTTTGTGATCCGTCGGTGGAGGTGGAATGGGCGGTGCCGGCGGGGGTGAATTTGCATGAGTGGTTGTTGGGGCGGTTTCACGAGGAGAATATCGGGCTGGCGGCGATTGCGGTGGAGGGGGCAATGGGGCACGTGGAGTATGCGTCGGCGTTTTATTTGCCGTTGGAAGGGATTGATTTGGATGATTTGTATCATGCGGATGACAATTTTCGATTGGCGTCGCATGAAGGGGGGCGGTGGATCGGGCGCGGGGTGTATGCGGCGAATCCGACTTTGCAGCGGATTATTTCGGTGGAGGGGTTGCCGTTGCATTTGCATGGGTGGGAAGAGGCGTTGCGGATTGGGGGGCATGTGTCGCGTGCGACGGTGGGGGAAGGGGTGAGCGTGCGGGTTTGGGTGTTGCGGGATTTTTTGTTGGAGATACGGAATTTGGAGAGGGAGAGGGTGAAGACGCGGGTGGTTGAGTGAGGTGGGGTTTCACAGTTACGCAGTTACGCAGTTTCACAGGGTTTTTTTGAGCGGAGGGAGGAGGCGCGCGCGGACGCGCGAATTTTGAATGTTGAATTTTGAATGGTGAATGGTGAATTGAGGAGGAGTTGCGCAGTTTCGCAGTCTCGCAGTTTCGCAGGGTTTTTTTGAGCGGAGGGGGTGGGGTGGTGTCGAAGAGGGGGATATGAAGGATTATGTTTTTGGGAGTTTGAAGCGGTGGTGGGTTGAGTGTCGGGGGGTGATTTACTTTTTTGTGCTTGTGGTGTTGCCGGTGAAGTCGGTGTTGGCGGATTGGAACTGGGTGCCGACGGGGTCGATGAATCCGACGATCCTGGAGGGGGACATGATTTTTGTGAACAAGGCGGCGTATGATTTGCGGGTGCCGTTTACGATGCAGCGGGTGACGGAATGGGCGCAACCGGAGCGGGGGGATATTGTCGTGGCTTTTGCGCCGCAGGATGGGACGCGCGTGGTGAAGCGGGTGATCGGGGTGCCGGGGGACGAGATTGAGATGCGCAACAATGTGCTGACGATCAATGGCGAGCGCGCGGATTATTCTGAGTTGTCGGCGGAGGTGACGGCGGAGATGTTGCCGGCGTTACGAGAGCGGTCGGTGTTTGCTCGGGAGGATTTTGGGGATGGAGGGCACGCGGTGATGAGTATGCGCGGTGTGTGGTCGGGGCGACGGAACTTTGAGAAGGTGAGGGTGCCGGAGGGGGAGTATTTCGTGATGGGAGACAACCGGGACAACAGTTTGGATTCGCGGGTGTATGGGTTTATGGAGCGGGAGCGGATTGTGGGGAAGGCGACGGGGGTGATTGTGTCGTTTGACAAGTTGGATCGGTATCAGCCGCGGATGGGGCGGTTTTTTAGTGGGTTGGAGTAGGGGTTTCTCGCGAAGACGCGAAGTTTTTTTGCCCACAGATTACGCAGATAAACGCAGATTGGGGCCGCTACCGCGGCCCTCTTTTTTGTCACCAGGTTCTGATGTTGTCTTGCCAGGTGTTGGGGTCTTGGTCGGGGCCGGGGGAGTAGACTTCGGCGCGGGAAGGGAATGTTTCGTCGGATATGGGGTCCAGAATTCGGGTGTCGAAGTCCGTGTCGAGAATGATGATGTATGGGGAGCCCCAGGGATCGAGGAAGGTGTTATCGGCGGTGAGGCCGGCACGGTTGTCTTTGGCCCGGTCGGCGGCAAAGAAGGCGATGTCGCGGGGGTTCAATTTTTTGGCGTTGTCAGGTTCTTCCGCGATGAGGACGAGCATAATGGGGGCAGAGGACTGCATGGTCGTTTCTTTGGTGAGGGCGGGGACGGGGTAATCGCTGTATTCGGAGTAGAAAGAACGGATTGCGTTGGCGAGGCCATACGCGTCGTTTTTCGCTTGGACCTCGCGTGCCTTGATGAAGATGTGTTCGTAAACGGGATAGGACAGAGCCATGAGCGCCGCCAGTCCGAAGAATGCCAGCGCGAGAAAGCCGAAGCAGCCCAAGAGGACAGGCACGATGGGGAGTTTCCTTTTTTGAGGCTCGGAAGGTGAGGCGGGGTCTGGCATGGGTGGTTACCAGGTTTTGATGTTGTCTTCCCAGGTGTTAGGGTTTTGATCGGGGCCGGGGGAGTAGGCTTCGACTTCGGAGCGCATGGGTTCGCCGGTTTCGGGGTTGGTGATTTGGGAGTCGAAGTTGGTGTCTATGATGACTTGGTAGGGGGAACCCCAAGGGTCGTGGAAGTCGTCTTCCGGGGTGATTCCACCGCGGCCCTCTTTTGCTTTGTCGGCGGAGAAGTAGTGGATGTCGCGTCGGTTTAGTTTTTTGGTGTCGTCCGGTTCTTCTGCGAGGAGGATGCGCATGAGGTGAGCGGTTGATTGGAGCTCGGTGTCTTCTGCAGTGTATTCGGCAGGGTAGTGGCCGTATTCGGTGTGGAAGGCTTTGATGGCGTTTACGAGGCCGAGGGCGTCGTTTTTGGCAGCCACTTCGCGGTGGTTGTCAGGGATATGATATTTCGGCCAACTGAGGTATGCTAAGAAACCAATGATGATGAATACTCCGATCACGGGCATCAGGTTTAGGCGGCGATGCTTTTGGGGGTTGGAGGTCATTGGCGTTCGGACGGGGTAGTCCTCGCTTTGCTCGGAGGCTCGACAGGGACGTCTCGCCCCACCTTCGTCAATTGTGGGGTCGGTTGGTTTTAGGTTTTCTTTGGTCGTTTGGCGTTGGTGCGGGGGGAGTCGGGGTTGTGGTTGGGGTTGGGGGAGGGCATTTGGGCGTCGATGGAGGTGCGCCAGTCGTTGAGGGCTTTTTGGAGTTCGGAGGCTTTTTCGGGGTTGGAGGAGGCGAGATTGGTTTGTTCGGAGATGTCGTCTTTGAGGTTGTAGAGCTCGGGTTGGTCGGGGGTTTCGTGTCGTTCGATGAGTTTCCAGTCCCCGCGGCGGATGGCGGAGTAGGGGCCGTTGACTCCGGCGTGGTAATGGGGGAAGTGCCAATGGAGATCGCGCGCGGGGAGGGAGGACGAGGCGGGGTCTTTGAGGTGGGCGGTCAGGGCGACGCCGTCGACGTTGGCATTGTGGTCGGCGTTTCCATCGACGCCGGTGATGTCGAGGATGGTGGGGTAGAGATCGACCGTGCCGATGGGGGTATCGGATACGACGCCTGAGGGAATGTGGCCGGGCCAGGCGATGATGAAGGGGACGCGGTGGCCGCCTTCATAGGCGGAGCCTTTGCCGCGGCGGTGGGGAAAGTTTGACGTGATGCCAGTGGGATTGGGCACGCCGTCGGCGCCGATCTTGTGGCTGAGGCCTCCGTTGTCGGAGGTGAAGATGACGAGTGTGTTGTCCTTGATGCCGAGTTTGTCGAGCGTGTCGAGAATTTGGCCGACGGAGTCGTCGACACTGTGGTGCATGGCGGCGAAGGCGGCATTCGTGTGAATGGGTTCGGGGCCGTCGGGATCGCGGGCGTCGATTTTCTTTTGGTAATACTCGGTGTAATCGGCGCGGCCCTGGATGGGGGTGTGGACATTGTAGTAGGCGAAATACATGAAGAAGGGGTCGCCGGTTTTTTGGGTTTCGGTAATCCATTCCGTGGCGAGCATGGTGAGGTGATCGGTGAGGTATTCGCCATCTTTGGCGCGGGGGAGATCGATCTTGTTGGGGAGGTGGTATCCGCCGGAGGGACTGCCCTGGGAATTGCCGCCGATATTGACGTCGAAGCCCTGGTGTTCGGGGTAGAAGGGTTCGTTGCCGAGGTGCCATTTGCCGACGTGAGCGGTTTGGTATCCGTCGGCTTTCAGGGCTTCGGCGATGGTGGTGTGATGGTGTTCGAGCTGGAGGGTCCAGTCGGGCGGGGAGAGTTGGGCGTAGGGCATTTTGGTGCCGGAGATCCAATTGGTGACGCGGGTGCGGGCGGGATACATGCCGGTCATGGCGGCGGCGCGGGTGGGCGAGCAGACCGTGCAGGCGGCGTATCCGTTGGTGAAGCGGACGCCTTCGGCGGCGAGGCGGTCGATATTGGGGGTTTCGTGGAGATCGGAGCCGTAGACGGTGGGGCCATTGAGCCCCATGTCGTCGGCGAGGAGCAGCACGACATTCAAACGTGCCCCTTCGGCAGGCTCAGGGCGGGCTGTTTGATCCGGATGCGGCTCTGCCGCCGCAAGCGACAACGATGCGATTAGGAAGGCGGTGAGCCAAAGGGTGGGGAGGCGCGTAACTGTTTGGGTGTTCATGGGTTTTTATAGGGTGTCACTGGTGTATTGGGACAGTCGAGGGGAAAGGGGTGAATGGTTTGGGGGAGTGGGGGCGTTTTGGTTGAGGGGGTGAGTATTAGTATGAGTATGAGTATGAGTAGGAGTATGATTATGAGTATGAGGGAGAGAAGGTGGGGGGCGATGGGCGGACGTGGGGGGTTTGGGCGGACGGCGGGCGAGCGGGCCGCTCGCCCCTACCGGGGGACTGGGAGGTCGGGAAGTTTGGTGGTAGAAATAGGGTTGGGAATGGGAGCTTTACGGTGGGATCGACCGTGCTTAGGGTCTCGAAGCAGAACGTCTTTATGATGCGATTCCCTTTCAGCGGTTTGTCACTGGGGGCCGGGGTGCTCGGTTTGGGGGTGGTGATCTTTTTGGGCGGGGTTTGGAGCGAGGGGCAGGGGCAGGCGCGGAAGATGACCTATCGCGAGGCGGTGGAGACGGAGTTGGTGGATCGGGTGCGGGAGTTTTATTGGAAGGGTGAGTATGCGGAGTGCGTGGATTTGTGTGAGGCGGCCATCGAAGGCGAGGTGCCGGGCTTTTTGTATCGGGATTTGGTGATTCGGTCGTATGAGGCGGAAGGGGAGCTGATGAGAGCGTTGAGCTTTATTCAGTCGCTGAAGACGGAGGGAGAAGACGAGAGTTTGCCGTTGTTGATGGCGGAGGTGCGGGTGCTTCGCGGGTTGGGGGAGATGGAAGAGGCGTCGGCGTTGTTGGAGGAAGTGAATGCGTTGGCGATGGATCGGGAGCGAAAGGAGCTGACGGGGGATGATTTGGTGGCATTGGGGACGGCGGCGGAATTACTGGGAGCGGATCCGCAGAAGATTTTGCAGCACTACTTTGAGGAGGCGCAGAAGGACGAGGACATGCGTTATGGATCGCCGTATTTGGCGGCAGGGGAGTTGGCTTTGGCGAAGCGGGATTTTGCGCAGGCGGCGAAGCAATTTCGGGCGGGGGTGAAGCGGTATCCGGGGGATCCGGATTTGTTGACGGGATTGGCGGCGGCGTTTTTTCCGAGCGACCGGGAGAAATTCGGCGAGACGATTGAGAAGGCCCTGGAGATCAATCCGCGGCACATGGGGGCCCTGGTTTGGCAAGCGAAGCATTTGATTGATGCCGAGCAGTTTGATCCGGCCTTGGAGGTATTGAAAGCGGCGCGCAAGGTGGACAGCGGGAACGTGGAAGCGTGGACGCACGAGGCGGCGGTGAAGTATCTGCACGAGGATGCGAAGGCCGGGGATGCGGCGCGGAAGCGGGCTTTGTCGCGTTGGGCGGACAATCCGCGGGTGGATTACCAGATCGGGACCAGTTTATCGCGGATGCGGCGGTTTACGGAGGGCGAAGCGCGACAGCGGTCGGCGCTGGAGATGGATGCGGATTTTTTACCGGCCAAGATTCAACTGGCGCAGGATTTGTTGCGATTGGGGCGCGAGGAAGAGGCGTGGGTGTTGGTGGACGAGGTGCACGAGGCGGATCCGTATAACGTCGTGGCGTTCAACTTGGCGACCTTGCGGGACGAGCTGAAGACTTACGCGACGCTGGAGAATGACGATTTCATTATTCGGATGACGGAGGATGAGGCGGCGATTTACGGGGACCGGGCATTGGAGTTGTTGTCGGAGGCGAAGGAGGTCTTGTGTGAAAAGTATGGTTTGGAGATGGAGGGGAAGACCCTGGTGGAATTTTTTCCGGAGCAGCAGGATTTCGCGGTGCGGACCCTGGGGGTGCCGGGGGGGAGTGGGTTATTGGGGGTGTGTTTTGGGTCGGTGATCACCATGAACAGTCCGGGGAGCATCACCACGGGCCGGAACAACTGGGAGGCGACGCTTTGGCATGAGTTTGCTCATGTCGTGACCTTGGGACTGACGAAGAACAAGATGCCGCGGTGGTTGAGCGAGGGTATATCGGTGTATGAGGAGTTGGAGCGGGACGGTTCGTGGGGACAGAAGATGACGCCGCGGTATCGCGCGATGATTTTGGAAGAGGACCGGCTGCGTCCGTTGTCGGAGATCGGCGAGATGTTCCTGAATCCGCAGGATGGTGAGGAATTGATGTTCGCGTATTTCGAATCGGCGATGGCGGTGGCGTATTTGGTGGAGGAATACGGGATGGAGAAGATGCAGCGTTTGTTGCGGGATTTGGGGGAAGGCGTGTTTTTGGAGAAGGCGTTTGCGAAGCACATGGGGCCGGTGGCGAAGCTGGATCGTGAGTTTGAGAAGTATGCGAAGGCGCAGGCCGAGGATTTGGCGCCGGGGGTGGACTGGTCGAAATTGCCTGAGGGGTTTGATGTGTTGGATGCGGGGGCGGTGGCGGCGTTTGTGGCGAAGGAGCCGAATCATTTCGGTGGGTTGAAGTGGCATGTGCAGCATTTGACGGAGGCAGAGGATTGGGACGGGGTTGCGAAAGCGGCGACGCGGTTGCGGGATTTGTATCCGGGGGACGTAGGGAGTGACAGTGCGTATTTTTATTTGGCGAAGGCGTATCGGGAGTTGGGAGACGAGGAGAAGGAGCGGGCGATTTTGGAGGAAGTGAGTGCGTTATCGGCGGAAGCGACGCCGGCCTATCTACGGTTGATGGAGCGTGGGGTGTCGGAGGAGGACTGGGATTTGGCGGAGACGAATGCGCGGCGGCAGTTGGCGGTGAATCCGTTTTTGAATCGGACGCATTATTGTTTGGCGTGTGCGCGTGAGGCGAAGGGGGAGACGGCGGATGCGATCGTGGCGTTTGGGAAGGCCTTGAAGTTGGGGCCGGCGAGTCCGGGGGAAGTGAATTATCGGTTGGCGCGCTTGCATCGGGCGAACGATCCGGGGTTGGCGAAGCGTTATGTATTAGATGGTTTGGCGGAGGCGCCGCGGCACCGGGAAGCGTTGGCATTTTTGATGGAATTGAAAGAGACGGAGACAGTGATCGAGGGGGCGGGAGCGGACGATGAGTTGCCGGCGGCTGATAGTCCGGGAGTTTTTCCGCCGACGCCGGAGCCGATGCCGCCGGGGCCGGATGTGAAAGTGAACCGAGAACGGCGAGGGAGGTGAGGAAGTGAAGGGGAGAATAAGAAGGAGATGAAGAAGGAGAAGAAGATTATATGGGTGGGGGTGGTTGTCATGGTGGTGGGGGTTGGGGTGGTGATGGGTCAGTGGTTTCGGCGGGGGTATATTGATGAGGACAATCCGCGGGCGGCCTTTGAACGTCGGGGGATTGAGTTTCCGGATTGGGAAGCGAGTCCGGAGATGCCGACGGATGTGTTTACTTTTGCGCGGCTGCGTTATCGGGACGGGGGGTATCGCCGGCGGGGCGGGAGTTGGGACACGGATTATCCGGACAGTGATTTGAATTTTTCGTATCGGCTGCAGGAGTTGACGTCATTGGAAGTAGATCCCGACGGGAAGATTGTGGACATTGATGCGGAGGAATTGGCGGAGTATCCGTGGGTGTATATGATCGAGCCGGGGGACATCATCTTGAATGATGAGGAGGCGAAGATTTTGCGGGATTACATGATGAACGGGGGGTTCATCATGGTGGATGATTTCTGGGGGGCCTATGAATACGACCGGTTTTACCAGGCGTTAAAGAAGATATTTCCGGAGCGGGAGCCGCGGGAGTTACCGATCGAGCATCCGGTATTTCATTTCGTTTTTGAATTGAAGGAGAAGCCACAGGTGCCGGCGATCAATGCGGCGATGTCGGGGTATACGTATGAGTTCCGGGAAGGGGACAGTGGGCGGGATGTTTCTTACCAGGGGGTGTTTGACGACAAGGGGCGGATGATGATGATCATTTGTCACAACACGGACCTGGGGGACGGGTGGGAGCGGGAGGGGGAGAACGAGTATTACTTCAAGACGTTTTCGGAGCCCTTGAGTTTTCCGATGGGGATCAACATTGTTTTTTATGCGCTGACGCACTGACGGAGAAAGGCAGTTGTCCGCAGATTACACAGATTTACACAGATGATTTTTTAATATGAGTGAGATGCCGAGTGAGAAGACTGAGTTTGAGGTGGAAAAGGAATTGGTGGGGCAGTTGGGGGAGGCGCAGGAGAAGATTGGGGCGGAGTTGCGGAAAGTGATCGTGGGGCAGGAGAAGGTGGTGGAAGAGATGTTGCTGACTTTGTTTTGCGGCGGGCATGCCCTGGTGACGGGCGCGCCTGGGTTGGCGAAGACTTTGTTGGTGAAGACCTTGGCGGACGTGTTTGATCTGAGTTTTCAGCGGATTCAGTTCACGCCGGACCTGATGCCGACGGACATCACGGGGACGGAGATATTGGAAGAGAAGGAAGGTGGCGGGCGGGAGATGGTTTTTTCCAAGGGACCGGTTTTCGCGAACATGATCCTGGCGGATGAGATCAACCGGACGCCGCCGAAGACGCAGGCGGCGTTATTGGAAGCGATGCAGGAGCACCAGGTGACGGTCTCGGGGGAGCGGATGCAATTGGAGGAGCCGTTTTTTGTGTTGGCGACGCAGAATCCTATTGAGATGGAGGGCACGTATCCGTTGCCGGAGGCGCAGCTGGACCGGTTCATGTTTAATATCGTGATCGATTACCTCGACGAGGACGACGAGGTGAAGGTCGTGGCGCAGACGACGGCGGTCTCGGAGCCGGACGTGAAGAAATTGTTCAGCGGGGAGGACTTGGTGCGCTTCCAGGAAGTGGTGCGGAAGGTTCCGGTGTCGGAGGATGTCGTGCGGCATGCCGTGAAATTGGCGGCGTCATCGCGGCCGGGGCGGCCGGAGGCGCCGGACTTTGTGAATGAGTGGGTGAACTGGGGGGCGGGTTTGCGGGCGGGACAGAATCTGGTTTTAGGTGGGAAGGCGCGGGCCTTGTTGGACGGGCGGGCGTATGTGCAGAAGGAGGACATTGATTCTTTGGCGCATGCGGTGTTGCGGCATCGGATATTGGTGAATTACCGGGCGGAAGCGGAGGGGGTGAGTGTGGAGAAGGTGGTGGACAAACTTATCAAGCGTGACGCTTGACCCAGATGCGCCGTTGGCGCGGGCTCTCGTTGTTCGCCCCATGCGGACGATGGAGTCTTTGAAGTGGCCGTTGGCCTCAGAGGTTTAGGAAAGACAGAAGAAACAGAGATGGAGAAAGGTAAGGGCAGCTTGATTGATCCGGGGGCGTTGATGCGGATTGGATCGATGGAGTTGCGGGCGAAGGTGGTGGTGGAGGGATTTTGGCACGGGTTGCATCGGAGTCCTTACCATGGGTTTTCGGTGGAGTTTACCGAGTATCGGCCGTATACGCGCGGGGACGACACGCGGTATCTGGATTGGAAGTTGTTTGCGCGGAGTGACCGGCTTTACATCAAGCGGTTTGAGGACGAGACGAACTTGCGGTGTCACTTGGTGCTCGATCGGAGCCGGTCGATGGGGTTTGGGTCATCGGGATACAGCAAGTCGGAGTATGCGGCCACCTTGGGGGCGACCTTGGCGCGATTCTTGTTTACACAGGGTGATGCGGTGGGAATGGCGACCTTTGATACGGATGTGGATGAGTATGTGCCGGCGCGGAATCGGCCGGGGCATTTGCAGCGTTTGACGCATTTGCTGGACCGGGTGCCTGAGGGGGAGGGGACGGAAGTGGAAGGGCCGCTGCAGCGGGTGGCGGAGCTATTGCAGAAGCGAGGGCTGGTGGTTTTGCTGTCGGACGGATTGACGGAACCGGAGACGATCGGCCGGGCGCTGGGTTATTTGAAGGGGGGCGGGCATGAAGTGGTGTTGATGCAGGTTTTGGACAAGGCGGAGATCGAGTTTGATTTTGAGAAGGCGACGCATTTTCGGGATTTGGAGAGCGGGGAGGAATTGTTTATCGATCCGGAAGTGATGCGGGAGGGTTATTGTGAGCGGATGGAGGCTCACTTGGAGGCGGTGAAGCGAGAGTGCGGGGCGCAGGGGGTGGAGCATGTATTGGTGCGGACGGATGTGCCGTTGGAGACCGTCTTGTTTGAGTTTTTGAGCGGGCGGACGCGGGAGAAGAAGGGTGGGAGTTTGCGGCGGAGGGTGAACGTGGCATGAGTTTTTTATTTCCATTGTATTTGTTGGGAGCGGCGGTGGTGGCGATTCCGATTTTGCTGCACCTGCGTCGGCGGCCGCCAAAGGACCGGACGGAGTTCAGTTCACTGATGTTTTTGGAAGCGACGCCGGCGCCATTGAAGCGGCGGCGGAGGCTGGATCATTTGTTGCTGTTGCTGTTGCGATGCGCGTTGATTTTGTTGTTGGCGTTTTTGTTCGCGCGTCCGTTTTTCCGGGGGGAAGGGATTTTGGCGGGAGCGGGAAAGGGGGAATGGGTGGTCGTTTTGTTAGACAAGAGTGGATCGATGCAGCGGGAAGATTTGTGGGCGCAGGCGGTGGAGCGGGCGAAGGAAGCGGTGGACAAGCGATCGGACGCGGAGCGGGGGGCCTTGGTCGTGTTTGACGGGTCGGCGGAGACGGTGATGGGATTTGACGAGTGGGCGCAGCTGGATGCGGGGGGGCGGGAGCGTGCGATCGAGGAGCGGTTAGCGGGGATGGAAGCGGGTTGGGGGTCGAGTGCGGCGGGGCCGGCATTGGCGTTGGCGGTGGAGATGGTGGAAGACGCCGAGGCGACCGGGGAAGTGACGCCGGAGTCGACCACCGTGGTGTTGGTGAGTGATTTGCAGGCGGGAATGGAGTTTACGGGATTGGAACTGGTGACGTGGCCGGAGGACATGGTTTTGGAACTGGAGGGAGTGGATGCGAAGTCGGCGGACAACGCGTGGTTGCAGTTGTTGGTATCGGAGCGGGTGTTGGCGGTGGACGAGGAGGACGGCGGTGAGGAGGCGGAAGGGGAAGGGTTGCGAGTGCGGGTGTCGAATGCATCGGAATCGGGCGGCGAGGTTTTCGACGTGGGGTGGGACGGTGAGGACGGCGAGGAAGTGAGTGTGTTGCCGGGGCGTCGGCGGACGGTGATGGTGGCGGACGGCGAGGAAGGCGAGGCGGCTTCGGCGTTGTTATTGGAGGGGGACGGGCAGGAGTTTGATAATCGGTATTTTGTGTCGCGTTCGATGAAGCGGCCGTTGCGGGTGTTGTGGATGGAATCGGAGGCGGTGGATGGGAATGATGCGGCGGGGCCGTTGTTTTATTTGTCGCGTGCGGTGCAGGGGACACGCTTGCATGAGCCGTGGGTGGGGCAGGACGTGCCGCCGGGGGGACGCTTGGGTGGGAGCGTGGATTTTGTCGTGTTGGGATCGGACCTGGGGGAGGCGGAGGCGGGAATGGTGAAGACGTATCTTGAGGGCGGGGGCGAGGCGTTAATGCTGTTGCGGGATGCGGAGCAGGGGGCCTTGCTGGGGCGCTTGGCGGGGACGGCGGCGGTGCCGGTGATTGAAGAGGCGGAGGTGGCGAAGGAGTATGTGTTGTTGGAGGATATTGATTTTGAGGACCCGTTGTTGGCGGTGTTCGATGATCAGCGGGTGCGCAATTTTTCGAAGGTGCGTTTTTGGAAGTATCGGCGGCTGGCGGAAGGGAGTGAGTGGCCGGAGGGGACGCGGGTATTGGCGCAATTTGATTCGGGTGACCCGGCTTGGTTATCGGTGCCGGTGGGTGAGGGGCGGTTGATTGTTTTTGCGTCGGGCTGGGAACCGGCGGACAGCCAGTTGGCGTTATCGACGAAGTTTGTGCCCTTGGTGTATGGGATGCTGGAGGGGGGCGACCGGCGGAGCGAGCGATCCGGAGGACAATTGTTAGTGGGAGATGCGATTCCGGTGTCGGGCGGGGAAACCGTGCGGCGACCGGACGGCGAGACGGTGAGTGTGGGAGCGGAGGCGGCTTACTATGGGGGGACGGATTTGCCCGGAATTTATGAGGTGGAGCGGGAGGTGAGGCGCATTGCGGTGAATGTCGCGCCGGCGGAGAGCCGGACGGGGGCGTTGGATGGGAGCGTCTTTGCGGAGCACGGGGTGCGGCTGGCGGGTGCGGACGGGGTGAGCACCGCGGCGGCGGAGGATGTGGCGGCGGCGATGGCGGCGGCGGGGGAAGAGCGGCGCCGGGAAATGGTGCGCGAGGAGCGGGAGCGGCGGCAGAGGGGGTGGCGTTGGCTGGCGATTGGGGCCTTGGTGGTGGTGTTGTTGGAGACTTACTGGGCAGGCCGGACGGCGGGAAAACCCTCGTCGGCGGAGGCGGTTTAATTGAGCAAGCTTGATAGAAACATGAAAGCCCACCGACTGAAGGATGTTACTTGGTTTCTGTTGCCGATCCTCTCCATTTTAGCCCCAGTGATTCTCATTGCTGGGTTCCTCGGATGGTTTTGGTCGGGATTCACACTTGATGGGCCAGCGCCCGAAGGAACGGAACGGCTCCTTTTTGGGGTTCGGATAGCTCTGTTGGCATTCGTAGGAATCTGCACGAGGTATTGGTACCTCAGTATTCCCTTCTTTGGACTCTGCGCATTTGGATTTTGGACACTGATGAAACGGCAAAAAACACTCGAACGCAGCAGAGAGGGCATCCGGTGATGCGTTTTTTGTTTATGCATGAACTCCTAGGGAGCACTATACGCCCGATGAATCCAATCCTCCTGTGGCATCGACGGTTCATATTGAGCGACAGATTTATGAGCAGCGAAACGACATGAGCCGATCCTTGTTAACAGAGCGACTGGAGCCGATTGCGGAGATGGACGTGCGATTGCGTCGGTCGCGATGGCTCAGCATACTGTTAGTGTGCGGAGCGGCGGCGGCGGGATTGTTTTTGTATGGGTGGTCGCAGGGGGTGGCGTTTTCCCGGGGGTGGCTGCTGGTGATTTCGACAGCGATGTTGGGGGGTGGGTTCTTTTTGCATTGGTTGGCGAAGCAGCGGGTGGAACGGGTGGAAGAAGTGGCGCGAGAATTGGAGGAGTCGAATCCGGATTTGAAGCAATTGCTGTTGACCGCGGTGGAGCAGAAGCCAGGGGAGGACGGTCGGTATCATTATTTGCAGGAGCGGGTGATTGCAGACGCGGTGGATGAAGCGATCAAGCGGGATTGGTTGGGCCAGGTGACCTTGCCGCGGGTGAAGCGGGCGGAGCGGTGGCAGGTGGTCGTGTTGGTGTTATTCACGCTCGTCTTTAGTTCCTTGATTTGGGTATCGCGTGACGGAGGAGCGGGTGCCTTGGCGGAGCAAGTGCGTGGGGGGGCATTGAGCGTGGACAAGGATTTTGAAGTGGAAGTGGATCCGGGAGATGTGGAAGTGGAAGTGGGGACGCGCTTGGTGGTGCAGGCGCGGTATGGGAAAGATTTGCCGGCGGAAGCGGAGATTGTCGTGCGATCGGGCGAGGGAGAAGAGCGGCGCTATGAGATGGTGAAGAACCTGGAAGACCCGGTGTTTGGCGGGGTGATTCCGGATGTGAATGAGGATGCGACCTATCATGTGGCGTATGACGGGACGCGGACGGAGGAATTTGAGATCGGGACTTTTGTGCATCCGAAGTTGGAACGGGCGGATGCCGTGATCGAGCCGCCGGCGGGCTTGGGATTGGAGCGGAAAGTGGTGGAGGACACGCGCACGGTGAGTGCGATGGAGGGATCGGAGATCACCGTCGAGGTCACTTTGAACAAGGAAGTGACGGACGCGCGCTTGGAGGATGAGGAGGGTTGGTCCTGGCCCTTGGAGCCGGTGAGCGGGAAGGAGCGGACGTATGAAGTGACTTTTGTTCCCGACGAGAGCGAGCAGTTTCGCTTGCAGCTCGTGGACGAGGATGAGCGTGCGAACAAGCGGCCGCCGAAGTTTACGATTCGGGTGAAGAAGAATCAGCCGGTGCAGGTAGCGATGGTATTTCCGGGGCGTGATGCGTCGCCGTCGGCCGTGGAAGAGATGGGGATCGAGGCGAAGCTTTGGGATGATTTGGGAGTGGAATCGTTTGGAGCCGTGTATGCCGTGAACGGGGAAGAGCACGAAGTGGTGTTGGAAGAATTGGGAGAGGACAAGAACGGGAAGGCGCGGGTGGGGGCGATGATTGATTTGGAAGCGTTGGGGGCGGCACCGGATGACGCCGTGATGTATTACGTGTGGGCGGAAGACGTGGGGCCGGACGGGGAAGTGCGTCGCGTGCCGGGCGACATGTATTTTGCGGATGTGCGTCCTTTTGAGAGCACCTTTCGTGAGCAGGAAGCGCAGGCGGGGCAGGGGGAACAGGGTCCGCAGGGCGGGGGGCAATCGGGGGAGTTATTGGAGAAGCAGCGGGAAGTGATTTCGGCGACGTGGAACTTGATGCGCGAGGGGGAGAAAGCGAAGCGGGCGGACCGGGAGACGGTGCGGGAATCGCAGGAAGTATTGGCGGGGATGGCGGTGGAAGCGGCGGAGAACGCGGAGGATGCGGCGTTGCGGGAAGCGTTTTCGGCGGCGGCGGAGGACATGGCACGGGCGGCGGGGCAATTGGAAGTGGCGGTCGCGGCGGATGGGGAGGGTGTGCGGCCTTCACTGGAGGAAGCGATGCCGCCGGAGAAGGATGCTTACGCGGAATTGTTG
The DNA here is from genome assembly GCA_039028175.1 of Verrucomicrobiota bacterium. Lineage (GTDB taxonomy): Bacteria > Verrucomicrobiota > Verrucomicrobiia > Verrucomicrobiales > DEV007 > JBCDBW01. The sequence continues at coordinate 17,041 of JBCCIR010000107.1, forward strand.
AAGGCACGTCAGCGGGAGATGACCGTCACGCGGGCGCAGCAGGGACAGCAGGCGAGTGGGAGTCAATCGCAGCAGCGGCAGATGCGCAATTTGGAATTGAAACAGGAAGAGCAGCGGTATGAGGAAGAGAAACTGGCGACGGAAGAGCAGGATGCGGAGCAGCGGGAGAATTTGCAGGTATTGAATCGGTTGAGTGAACTGGCGCGGCGGCAGGCGGAGTTGAAGGAACAGATCGAGGAGTTGCAGACGGCCCTGGCGGAAGCGGAGACGGAAGAAGAGCGGGAGGAACTGCGGCGGCAGCTGAAGCGCTTGCAAGAGGAGCAGGAGGAATTGGTGCGGGACATGGATGATTTGCGCGAGCGGATGGATTCGGAGGAGAACGAGTCGCGGATGATGGCGGAGCAGGAGCGGCTCGAGGAGTCGCGCGAGGAAGCGCGGCAGGCGGCGGAGGAATTGGCGTCGGGCGAATTGGACAAGGCGGCGAACTCGACGTCGCGGGTGCAGGAGGAGTTGGAGGAATTGCGGGATGAATTTCGGGAGCGGACTTCGAATCAATTTGCGCAGGACATGCGGGAGTTGAAGCGGGAGATGCGTGAGATTGAGGAGCGTGAGGATGCGATTCGCGAGCATTTGGCGGGGGTGGAGCAATTGGATCAGCGGGACATGTCGAAGGAATTGGAGCAGGCCTTGGAGAACCGGCAGCAGTCGGAGCGGATCGGCGAGCAGGCGGAAGCGGTTTCGGATTTGATGGAGCGGATGCGTGAGGTGAGCGAAGCGGCGGAGGAATCGGAGCCTTTGGTATCGGAGAAATTGTATGAGGGTGTGCGGGAGGCGGAGATGCACCAGGTGGAAGAGGCCTTGGAGGATGCGGGAGAACTGTTGCGGCGTGGGCAGGCGGCGCAGGCGCGGAAAGCGGAGGAAGAGGCGTCGCGCGGGATTGAGGAATTGCGCGAGGGGATTGATAAGGCGGCGGAGCGGGTTCTGGGGGATGAGCGGGAGGCCTTGCGGATGGCGCGGGCGGAGTTGGATCGGTTGTTGGAGGAATTGGGGGAAGAGCAGACGAATGGTGAAGGGGGAATGGGGAATGGTGAAAGGGAAGAGGGAAGCGAGTTGGCGCGAGGGGAAGAGGAACGAAATGGTGAATCGGGGAGGCGGGGAGAGGGGAGTCGCGAACCGGGTACTGAGGGACGTGAACGGGGAGACGAGAGAGTCGAAGAAGGTGAGATGGCGCGTGGGGAGGAAGCGGGGAGTGGGGAAGGTCGGCGCGGCGAGGGCGAGGAAGGTGAGAGTGAGGAGGAAGGTCGTGGACGTGGCGAGGGTGAAGGCGAAGCGTCGCGGATGGCGCAGGGTGGTCAGGGGGAGGGGGAGGAGAATGGTGAATTGGGAATGGAGAATGGTGAAGTGGGAAGGGAGAATGGTGAAGGACGGGGCCGGGGGGAGGAAGGTGAGCGGCAAGAGCAGGCGAC
>JBCCIR010000108.1:0-18498 GCA_039028175.1 Verrucomicrobiota bacterium
GTGGCGTCGGGGCTTTTGATGGGGGGGCGGATTGCGGTTTTGGGGTGCATTGTCAACGGGCCGGGGGAGATGGCGGAGGCGGATTTCGGGTATGTGGGGGGTGCGCCGGGGAAGATCAATTTGTATGTGGGGAAGGAGGCGGTGAAGTTCAATATTCCGGAGGACGAGGCGGTGGAGCGGTTGGTGGACTTGATTCGAGAGCACGACAAATGGGTGGAGGCGACCCCAGCGTGACGCTGGCAGGCTGAGCCTGCACCCGGATGCGGCGGTTGGGCCGCCGGCTCTCGTTGTTCGCCGCTTGGGGACGGTGGGGTCAAGGAGATGGCCGATGGCCTTTGGTTGTTTTTTGGGTTCTGGATATAATTCGAGGGGGAGATTGTAATGGTGGAGTGGATGAGGCTGTGCCTTTGTGTGGAGCGCGGGAAGATGCGTGATTTGAAGAGATGACGGATGAATTGGGTTCAGAGCCGGTGACGACGGTGGAAGCACCGGAGGTGGCGGCTTCGGCTGACGGGCCATTGCAGGGGGCCGGGGGTGGGCGGAGCGGTTGTTGGAAAGGGGTGGCGATTGTGGCGGTGATATTGCTGGTGCTTTTGTTAGGGGCAGGGGTTTGGTATTGGTATTATTTCCATGCGGGTCCGTATCGGCCGGTGGAGTTGACCGAGCCGGAGCGGGTGGAATTGGAGGAGAAGATCGAAGTGGTGACCGGGGAGCCGGTCGTGATTCCCGCGGAGTTTGGGGATGAGATTATCGTGGCGGGGGATGCGGCGGATGATCAGTCGCAGGCGCCCGAGCGTTTTCGGGATCGGGCGCCGGGGGCGATGACGCCGGAGGAGCGGCGGACGATTGTGTTTACGGAGCGTGAGATCAATGGGTTTCTGGGGCACAACACGGAATTGGGGGAGGTATTGTATATTGATTTGAAGCCTGGGGTGGTGGTGGCGAAGGTGGTTTGGCCATTTGAGGAGGGAACGCCCTTAGTGGGGGGGAAGACCCTGCGTTTGCGGGTGACCTTGGGCGCGGCGACGGATGATGCGGGGGCGTTTGGGTTGGTGGTGCGGGATGTGACCGTGAGCGGGATTTCCGTGCCGAATGCGTGGCTGGGGGGGATCAAGGGGGAGAATTTGGTGGAATTGGAGGGGGAGGACGGGATTTTGGGGGCTTTTTCGGCGGGGATTCGCGATTTTGAGATCGCGAATGATGAGATGCGGGTGAGGCTGCGGGAGTGACGGCTTGATGGGGCCTTTGATTGGCGGGAGACAGGGGATAGGGGTGGGGATGGGTCCGGTGATTTCGCAATATTAATAAAATTCTTAGATTTTGGCTTGTCAAAGGAGCGTGATCCTCCTAAAACAGGCGAAAATCCTCCAATTAACGAAATCATCCCCACTCGGGAAACCCACCCGTATCTCAATGAAAAAAACACACACTCTATTGACTTTGGCACTCGGCGTATTGTTGCTGGGTGGATTAACCGCGAACAGTTCGGCGGTTGTGACGGCGGCAAATGCGATGCCGAATGTGACGTTGGCGCCTGGTAGTTTTGGTATCGGTGGGATTCCGGCGACGACTGCGGACATTATCAACTTGCCCTCTGGCGGGCCTCCGGTTGTTTTGACGCCGGATGGTACGCCGACGGTTGTGAACGCTCACACTTACGGTCGTCTTACGGTGGGGTTCACGCCGGTTGTGGATTTGGATGTGGCCTATTTTACGGGTGTGGCCGGAGGTGCTGGTGCATCGGGAGGATTTGCTGCGGAGACGGGGGTTGGAGATGAGTCGGCGGGGATTTTCTCTTCTGGGACGCTGGGCGTGCCTCTTCCTCCTCTTGGTCCCGGATCGAATACGACCTTTGCCAATGTTGCTGGGACGGCGCCTTATGGCGGAACGGGTCTGACGGGTGGTGGTGGTGACGTGATCAACTCGCTCGACATTCTTGGGCCGGCAGGGCCGCAGGATGTGTATTTCTCGTTGGTTGCCAGTGCTGACATTTTTGCTTCTCCTCCTCCGGCCAGCGATGGACCGTATGTCGGGTCTGGGTCTGTGCTTTTTGACGACGTGACGGACTTAGGGTTGCTCTCGGGTGACGACGACATCGACGCGTTAGAAATTGTGAGCACGGCTGCTGGCACGGCTGCGTTTTTCTCGCTGACTTCGACATCGTCGGCTCTCGCGGGCGTGGCACCGGTTTATGGGGGTGGCAGCGGTGCTGACATCTTCTTGTTTGACCCGGCCGGTATCATTGGAGCTCCTGGGTTGAGCAAGTATCTTGATGCAGCCGGTCTTGGTCTCGGGGTTGGGGATGAGGTGACGGGTTTCAGCCTGGCGCCGGAACCGAGCCGGGCCTTGTTCCTTTTGCTGGGTACGATGGGCATTGTGTTGCGTCGCCGTCGTCGCGCTTAATCGAACCGATTTTGAGTTCAGGAAGTTAATTCCATTGGAAAGGCCCCGCATCGTTGATGCGGGGTTTTTTCGTTTCGGGGATTGGAGTGTGTGTGGGGCTGAGGCCGTGGCGGGGGTAGTGACCCGTGGTGGAAACACCCCGGGGACGGGTTCTTGCGGGGCGCGGGGGCCTGAGGCAGACTGTGAGCGCGCATGAAAGGAGCGGATTGTTTGTTTGTGCCGGAGGATTATTTTCGGGAGATGGGACGGGGGGAGTTATTCCCGGGTGGCGAGGACGATGAGAGCGGGCGGGAGTTGGAGGTGGATTTGGGGGCGGGAGACGGGGGATTTGTCGTGGAGATGGGGCGGCGGTATCCGGAGCGGGATTTCCTGGCGGTGGAACGTTTGTTAGGGCGAGCGCGGAAGATTGCGCGGCGGGCGGCGCGGGCGGGTGTGACGAACGTGAAGTCGCTGCGCCTGGAGAGCGCCTATACGGTGGAGTGGTTATTGCCGGAGGGGGCGGTGAGCCGGGTGCATCTGTTGTTTCCCGATCCGTGGCCGAAGCGCCGGCATCGCGGGCGGCGGATGGTGTGCCGGGAGGACTTTCATCGTGGGTTGCGGCGGGTGTTGAGGCCGGGCGGGACCTTTTGTTTCAAGACGGATGACGCGGCGTATTTTGAGTCTGGGGTAAAGGCGATGGCGGCGAGTGAGGGCTTCGAGGCGCGGGAATGGGAGGCGGATTCGTACTATGCTGAGACGGATTTTGAGCGGCAGTGGCGGGCGGAGGGGAGATCGCTTTACGGGGCGTGCTGGGTGAAGGTTTGATTGTTTAGGAAGCCTTCGATCTCGAGGCGGTCGGGATGGCATTGAATCTCGACGGCGCCGGTATTCGCCTGGTCGAAGAGGGTGATGTTTTTTTGGATGAGGATGGCTTTCCAGGCGGCGGGGATTTGTTCTTCTGGCGGGAAACGGGCGTTGGTGGAGATGACAGCGAGGGGCTGGACGGCGTTGAGGAATTCGGTGAGGCCTGAGAAGTCGGAGGCGTGGCGGCCTTTGACGAGAATGTGACTGGGGAGATGATTGGAAGCGTTATCGAGAAGCCATTTTTCGGTGGCGAACCCGGCGTCGTTCATGAAGAGGATGCGCCAGCCGTCGGATTCGAGTTGGAGGACGAGGGAGTGATCGTCAGCGTGGGCGCTGGGCTGGTATTCCGGCGGGGGGAAGAGGACGCGAAGCGTGGGCGCGGATGAGGAGCCTACCCGGGTGAGGGGGGAGGCGGGAATGGAATCGCCGGCGGTGACTTGAGTGAGGGGGATGTTAAGGGATTCGGCGGCGAGGAGAGTATCGCGGTAGAACGGGGAGCTATTTGGGAGGGGGGATTCGTATACGGCGGCGGGGGCGAGATCGCGAATGAGATAGGGGGCGCCGCCGAGGTGCCGGGAGTCGCCGTGGGAGAGGACGAGGGCGGTGATGTGTTGATCGAGGGAGCGTTGGCGGAGGAGGGGGCGGACGACATCGAAGAAGGCGTCTTTGTTTCCGGCATCGATGAGCCATGCGGTGGGCTGATTGGGGTGTGAGGGTTCGATGAGTTGGGCGGCGCCGCCGCCGGTGGTATCGAAGACCGTGATGCGGCAATGGGGTGGTGTTTTGGGGAAGGGAGAGTGGTCGAAATAGAAGTGGCCACCGGGGAGGTTGGCGAAGGCGGCACTGGCGGCGAGGAGGATTTTGGCGAGGAGCCAGTTGGTATTGTTAAAGATGAGGGAGAGGGTGCCGAGGCCGGTGGCGGAGGCGAGGAGGCTGAGGCTGGCGACGGCGAGGACGGCGAAGGCGAGGGGGACGAGGAAGCAATTAGCGATCACGGCGACGGGGGTGAGCATTTGGAAATGCCAAAGGATGAGGGGGACGGAGCCGATCCATGCGGCGGCGGAGACGGCGAAGAGATCGGCGGCTTTTTCGCCGATGGCGGCGGTGGTGCGGCGGGTTCGGCCGATAAGGGTGGGGGGGAGGAAGGGATCGGGGGCGACGAGTTTTTTCAGGGGGCGTTGGAAGAGGGGGGTGAAGAGGGCGATGGAGGTGAGGACGAGGAAGGAGAGTTGGAAGCCGGGCATGAAGAGTTGTTGGGTATCGTAGAGGAGGATGACGAGGGCGGCGGCGCCGAGGCTATTGAGGATTCTGGGTTGGCGTTGGAATCCGAAGCCGGCGAGGAAGATGGAGGTCATGATGGCGGCGCGCACGGCGGAGGGGCGCCAGCCGGTGATGAGGGCATAGTAGAAGAGGCATGGGATGACGATGAGGGCGGCGATGGAGCGGCGCAGGCCGAGGATTTTGAGGAGTTGCCAGATGATGAAGGCGAGGATGCCGACGTGGAGGCCGCTCACGGCGAAGATGTGCATGGAGCCGCTTTCCCGGAAGGTGTCTTCGATGGCGCGGGGTGTTTCTTCGCGGCTGCCGAGGGCCATGGCGCGGAGGACGGCGGAGACGTTTGGGGAGTTTTGGAGTCCGGCGGTGATGGTATCGGCGATCCAGTTGCGGCTGGTGTTGGCGGCGGAGCGGAGGCGGGTGAGGGGATCGGCGTGTGAGGGGAGGGGTTGGATGTCGTAGGGTGAGAAGACGACGAGATTTGCCACGATTCCCCGGCGTCGGCTGGATTCGGCGAGGGAGAACTGGGCGGGGTTTCGCGCGGGGGAGAGGGCGCGCAGGGAGCCGGAGATTTTGAAGCGGCGGCCGGTGGCGATGGGTGTGGAGGTGGATTCGGGAGGGAGGGGAGGGAGGGGAGGGAGGGAGAGGCGGACGCGATGCGAGGCGGGGTATTGTTGGTTGTCGAGAGTGACTTGGTTGAGTTTGAAGATACCGGTGGCCGGGTCGGTTTGGGTGGAGCCGGGGTTGAGGGAGAGGAGGGTGCCTTTGGCGGTGATGCGCAGGGCCTGTTGATGGTTTAGTTTTGCGGTGAGGGGGAAGAGGTCGACGCTTTGGAGTTGGAGTGCGTGAAGAGCGGCGAAGGTTGAGAAGACGAACGCGAAGAGGATGGTCAGGGACCGTGCGTGGATGCGGAGGGTGAGGAGGAGGGTGGCAAAGGCGATGAGTGCGGGCCACCACCAGGAAACGGAAAAGTTGTCGGCGGTGATTATCCCAATGATCGCGACCAAGGCAATCGGGAGGAGCGGGTTCCTGACAAGGAAGAGAGGCGGAAAGGGGGGCTTCAATGGAGTCTCAGGCTAACTGCCATGGACAGGCTGCGGGGAGGAAAAAATTCCTGAGGACCGGTGAAAGGGAAGTGGGCGGGATCAAGTCCGTGGAGGGAGACGATCCATGTCCGAGGCATCGTCTGCTGTGGTTTCATCGAAGCCGGTCCGTGGAGGCAGGCGATCCATTTCCGAGGCATCCCCCGCTGTGGCTTCACCGGCGCTGGTGTCGTCGCCCAGTGTGGGATCGGCGGCGCGCGCAAGTTCATTTAGCTTGTGTTGGGCGTTTGCGGCGTGGCGAGTGTTTTCGAATTCCTGGGTGATGATGGTGAGTAGTTCCTTCGCGCGCGGGATGTTCTCGCGATGGGCGGTTTCGATATCGACGATGCGAAACATGAGGAAGGCGGCATCATCGACGGGCCAATCTTTGTCGTTCAAGGATTCCTCGAGGAAAGCGACGCCGCCGTCGATATCTCCCATGCGTTCGACGTATATTTTTGCGGCTTCGACCACGGGGAAGCGGTCGGTGGGATTTTCTTCGATGAGTTTTTTGTATTCGTCGATGGCGCCCTGGAGGTCGCCTTGCGCGAGTTTGGCGACGGCGGCGGCGCCGAGTTCGTTTCCGGTTTTTTCCGGGGCGGAGTAGGCGAAGTTGCTGGCTGCCCCGGCGATGGCGGGGATGACGTACATCATGAGGATGATGCCGAGGGCCACGCCGCCGACGATGAATATGATGAGTTTGGTACCGAGGAGGTCGGAGGCTTCTTCAACGCCCCCTCCTTCGTTATCGAAGGAAACCACTCCGTCGATGGCGTTGTCGTCCGCGACGATTTCGGCAGTGGGGTCGGAAGCGGGCGGCGGTTCTTCGTTTTTGCCTTGGTAGATGTAGTAAGCGGAGATGCCGACCACGAGAATGAGGATATTCAGGAGGATGATCTTGCCGGTGGACATGGGGAGTTTGGGGTTGTTGGGAAGCAGGGGAAGGCAGGGAGTTATTTTAGCGAAAGGGCGGGTGGTGCGAAAAGGAAGAAGCGCAATTTTTGTCAGGCGGAGGGGCGTTCGGGCGGTAGGGGATTGTTGGGTGAGGGTTCCGGGGGAGCGGGCCAGAGGCCGCCGCGATACCGGTAGATGAAGCGATCAAACTGTGGTTCCAAGCCCCAGACATCGTGGATTTTTTCGAACCACTCTTCGTTGCGGAGGAGTTTTATGGTGGCGGGGTAATCTTTTTCGGCGTCGGATGGGAACGCGACGTTGATATAGAGGGGGAGTTGGAGTTGGTCGGACCAACGCATGAGGCGGGGGAGGGAGGGGTAGACGTTACGTTCGAGATCGGTGCGATGATCGTCGACTTTCTCTTCAAAGATTTCGAAGCCGTGGGCGTCGTAGATGCGTGGGGAGTAGTGGAGGTGTCCGGTGATGACCTTGATGTGATCGGGGTGGGTGGGATCGATGCTGGGTCTCGTGAGGAGGACCGATTCGCGCATGGGGTCGACGGAGAGATTCCGGAGGACATTGCGTTTGGGTTGTGTGAGGACGATGAACGCTGTGAGCAGGACGGCGAGCGTGATGGGTGTGATGAGGGAGGGAGCGGAGCGGGCGAGGCGTCGATCGATGAAAGTGGCGGCGGCGATCATTCCGGAGGCGAGGAAGAGGGCGAAGGGGGGGAGGAGGTGGACGTAATACCATTGGAAGATGTATTTTTGTGTGAGGAAGGCGTAGAGGTGCATGAGGAGCGAGGGGACGACGAGTCCGAGGGTGAGGAGGGCGGCGGCTTTGTTTTTCCTGGCGAACGAGATTGCTCCGAGGAGGGCGAGGGCGGCGAGGGCGACGATGGTGGCGTGGGGGACAAAGGGAATAATTTTTCCGAGGCCTTGGACGGTGATGTAGTATGGGTTGTCGCCGTGGGGTTCGTTGTGGACCCAATGCATGCCGGTGGTGAATTCTCCGAGGAGGTCGAGATGCCAGCGGGCGCTGAGGGGGATATCCGGGGGTTCTTCTGAGAGGAAGGGGATGACTTGAGGGATGCAGGGGGTGACGAGTTGGGCGATGGCCATGAAGGCGAGGAGATTGGTGACCGTCCAGCGGGCGAGTTGGGTGAGGCGATGGGGGCCGGGGTCGAGCCATTTCCAAAGGGCGAGGGCGAGGATGAGGTTAAAGCCGAGGACGTGGAAGGCGGTACCGGGGTAGGCGTAGAGGAGGAGGAATTGTGAGAGTCCGTAGAGGAGCCACCATCGCCAGCGGCCGGTTTCGACGGTTTTGATGGCGAGCCAAAGGGTTAGGGGGAGGAAAAAGAAGGAGAGGCCGTAGCCGCGGGCTTCGGAGATATATCGGATGAACCAGGGGTGGAGGGCGAGGAGTAGGCCGGTGAGGAGGGCGAGATTTGGGGAGCCGAAGCGGCGGACGAGGAGCATCCAGAGGGCGAGGCCGGCGAGGCCGAAGAGGAAGGGGAAGAGGCGGAGGATGTCTTCGCGAATGATCCATTGGTCGGTGCCGGTGATTTTCTGCCAAGAGGAGAGGGAGAGGCGACCGAGGATGGTGTAGAGGAAGTGGTTGTTTGTGATTTTGTAGCCCCAGAGCGTATCGAGCCAGGGGAGGGGGCGGAAGTAGGAGCGCATGCCGACGTTTTCGAAGTGATCGGGGTCGGTGGTGCGTTGGAAGAATCCGTGGAGGTGGACGCGCATGGTGTAGTCTTCGTCTCCCCAGAAACTTTGGGAGAGGCGTGGGGCGGCCATGAAGCCGGCGAGGAGGACAATGACGAGGGCGCCGAGGATGAAGGTGCGCTTGGAGGGATTGAAGAAAGTGGGAGGGTTTGATTGGGAGAGGTGATCGTTTGGGGCGAGGGGGAATTCGTTAGGGGGGCAGGGGCGGGCCCAGAACGGGACGGTGGCGAGCAGGGAGAGGACGAGGGCGAGGTTGAGGGCGGCGGTGGACCAGAGGAAGATGGCGAGCCAATCGCGGAGGAGGATTTGGGTTTCGAGACCGGCGCCGAGGTGGAGAGAGGTGCGGAGGAGAGTGCCGGGGTTCCAGGGTTTCGTGGCGAAGGCGAGGGAAGCGGCGAGAGTCAGGGCGACGATGCCGAGGCAGAGGATGAACAGTGATTTGGAGCGGTTGGGCAAGAAAGTGGCTGTTGGAGCTTAGGTTGGGGGATTTGGGGGGCTCAAGAAATATCGTTGACCAGTGGGGGGAGAGGCTCTTTTGTGGGGGTCGGCTGGAATGATTTCTGAGAGGGATGGTGCTGGCCGGCGGGAGATCCTTAATATCTCCTAAATTCCGCTTGCCAACTCTATGGTTTTTATAGCATAGTATGGTAATTGGCTGCGGGTATAGCTTAATGGTAAAGCCCCAGCCTTCCAAGCTGGTTATGAGGGTTCGATTCCCTCTACCCGCTCTCTCACTCTGGCTGTCCGGACGATTGCAGTGATTGTCGGGCGTTGTGTGGGTGGTTGGTGCTGGCTGGGGTTTCATTTGTTTGATCATGAGAACCGGCAAGATGGTGATGGGGGGTATTGGAGTCTTGGTGATGGCTTTGGGGGTGTTGGTGGCTGGGGAGGAATGTGTTGGGGTGGGGAAGCGGGTGGGTGAGTTGGTGGAGGCGGATCGGGCGAGGGTATTGGTGGTTGTGGAGGAGGAAGTGAGTGCGAACCCGGGGTGTGCCTGTGAGATTGTGAAGGCGGCGATTGAGGGGTCGGGGGCGGATGAGAGTGAGGAGTTATTGAAGCAGATTGTGATTACGGCTTTGAATGCGGCGGCGGGGGAATCGGCGACGATTGCGGAGTGTGCGGTGGCGGCGGCGCCTGATTCGGCGGGAGCGGTGAAGGAGGCGATGCGGGTGGCGTTGGGGGCTGGCGGGAGTGGTGCTGGGAAGGGGGTGGTGGGCAAGCGGGTGGTGTTGGCGGGGGTGGAAGAGGAGGGTGAGCGGGATTGGGTGGGGCGGCCGGTGACGATTGGGGGGGTGTATTTGATTTATCCTTTGGCGTCGGCGGGTCCGTTTACCTTGATTGAGGATTTGCCGGTGACGGATGAACGTGAGCGGGTGGTGCGGCGGACGACGACGCCACCGCCGGTGTCGGCGGCGAACGGGGTGCGGCGGCCCTAGGCGAACCTGTAAATTCCAGAAATACTATAATGAACTATAATGACGATGGGCGGGGGTTGAATTGGATGGGGCGAGGGGGGGAAGGAACGGGTGTTTTTTGGGTGCGAGATTTTTTTCAAAACTGCCAATTCAGGCTTGATCTGGAAGGACGAACGAGTGAACATCGGGGCTCTCTATACTATTCTGTTTTATCACAGCCACTGAATATCGAATGAAAATCAAACTCTGTTGTATCTCTGTACTCTCACTTTGTTTCATGGCGGGCGCCGTGCACGCGCAATTGGGGGGTTTATACAGTGTTGGTCAAAACATGAATTTGACGGAGGACTTTGATTCCACGATTCCGTTGACGACGACGATTGGTGTCGGTGGTGGTTGGGACGACAACATGAACACCTCTGCGACTTCTCCGCAGGAATCGGCGTACATGAACACGGGTATTGGCGCGGTTTATGGGATCGTGCACTCGAAGACGACGGTGGTGAATGTGGGCGGTAACTTTTCCTGGATTTACTATTTTGATCCGGCCCCTGGATTGAAGAAGAGTTATTACGACACGCGTGGCACCTTGAATGTTTTGCATCGTGTTAGTCCGCGGCTGACCTTGGTGAACAACAGTTATTTGGCTTACGAGATTGAGCCGGATTATGCCATTGGGGCGTCGGGCGCGCGGCGCACGGATCAGTATTTGTATGGATACACCCGGACGGCTGCGGAGTATGCGTGGACGCGCCGGTTGGCGACGGTTACGGGTTTCACGTTGACGGGCATTGATTACAAGGACAATCCGGTGACCTCCGCGACGGAAGACCGTCTTACTTACATTGTGAGCAATCAGTTCCGTTATTTGCTCGATCGTCAGACGACGATCACGCAGGATTTTCGTTGGTTGCACACGAGTTACGACACCTTACCCCGTGATGTTAACAATTACATTGTGACGGTAGGAGTTGATCATATTTTCTCGCCGCGGTTGAGCACGTCGCTTGCGGTGGGTGCGGAGTGGAACCGGGATTCGGTTGGCGGCAATGCGACGAAGCCATATGCGGAGTTTCTGTTGACCTATCGCGCTGCGGAGAAGACGACGTTGACCTGGGCGAACAGCCTTGGGTTTGACCAGAATGAGATTGCGGCGTTCAGCAATCGGTACAGCTGGCGTTCCGGGTTGACCTTGGCGCATCAGATCACCCCTTATATTTCGGGCCGTGTGGCGGTCGGTTTCCTTTACAGTGACTTTGACGGCTTGTCGGGGGTTACGACGGGCACGGATGAGAATTCCATTACGGTCAGTGCCGGGTTAGCGTATCGCATCTTTGACAACACGGATGTGAACGTGAGCTACCACTACACGAACTACAGCTCGGACAGCCTTTTCCGGGATTATGATCGTAACCGTGTGTCGCTGGGGCTGACGGCGACGTTCTAAAGCGGTCACTTACTAGAAATTCCAATGTTTTGACTCCCTCGGCGGCGAAAGCCTCGAGGGAGTTTTTTGTGGATGATCGAAGGCGGGAAATCACTTGTTTTTAGGGAGTTTGTAAACATTATTTAGGCCATGAACGATCAGTCTGGTGAAATTCGTCTTCATGCTCTCGATTACTGGCAGGTCATCCGGAATCGGTATGGGGTGATTCTGCTGGCATTCTTTCTCGTCTTCATGACGGCGGGGGTGATCACTTATATTTTGCCGCGTCAGTATCTCGGGCGAGTGGTGATGGAGATCAAGCGGAACAACACGGAGTGGAACGTGTTTGGTCAGAATCAAATGGGACCTGGGTGGGAACCGATCGGGACGAATTTTGTTCAGACTCAGTTTGAGATTATTACGAGCAAGGAAACGCTTTACCGCGTGATTGACGAGCTTGATTTGACGAAGCGTTGGAAGGCGTCCACGAAGAATCAGACCTATGGGATGTTAAGGGGGAAGATTCGACCCGAACCGATTCGCGGAACGGACTTGATGGAGATTTATGTTTACGACACTGATCGGCAGTTGGCGGCCGCCTTGGCGAACAGTGTAGCGGAGAACTACAAGAAGCGTCGGGAAGAACAGGAGCGTGACCGGGCGAACCAAGCGCTCTTGGCCTTGGATCAGGAGCGGACCAAGCAGGAAGAGCGAGTGGAAGAGGCGCGGCTTTCGATGTTGGATATCATGAAGCGCTTAGACATCATCGACATCAATCCGTCGCAGGGATGGTTTCGGGATGGGGTGCCGATGGATGGCAGTGAGGATGTGGTGCGTCAGGGGGAGATGACGATTGCGCAGTATGAGCAGGAGATTGCGCGGATTCAGACGCAGATTGAGACTTTGACGGATATTGATGGTGAGCAGTTGATAGAGCTCGCGTCGTCCCTCGGGATTGAGGACGGATCGTTGGCGCGGAATTGGCCGCGGTATCAGGAATTGATATTGGAAGAGGGGAGGTTGCGGGAATCCGGATTGGGGCGCAATCATCCTGAGGTGAAGATGATACGCGGTCAGATTGAGCAGACTCAGCGGTTTCTTCAGCAGAATGTAGATGCGATCAAGAGATCTCTGGGAACGCAATTGGAGTTCCAGCAGAAGGGTTTGGCTGAGATGCAAATGGTGCATGATGGCAACCGTGGGAAGTCTTTGGAGAACAGCATCAAGAATGTCGAGTATCAAGAGGCGAAGAAGCATTACGACATTCAGAACGAGCAGTTGAGACAGATGCAGACGCAACTGTCTGCGGAGAGTGTGGATATTCTGATGCCGAAGCTGCCAATTGTCATTCATGAGAAGGCGGAACCGGCGAGTTCGCCAGCGAAGCCGAACGTGGGGTTGACGTTGGCGTTGGGAGCGGTGGTTGGATTTGGGTTTGGGGTGATGTTGGCGTTCTTCCTCGAGTATTTGGATACGAGTGTGAAGAGTCTTGAGGATGTGGAGCGGTATTTGCAGGTGCCGGTGTTGGCGGTGATCCCGAAGGATGTCGGTGTATTGCACAAGCAGAACGGGTTGAGTCCGGATGCGGAGGCGTACCGGATATTGCGAACGAACATTGAGTTTAATCGAAAGAGCGCGGATGCGAATTCGATTACGGTTGTGAGTGGTGGTGCGGGTGAGGGGAAATCGACCACCTTGGTGAACCTGGCGTTTATTTGCGCGCAAGGGGGGTATAACACGTTGATGATTGATGGTGATTTGCGGCGTCCCAAGTTGCATACCTTTTTTGACATCAACAATTCGGTTGGATTGACCAATTACCTGACGACCGAGTTGCAGCTTGAGGATGTGATTCTCCAGACTCCGGTGGACAATCTTTACTTTATGCCGAGTGGTATTTTACCGGCTGATGCGGCGGGGATTCTCAATTCCCGTCGGATGTCGGAGCTGATCGCGGATGTGAAGAGCCGTTTTGATTTAGTGTTGATTGATTCTCCGCCGATTTTGGGGGTGAGTGATGCTTCGGTATTGGCGAGTGAGGTTGATTTGACGATGGTGGTGATTCAGCACCGCAAGCTCCCTCGCAGCATGCTCATGAGGGTGAAGCAAGCGATTGAGAACGTGGGAGGCAATCTTCTTGGGGTGGTATTGAACAACGTCGATGTCAGAAGCGACAGTCAGTATCAATACTACACGAGCTACTACACCTATTATTCGCCGACCAATACCGCAACGGTGTCGAAGCCGAGCAGCCGTGGCGAGAAGCCTGCGGCGGCCGCGGACCCGCAACCGGTGTCTGGTGGGGGTGAGGACGAGTATTAATTGAGTTGTGAGGGTTTCGGAGTCATGAAGCGAGTTATCGGATTGATCATTGTAGTAGCGGTATTGCTTGGGTTTCTCGGGAGTGTTGAAGCCCAGGAGCAGCCTTTGCGCTCGGGGGATCAGATGACCTTTGATATCAAGGGAGTTCCCGACAGTGATCGGGTCGAGTTGCAAGGTGCCTATACGGTTGGTGATGACGGCAATATTCATCTTCCGTATATTGCGCCGCAGCGGGCCTTGGGTGTGACTCCGACCAATTTGGCGAGGAAGATCGAGATGGCCTACCGGAGTGCGGAGATTTATTCCCGGCCTTCGGTGACGATTCAAGTGGCGGTTGTGGGGCCGGGGAACACGCAGTTGGTGAGTGTCATGGGGGAGGTGAAGGCTCCGAATGCGGTTCCGTTTGCTCCGGGGATGACGGTATTTGACGCGATTACGAAGTGCAGTGGATTTTCGGATTTTGCCGATCCATCGCGTATCAAGTTATTTCGAGGTGCCAATGAAACCATTCATGATTTGCGTCAGGTGACGCCTGAGAACGACGTGAAGCTGTCGCCGGGGGACAAGATAATCGTGTCTCCGAAACCGGTGATACCGAAAGTGTTCAAGATATTCGGCGGCGGCAAGGACAAGGACAACCGGTAGGGGTTGGGTTCCTGCGGGTTGTTGAATATAGGGTTAGTGGGAAGGCGAATTTTCGCTTGCTCGGAGGACTTCCAGATTTTTCAGGAGGTAGGCGATGCCGGAAACCACGGTGAAGAACAGGGTGAGGCCCACGAGGACGGGGCTCATGAGTTTTGGGCCAAGAATTGAGGTTTCGTAGGCGGGTTTGAGGAATCCGAATAGTCCGTTTTCCTGGGCCGCGAGGAAGACGAGCAGGTAGACGGCGGTTACCATTTGGAAGATGGTTTTCCATTTTCCGAGGGAGTCGGCGGCGAGGACGAGGCCTTTTGAGGTGGCGAGCAGACGCAAGCCGGTGACGAGGAATTCCCGTGTGAGGATGATGGCGACGACCCAGGCGCGCAATTGATCGAGTTCGACGAGCAGGACGAAGGCGGAGCACATCAGGACCTTATCGGCAAGCGGGTCCATGAGTTTTCCGAAATCGGTGATGAGGCCCATTTTGCGGGCGAGGATGCCATCCAGCATATCGGTGAGGGCGGCAATGATGAAGAGGATCGCGCCGATGGTGGCGGCGTGGGGCATGGAGGAGGAGAGGACGCCGACGAAGATGATGGTGAGGATGAGGCGGGCGACGGTGAGTTGATTGGGAAGATTCATCGGCGGTTCAACGTAGATTAGTCCAATAGGGAAGGTGGAGACGATGAAATTTTGGAACTGAGAATCGAGGGGATGGGGCGGGGGGTGGTCGTCGGACTAGGGGACGATCTCCTTCCAAACGGGAAGTGTGGATTTCACGGTTTGGAGATACCAGGTGAGGATATCGTTGCCTTCCTTGCTGTGTGGGGTGCCGATGGCGATATACAGGGATGGCTCGCCGGCGGGGACAAAGTTGAAGCGGTGTTCGATCCAGAGGCCATGTGGTTCGAACTTGGCGCGGCCATTTTCGGCTATTTTGTCGATGGTGGCCTTTGCGAGAGAGAGGTAGACGTGGTAATTGATGCCTTTGATGGGGGTTCCGTTTTCGTGGCCGCGGACAATGCCGGCGAAGGTGAGCTGAGATCCCCAGGCGGTGTTATGGGGTAGTTTTGGGGGAGAGAGGGGGTCCGGGGTGATGGAGAGATGGGTAAAAGAAGGCGGCATGGCCGGATCGAGGAGGGAATGCGTTGACTATGGAAATTGTTTCGTGAGAGTAGCATAGCGCCGGAGGTGGCGGATACGAAGAATATGAGCAAGAGCGATTTTGGACTGATTGGGCTGGCCGTGATGGGTCAGAATTTGGTGTTGAACGTGGAGAGCCGTGGGTTTCGGGTGTCGGTTTACAATCGGACAACGGAAACGATGGAGGAGTTCATTGCGGCGAACCCGGGCAAGGCATTGCATGGGGCGAAGACGCTGGAGGATTTTGTGGAGAGTTTGGAGCGTCCGAGGAAGGTCATGTTGCTGGTGCAATCCAAGGCGGGAGCTGATCCCGCGGACCGGGATGCGGTCGATGCGGTGATTGAGCAGTTGGTTCCTTTATTGGACGAGGGGGATTTGATTATTGATGGGGGGAACACCTTTTTTATTCACACGGAGCGTCGCTCGAAGGCGATGGCGGACAAGGGTATTTTGTATATTGGGACGGGGGTATCGGGCGGTGAAGAGGGGGCGCGGAAGGGGCCGGCGATCATGCCTGGGGGGCCGAAGGAGAGTTGGGAGATGGTGCGGCCGATCTTTGAGGCGATTGCGGCGAAGGTGAACGGCGAGCCGTGTGTGGCGCGGTTGGGCGAGGGGGGTGCGGGGCATTACGTGAAGATGGTGCACAACGGGATTGAATACGGCGACATGCAGTTGATATGTGAGGCGTATCAGTTGTTCAAGACGGCCGGCATCTCCACGGGAGAGATGGCGGAGATTTTTGACGAGTGGAATCGCGGTGATTTGGAGAGTTACTTGATTCAGATCACGAGCAAGATTTTTACGATCACGGATGAGGAGACCGGCAAGCCGATCGTGGATGTGATCGTGGACAAGGCGGGGCAGAAGGGAACGGGGCGTTGGACGGTGATGAATGCGGCGGAGAATGCGGTGGTGATCTCGACGATTAATGCCGCGGTGGAGGCTCGGATTCTGTCTTCGTTGAGGGACCAGCGCTTGGCGGCGGCGGGGGAGTTTGAAGGGCCCGAGCCGAGCATTGATTGGTCTAAGGAAGAGTTGGTGCAGAAGGTGCATGATGCGTTGTATGCATCGAAGATCATCTCGTATGCGCAGGGATTGGATTTGATGAAGCGGGTGGGGGAGGCTCATGAGTGGGGGTTGGATTTGGGATCGATTGCGCGCATTTGGCGTGGGGGATGTATTATTCGGGCGAAGTTTTTGAATCGGATTACGGAGGCGTATGAGCGGGATGCGGGATTGACGAATTTGATGTTGGACCCGTTTTTCAAGGACATTTTGAATCGGAATCAGGGGAATTGGCGTGAGGTGGTGGCGTTGGGGGTGAGGAATGGGATTCCGGTGCCGGCGTTCAGTGCGTCGTTGGGGTATTATGACAGTTATCGGTCGGCGCGATTACCGGCGAATTTGTTGCAGGCGCAGCGTGATTTTTTTGGGGCGCACACGTATGAGCGATTGGATCGTGGGGAGGGGGAGTGGTTTCACACGGAGTGGCCGGAGGTGATTGAGGGGGCGGGGTAAGCGGGGCGGCTTTGATTATTCATATTTACCAGAATCGAGAGGCATGAAAAGGGGGTGGGGGTGCGGGTTTTTGTGGGGTGGGATTTGGAAAGTGGGGGAGTGGTGTTACGTTGTGAGCGGGCATTGGACGGGGGTGGTGTCGTGGGGTTGGTGGAAAAAGGAAAAAAACCTTCAAAAAGCCATTGACCGGGGCTTAGAATCCCGTAATGTCCATCTCCCCGCCGGAAAGGTGGGGATTTCCGAGGTTTTCTCTACTTGGGGTATGCGTGGTTGCGTGTGTCCGGGTGTATCTTCGGAGCGAGACGTTCTTTGATAGTTGGAGACTTTGTAGGGGATGGATATCCTTTACAAGTTGGAGAAGAAAAGACTAACTGGCGTGCTGTGCGAGGCCGTGAAGACGGTGAAGCGCAGCGGTTAGTTTAGTCTACCATGCATTAAGAAATTAAGCGTATGTAGATAAGCCAAACCGTTAAACTCAATATTCTTCGGAGAGTTTGATTCTGGCTCAGAACGAACGCTGGCGGCGTGGATAAGACATGCAAGTCGAACGAGAACTTTTTGAAGCTTGCTTTTAAAAGTTCTAGTGGCGAACGGGTGAGTAACACGTGAGCAACCTGCCTGGAAGCGGGGGATAGCCTGGGGAAACTCGGATTAATACCGCATGTGGTCGTACAGGACATCCTGTTATGATTAAAGGCGCCTTCGGGTGTCGCTTCCAGATGGGCTCGCGGCCTATCAGCTTGTTGGTGAGGTAACGGCTCACCAAGGCGATGACGGGTAGTTGGTCTGAGAGGATGGTCAACCACACTGGAACTGAGACACGGTCCAGACACCTACGGGTGGCAGCAGTCGAGAATCATTCACAATGGACGAAAGTCTGATGGTGCGACGCCGCGTGGAGGATGAAGGCCCTAGGGTTGTAAACTCCTGTCATCAGGGAGTAAAGCATCGGACAGGACAATGGTTCGATGCCTGATAGTACCTGAAGAGGAAGAGACGGCTAACTCTGTGCCAGCAGCCGCGGTAATACAGAGGTCTCAAGCGTTGTTCGGAATCACTGGGCGTAAAGCGTGCGTAGGCGGCGGGGTAAGTCAGATGTGAAATCTCCGGGCTCAACCTGGAAACTGCATCCGATACTGCCTTGCTAGAGTAGTGGAGGGGCGACTGGAATTCACGGTGTAGCAGTGAAATGCGTAGATATCGTGAGGAACACTAGTGGCGAAGGCGAGTCGCTGGACACTTACTGACGCTGAGGTACGAAGGCCAGGGTAGCGAAGCGGATTAGATACCCGCGTAGTCCTGGCAGTAAACGGTGCACGTTTGGTGTGGGAGGATTCGACCCCTTCCGTGCCGTAGCTAACGCGTTAAACGTGCCGCCTGGGGAGTACGGCCGCAAGGTTAAAACTCAAAGAAATTGACGGGGACCCGCACAAGCGGTGGAGTATGTGGCTTAATTCGATGCAACGCGAAGAACCTTACCTAGGTTTGACATGCTTGTCGTAGTCCTATGAAAGTAGGACGTCGGTTCGGCCGGACTTGCACAGGTGCTGCATGGCTGTCGTCAGCTCGTGTCGTGAGATGTTGGGTTAAGTCCCGCAACGAGCGCAACCCCTGTGATTAGTTGCCAGCGAGGAAAGTTGGAATTTGGGCTAATCATCATTGGATGTCATATCTCAAATAGTGTCAGATTTTTTGGCCTTCCATAATCTTGATTTTTACAAATAATATCATTGAAATGCCACTAATTTAAACCCAAATGGTGCCCAAGTAGTTCAATAACGTCTCTCTGTTCTTATTACTCTGGATATAGA
>JBCCIR010000109.1:0-18498 GCA_039028175.1 Verrucomicrobiota bacterium
ACCGACCCGGACCACCGATCCTCCACGCACAGCGAAACGGGAGATGCTGCCCGGGCGGTCGGCATCTTCGCCCAGCACCACCCGGTAGCGGCCAAAGAGGGCGCCGCCTTCGGCAATCAAGCAGCGATCGGCGGTGTCCGTTCCACTGAGGACGCTCACGAAGCTATTGGATTGGGCGAGGGCATCTGCGGGGATCCCCGGAACGGAAGCTGGATCGATTCCGGCGAGTTCCATGAGGGTTGCGTAGAAGTCAGTGGCGTGGACCAGTTTGTCAGTTTGGGTGTTTACGAGACCGGGGGCGACGGCGGGTCCCTGGACCACCATGGGAACGTTGGTGCCTCCGTTATAGAGATCTCCCTTGGAATGACCGTCGCCGAAGGGTGCCTGGACGATTTGGCCGGGAGTGCCGTTGTCCCCGATGAGGATGATGTTTGTGTTGTTTCGAAGCACAGGATTGATTGCGTCCATCTCGTCGAAGAGCCAGCCGATGAGGTGGTCGAGGGTCTCGCACATACGGATATATTTGTCTGTGTTGGAGGTATTCGCCGTGCTGGAGTAGCCGCCCGCGGGAATGAGCGAGGCGGGTTCTCCGTGCTCGGGATTGTAGGTGATTTCTGTCTCCGGATCCTGCCAAGGGCTGTGGGGGGCATTGAAGGCCACCCAGCAGAGGAAGGGCTGACCGGATACGTGTGATCGATTCATGAAGTCGCGCGCCTCTACGACCTGATCGACCGTGCTGTAGGTCGTTTCGGTACTGGAAGTCCCGTTGGTGTTTTTGTCCCAATTGTCGTAGTCGCCGGTACCGCCACCGGTGATGCCGTAGAACTCAGGCCAACCGCCCCGGTCACTGTATCCGGTGTCGCCGCCGCCCAAGTGCCATTTGCCGATATTGACGAGGGCGTATGGGGAGCCGGCTGCGGTAAAGGCTTCCGGAAGGGCGAACTCGTTATTGCCTTGGGGGTTTTGGGCGGGGTTCGAGAAGACTTCGTTCACGTTGGGAGTCCAGACTCCGGTTTGGTGCGCCAGGCGTCCGGTCATGAATGAGGCGCGGGTCGGGGAGCAGGCCGGGTTGACGAAGGCGCGTGTGAATTGAAGACCGTTCGCGGCGAGGTCTTCGAGGTGGGGCATTACAGGGAGGACGGCGCCAGGCGGAACCGTATTGTCGATCGGGCTCATGTCCCTGCTCCAGTCGTCGACGATGAAGAAGAGAATGTTGGGACGGATTTCGAAAGGGGTTATCTGGACACCGGCCGGGCCATCGAAGTCGTATTCGACGTTGTAAGTGCCTATTCCAAGGCCGGTCAGATCGACATCAAAGGAGAGTTCGAAGCGACTGGGTCGAACGACCGTTGCGAGGTCGATGGAAACGTTCGTACCGCCGACGTCGAAGGTTATATATAGCGGAAGATTCGCGAGATTGTTCGGGGCGTTGGGGACGGTGATGGTAATAGTGGAAACACCGCCCAAAGGGGGAGGGGGAAACCCGGCCCAGTTGAAGCCGTTGTCGTCGAATTCCGCGAGGTCGGTACGTCTGAATTTGTAGAATTTGCGGGAGCTCGTTCCTGGGTAGGCGGCGGGATCGACGGCATCAAGTTTGTCCCATGCGGCGATGCCGCCGGACACGATGGGTGTCCAAGGGTCGGGTGCACCGGGGTTGGTGGCGGCGACAATTTCGTAGGTTCCGCCTTCGATGCCACTCCAAGCGATGGTGACGTCACCTGTCAAATCGTCGACTGAGAGTGATTCCATGATTTCGGTTTTTTCGGGTCCTCCTTCGAAGTGCATGGTGACCGTGGCGCCGCTTTCACTTGAATCGGGAACTCCGTCCGGGGCGCCGGCAACGGGGGGAAGGAAGTAGCTGCGACCGATGTTGTAGGGGAAGACGGGTGTTCCGTCTGCGGCGACACAGGTGAAGTAGGCCCAGGTGCCACCGGGAAACTCGGGGGTCACGCAGAAGCGGACGTTGTATTCGTTGAGGTCGTAGTGGTTTGAATCGTTGAAAGCGCCGAGCGCGGCGGAGTTGTATTGGGTGAAGCCAAGGTCACCTTTGAAGTCGTTGTCTTCCAAGTATCGGCCGAGGGGGTAGCTGGCGTCGACGTTTGGTCCGGCGACAAAGGTTTGAGTGGTGCTGGCGTAGATTCTCGTGGCCCAGGCCGGCCAGCTATCGCGCAGGCTATCGGCGTTCATGTCGGTGCGCAGTTGGAAGCCGGAGATCATGCGGCGGATATCGCTGGCGGGGTCGGTGGGATCGGAGAAGCCGTATGGGCCGTAGATGGGGAGGCCGTCGTCGCACCAGCCGATAATCGGAGAGTGTCCACCGTTGAAGTTCTCGGTGTAGACATTGGTGGTTTCGTCATAGTCGACGCTATCGCCGAGTTCCCAGCGCAGGCCGGGGGGATTGGCGTGGTAGTGGTAGTTGGCGTTGGCCTGGTGTGCGTTACCGGAGTCGAACGTGGGGCTTTCGTTCACGTAGGCATCACGGTTCCATGCGCCGTCGCCGCCATTTTGGGGTCTTTGTTCCGTCATGGTATCGGCGTCGTAGGTGAAGGCGTCGCGAGAGTCGAACATGGCGACGCCGTTTACGAAGCGGCCGATGTCGCCGCCGCCGGTGATGTTTGAGGAGGGCGGGGAATAGGCGGGGTTGGTGGCGTTGGCGGGGTTACGGGGGAAGCGATGGCTGACGGCGAGATTGGCCGGGAAGTTTGGAAAATTTCCGGTTGGCCCCCAGGGGCCCATGATGTGGCTGGCGAGATTTGTGGAACGGATATAGACCCAGTCAGCGGTGTAGCAGATTTCGTTGATGCCGGCGTAGGTGGGGAGGGCCTGGGTTCCGGCGCCGCGGCTCCAGGTGGTGACGGCGTTTTGAGCGATTTCGTCGGCGGGCGTTTCATAGACGCGGGCGTAGACGCCGGAGCGGTCGGTGAACCACGAGTAGATGCGGGGATCGGCCATGGCGGCATCGAATCCGGCGAGGACAAAGACAATTACGCTTAGCATCTTAGTTAGCAATAAAGCAACAGTTGGTTTGGAAGTATTCATTGGCGGGTTGGGTTAGGAATTGAGCGTCAACGTCTGTTGCGTCGAGGGGGATCGTGGCTCACGGGGCGCTCCGGTTCGTGGTGCGCCGGGTGGGAAAAGAAATCGGCGGGCAAGGGGGATTGCTCGACCAGGTCCATGCGCAGAATGCGGGGCGTGCCTGAAACCGGTCGACGGACATCGAGGCGCCGGATGATACCTGACTCGGGATCGAACCAGATGAGGAGCTCTCGGGGACCGTTGATGTCCCGGGATTTCTTGAGTGCTCTCAGGAGAGGAAGTCCGGAGTCTTGATCGTCGCTTAGTGTGATGTCGTAGTTCTCGCGAAGATCTTCGAGTTGTTCGTGGAGGTTTAGAAAAGGCACATCAACATTGGCGCCGGGTAAATTTCTACGGAACTGTTCGGCATTATCGGCGACGTATACGGTATTGCTGCCGGAGACGGTCCAACTTTGTTCGCCATCGAAACCGGTGATCCTTTGACCTGATCCATTGGTGAGATCCTGAGTGACGAGCCATTGGTTGGTTCCGCGCAGGTAGACTTGAGCTTGTTCTTGTGTCACCTCATGGCCTCTTGGTCCTGGGGGTTGGGGCGCGCCCCGGGTGACGGACACGACATAGGTGCGATCGCCGGCCGCCATGGCGGCGTCGATTACTCTTTGCAATGCGCTGGCGGCGTTGAGGGGGCTTGGGTTGAGGAAGACGAAGCCAAGCATGACACAGGCGGCGGCTGCCGAGGTGGTGACGACCGTGCGAAACCAGGTTCGGCGGGTGAAGGGGACGACTTTGGCGGTCTTCTCAGCCGGTGCTTCGAGGCGATGGAAAAACGCCTCTTGATCCTCGGCAAAGGAACCGGCTTTTGCTTCGGAGTGGAGGAAGGCCTCGATGTCGAGGTGATCGAGGAGGAGTTCCCGAAACTCGGCGCTTTCTTTGAGCTTTTCGTTGATCTTTTCGGCGTCATCCTCGGAGGCGTTCTCGAGGAGGTGTCGGAGGATCAACTCTCGGTCCTGTTCGTTCATCGATTTGTTGCCAGATTGAGTTTTTCTCGCATGCAATCGGCGAGGCTTTCGTGGATGCGATTGAGGACCTTGTAGACGGCCATTTGGGTGCGATTCCAAGCTTGGGCGATCTCTTGGACGGAAGTGCCGTCGAAGTAGCGAGCGTGGAGTGCTTTCTTTTGCAGAGCTGTGAGGTCTTGGGCGCACTCGTGGAGGGCGGCTTGGATATCGCTCCGGTTTTCCGCGCGTTCGGCGGCGGCATCGGCCATTTTTCCGAGGACTTCGTCGTCCATGGGGATGGGGAGTTTCGCCTGGGCGCGCCGCCATTCGAGGACCATGAGCCGGGCGAAGCCGATGGCCCATGCGACGAAGGGGCGTGAGCCGTCGAATTGGTCGAACTTGGTCCAGAGTCGGCTGGCGAGTTCCTGACGCAGCTCTTCGGAGGCGTTGAAGTCCTGGGTCAGGGAGTAGATGAAGCCGAAGATGGCGCGCTCGTTTTCGAGAAGGAGCTTGGTGAACTCCAATTCTTTGGCGGAGTCATCGGTTTTATCGTGTTTGGGGAGGCTCATGGGTGGGCTTACGCAGGGTATTGTCGAGAATCGTGAAAAACTAAACCCGTGGTGTGAAAAAAGTTTGGATTTGGGCGTTTTTTTGATGTGGGCGTGATTGGAGAGGTGCGAGCGGCGCTTGTTGGGGTGTCGGCTGCCATTGGAAAGCTAGAGGGTCGAAACCGAGAGGAGGAGAAGGGAGCGGGCGGTCCAGAGCAGGGTGCGGAGCCAGTTGGTGTGGATGAGGCGGTCGACGACGGCGGGATCATATCCGGTGCGAATGAGTTTTTGGTGGCAAGGGACGGAGAAGATGGCGGTGACGAGCCAGATGATGAGGAGGAGGGCGATGTTGGTGATGGCGATGGGGAAGGGGAAGTCGAGGCGCGGTGAGAGGAGGGCGGCGGCGGTGGTGATCTCCACGAGCATGAGGGGGATCACGATGAAGCCGGTGCGGTCGGCGTGGCTTTTGAAGAAGTCCGGGGTGCGATCGGATTGATGGAAGAGGGGATAGTGGACGATCTGGACGAACCAGATGAGACCGGTCATGGCGAGAGTGGCGGCGAGGTGGATCGTGAAGAGCATGGAGAGGGTGGGTATGATAGTTCAGATGACGCTGAAAGATACGGGTGTGGGTGGGGGAGTGGTTACGATCGTGGTTGGCGATGGGGTTGGTGGGAAAGGGATTTCTTTTGGGAAAGAGGAGCGGTAGGGTGGGGTTATGAGCGGGAAATATGAGATGGTGGGGTTGTTGTTGGATGGGGTGTATGAGGGGCATGAGACGGGGGTGGGGCATCCGGAGTGTCCGGAGCGGTATGGGGCGGTGAGGGGGAAATTGGAGGCGATGGGATTGGTGGGGGAGATGGGGAAGGTCGAAGTGCGGGAGGCGACGCGGGAGGAGATCGTGCGGTGTCATCACGAGGATTATTTTGATTTGGCGAAGGCGGAGATTGAGGCGGGGAACGGGATGTTGAGCACGGGGGACACGAATGTGAGTCCGCGGAGTTACGAAGTGGCGATGCGGGCCTCGGGCGGGGTGGTGAACGCGGTGGATATGGTGATGGAGGGTGAGTTAGAGAGGGCGTTTTGTGCGGTGCGTCCTCCGGGGCATCATGCGACGCCGGATCGTGGGATGGGTTTTTGTGTGTTTAACCATATTGCGGTGGGGGCGCGGCATGCGCAGGCGGCGCATGGGATCGAGCGGGTGGCGATTGTGGATTGGGACGTGCATCACGGAAATGGGACGCAGGATATTTTTGTGGAGGATGAGAGCGTGTTTTTTTTCAGCACGCATCAGTCTCCGTGGTATCCGGGCACGGGGGCGGCGAGTGAGCGGGGTCGCGGGAAGGGGGAGGGGACGATATTGAACGCGCCGTTTCCGGCGGGGACGGGGATGGAGTCGATTGGGGAGGCGTTTCGGGAGGGGTTTGGGCGGGCGATGGAGACGTTTCGGCCGGAGTTGGTGATGATTTCGGCGGGGTTTGACTCGCGGTTGGGAGATCCGTTGGGGCAGTTTCGGTTGGGGGATGAGGATTTTGTGGAATTGACGAAAGTGGTGATGGGGGTGGCGGAGGCGTATGGGGAGGGGCGGGTGGTGAGTATGTTGGAGGGGGGGTATGATTTGGAGGGGTTGGGGAGTGCGGTGGGGGCGCATGTGGGGGCGCTGTGTGTGGGGTGAGGTTTTTTTCCCGCAGATTACGCAGATTATTGCGCCCGCTACCGCGGGCGCTTTTTTGGTTGCGAGGCGGGGAGGTGGAGAGGCGGGTCAGGTGATGGCTTGGTAGGCGATGATGAAGATGGCGAGGTCGACGAGGATGTGTGAGAGCCAGACGCCGAGGATGGATTTTTGGTGTTGGTAGAGGGCGGACCAGATGAGGCCGCCGGTGAAGACGCCGGCGCAGGCGAGGAGGGCGATGGGGAGGGGGAAGAATTGGGTGGTGACGACGAGGTGATGGGCGGTGAAGGCCAAGGCGGCGAGCAAGTGGGCGGCGGGGAGCCAGATGACGTGGCGGAGGTTTCCGTAGACGAACCAGCGCCAGTAGTATTCTTCCATGGCGGAATTGACGAGGGAGATGCCGAGGGCGAGGAGGAGGAAATTGTTGGCGAAGCCGAGGTCGTTTATTTTTTGGCTGATGGCGGGGGCGGCGGCGAGGATGACGTCTTCGAGCGGGGTGAGCCAGGCGACGGCGAGGATGCCGGCGGAGATGATGAGGCCGGAGATGAGGCCGAGGGGAAGGGATTGGAGGTGTTTTTTGATGCGGTCGCGGAGGGGAGGGGTATCGGGGCCGGTTTGGAGGATTTGTCCCGGGTGGCGGATGAGGAAGAGGGTGGTGAGGATGGGCCAGGCGACGCCGAAGATTTTGGTGACGGTGAAGATGGTTTGGCCGAGAGGGGTGCCGGTGAAGAAGATGAAGTAGCAGAGGGCGCCGAGGGAGGGGACGACCATGGCAGGCACGAGGGCGAGCCAGGTGCGTTGGGATTGGGAGAGTTTTTTATCGGCGGGCATGGGAGTGGGGTGAGGGCGAGGGGCGGAGGAACGGAGCGGGAACCGTTTCAGGAGGGAGGGGGGAGAGGTATCGGGATTGGTGCCGGGCATGGGGGAAGATTAGGCCTGTGCGAGAAATTCACCAAATCGATTATATATTTCAATTAATTGATCTGATCGATGTTATCGGAATGAGCTTTGATGGTGGCGGCAGGGTTCCCGAGGTCAATCGAGGCGGGCTTTTAGTTGGGAGGTGATGGTCTCGAGGACCTTGATGCGGGCGAAGCGTTTGTCATTGGCTTCGACGAGGGTCCAGGGGGCTTGGACAGTGGAGGTGCGTTCGATCATGTCGTTGACGGCGAGTTCGTATTCGTTCCAGCGGTCGCGATTGCGCCAGTCGTCGTCGGTAAGTTTCCAACGTTTGTAGGGAATTTTCTCGCGTTCTTTGAAGCGTTCGAGTTGTTCGTCCTTGGTGATGTGCATCCAGAATTTGCAGAGAACGATGCCGTGCCGGACGATTTGTTCTTCGAAGTCATTAATTTCCGCGTAGGCACGTTTCCATTCGGTTTCGGAGGCGTAGCCTTCGATGCGTTCGACGAGGACGCGACCGTACCATGAGCGGTCGAAGATGGTGACGCGGCCGGCGCGGGAGAGGTGTCGCCAGAAGCGCCAGAGGTAGTGATGGGCTTTTTCCTCATCGGTGGGGGCGGCGATGGGGATGACCTGGAGGCCGCGGGCGTCGAGGGCGGCGACGACGCGACGGATGGAGCCGCCTTTACCGGCGGCGTCCCAGCCTTCGAAGACGAGGAGGGTGGAGATGCCGAGTTGTTTGGCCTTGCGCGATTGTTGGTTGAGGGCGCCCTGGTGTTCTTCGAGGAGTTTTGCGTATTGGTCTTTGTCGAGCGCGAGGCTCATGTCGAGCTGGTTGAGGATGGTCTTTGGTGAGGCGTCGGGGACGAGGCTGGTACCTGGGAAGGGATCGTTCGATTCAGTGTCCGCGGGAAGTGAGCGGCGGGCTTTGTCTTTGGATTTCTTGGATTTTTTGTCCTTTCTATTTTTCTTTCCGTTGCGTGCTTTTCGGGCGGCTTCGACTTCGTGTTGGATTTCGATTTTTTCGAAGTGTTGTTCGATGCTTTCGAGGATGATTTTGGCGACGGTGAGGGAGCGATAGTTTTCGTCGAAGCCTTCCACGATATGCCATGGGGTGCCGACGTTGCTGGTGCGCATGATGGCACGTTCGGCTGCGGCGACGAACTGGTCGTATTTTTTCCAGTGTTCCCAGTCGGCGGTTTGGACGCGCCATCGGGTGAGGGGATCGGCTTCGAGTTCTTTGAAGCGCGCGTTTTGGGCATCTTTGCCGAGGTGCATCCAGAACTTGATGATGAGGGCGCCGTCGTCGGCGTTTTCTTTTTCGAAGGAAGCGACGCGTTCGAGGGCTTCGTCGAATTCGGCTTCGGAGGTTTCTTCGTAGACGCGATCGAGGATGGGTTGGGAATACCAGGAGCTTTGGAAGAGGGCGATGCGACCTTTGGGCGGGAGGTCGCGCCAGTAGCGCCAAAACTCGGGGCGTTCGAGCATTTCCTGAGAGGGTTCGCCATAGGCGCGAGTCATGAGCCAGCGGGGGTCCATCCAGGCGTTGAGGAGGTTGATGGTTTCGCTTTTGCCGGCGCCGTCGACGCCGCCGAAAAGGATGATGACGGGGAAGGGGGCGTGGCGGACGCGTTGTTGGGCGGTGAGGAGGGCCTCGCGGATGGCGGGGACTTCCTTATCGTATTCGGCGTCTGGAATGGTGCGACCGAGTTCGGCGGTGAGGAACATGGTGAGGGTTGATCGGTTTTTCGGCTCTTTAATCGGCCTGGTGTTTATTTTTTTTCGAGGCGGCTGGTGATGGGTTGAATGAGGGATATTTCCGGTAGGGAGAGGGTGGCGACGTCAATGCGTTGGGCGATGCGGTCGGCGTCATTGGTGCGGCCGAGGGCTTCGTAGACGGCGGCGAGGGCGGGGAAGAGGCGGGGCTCAATTTTCTCGGCGTCGAGGGCATTGATAATGATGCCGGCATCGATGGTGCGTTTTTGGCGGATGAGAGCGAAGGCGGAGAGGAGTTGGGCCTGGGCGTTTTCGGGGTAGCGGTTGACCAGGCCTTGGGCGTGAAGGGTGGCGCGATCGAGGTTTTTGCGAAGGAGGATGCGGAGGTAGGTGGTTTCGCCGATGAGATTGGGGTCGGATTCCGAGAGTTCGAGGAGGGCTTCGAGGTGATTGAGGAGTTGATCCGGCGTGCCCGTGCGGCGGGCGAGATTGGCGAGGGCGTAGTGCGCCGCCTGCGGGGCGATATTGAGGGCGCCTTCGAAGATGTATTGGGCGTCGTCGTCGAGTTGGTAATTTAGGGCGATTTCTCCGAGGCGCAGGAGATCGGCGCTGCGGCCGGAGGTGGTGGCGAGGTCGGCGGTTTTTCGAAGTATGTCGCTGATTTCGGTTTTTGAGAGATTGGGGTTCAGGGCGAGGTCGGCGGAAGTTTTGGCGGTGGCGAAGACAGGGGAGGAGCTGTTGTCGGTTTTCTCGAGAAAGTCGATGATGTGTTGGGCTTGTTTGTTTGTGGTGAGCCAGTAGAGGCGGTCGGCGAGTTCATCGGGGGTGAGCGATTCGTTCCACTGTTCGAGGACCTTTGGCACGAGGACTTCGGCTCGCTCCGGGTAGATTTCGAGTTCCCAAGCGAAGGCGATGGGTTCGTCCTGTTCCGTGCGGAGAGGATGGTTTTGGTAGAGACTAAAAAATTTGGGGTAAATGGCGGGCGAGAATTTTCTTCGGTTTACGGCGATGAAGCGGAGGGCGTCGAGGGAGACGATGTCCTGATCGTTTTCTGCGAGTTTGAGGATGGTTTCGACGCCCACTTCTTCGACATCGCTGAGAGGGCTGGTGAGTTTGGTGCGCGCGCGTTCGAACTGGATGCGGCGGTCGGAGGGATCGAGATCGGAAGCGTTTTGGAGGAGGTCGACGAGCTGATCGTGTTCGTTGGTATCGCGGAATTCGGTGGCGCGGGCGATGGCGCGGAGGGCGCGGGGGTTATTGGGTGCGCGAGTGGAGAGGGATTCGGCTATGGTGCGATTGTCTTTAAATTGGCCGAGGTCGAGGAGGCGTTCGAGGAGTTCGATGTGTTCGTTGACGGTGGTTTGTTTGCGTTGGTGGAGGTAGTAAAGCCACGCGGTGTTGGTTTTGGAATCGGGGTCGGGGTCGAGGCGGATGAGTTCGCGTAGGATTTCGGGGTTATCGGGATGGATGCGGTAGGCGTTGACGAGGAGTCGTTGGGCCTGTTCGAGTTTTCCTTCGGCGTTGGCTTCCCGGGCTTGATTGATGAGGCGGGTGGAGCGTTTGTCGGCGACGAATTCCTTGACCTCGTCTTTTTTCCAGAAGAGCACGGCGAAGCCGGCGGTGAAGGCGATGAAGAGGATGACGATGAGGGTGACGGATTTTGAGCCGAGGCGGGAGGCCGCTTCCATTTGGGCGACGGGGTCGTCTTTTTGGGTTTGGCCGAACATGGTAGTTTCCGCGGGGCGGGAGAGTTATTGATACAGCGGAAATGGGAAGACGCCAAGGGGCGAAGAGTTAATCGGTTTTCTCGTTGACCCGTTGACCCGTTGACCCGTTGACTCGTTGACTCGTTGACTCGTTGAGGAGGCGGACCGATCGGAAGTCTCACGACTTCCGTTACGAGAGAGGGGGTAACTACGCGGTGGCGAAGGGGGCCTGGGGTTCGAGGCCGAGTTTCGCGATGAGAGCCTGATCTTTTTGGGACTGGGGATTGGCGGCGGTGAGGAGTTTATCGCCGTAGAAGATGGAATTGGCGCCGGCGAAGAAGCAGAGGGTTTGGGCTTCTTCGGAGAGCTTGGTGCGGCCGGCGGAGAGGCGGACCTTGGCTTTTGGGATGGCGATGCGGGTGACGGCGATGAGGCGTATAAGGTCGAAGGTATCGACGGGATCGCAATTTTCGAGTGGGGTGCCGGGCATGGGCATGAGGGAATTGATGGGGACGGACTCGGGTTGGGGGTCGAAGTTGGCGAGGACTTCGAGCATGCGGAGGCGGTCGTCGATGGTTTCGCCCATACCGACGATTCCGCCGCAGCAGACGGACATGCCGGCGTTTTGGACGTGTTTGATGGTGTCGAGGCGATCCTGGAAGGTGTGGGTGGAGACGATGTTCGGGTAGTGTTCGGGTGAGGTATCGATGTTGTGGTTGTATGCGGTGACGCCGGCGTCGCGGAGTTTTTCCGCTTCGGTTTTGCCGAGTTCGCCGAGAGTGACGCAGACTTCCATGCCGAGTTTTGAGACGTCCTGGATGATATCGATGACTTCGTCGAAGCGTTTGGTGCCGTTCTGGACGCCTTTCCATGCGGCGCCCATGCAGAAGCGGGTGGAGCCGTTATCTTTGGCGGCGTGGGCACGCTCGAGGATGTCGCATTTGGGGAGCAGGGTTTCTTTTTCGAGGCCGGTATCGTAGTGGGCGGACTGGGAGCAGTAGGAGCAGTCTTCGGAGCAGCCGCCGGTTTTGATGGAGAGGAGGGTGCAGAGTTGGACTTCGTTTTCGGGCCAATTTTCTTCGTGGACGGCCCGGGCCTTTTTGAGGAGGTCGAAGAGGGGGAGGTGGTAGGTGGATTGGAGAGTGGTGAAGGTCACGATGGGAACTTGGGAATTATGAGCACGGAATGATGAAGTGGGGAAGGAAAAGGCAGGGGGAGTCAGGTTTTGCCCGCAGATTTCACAGATTATGGCGCCCTCTACCGCGGGCTTTTTTTGGATATGGAAAGGCAGGTGGAAGGAATACTCAATGATGAAGGGAAAGGCAAGGAGGCGGTGAGGCAGGGGGGTCAGTAGGACCAGTAGCCGCCGGCGGAGGAGATGGTGGGGAGCGAGCCTTTGGGGCCCTGGGAGATTCGCGAGTAGTCGGTTTTTCCGATGGCGCCCCACATTTTGACGCGGATGTGTTTATAGAAAATAGCGCTCATGCTTTCGGCGGTGTGGCAGCCGTAGCTTTTGACATTGGCTTTCTTGTCGAAGGCTTTGCGATCGATGAGTTTGATATCGTCTTCGTGGAGCCAGGCTTTGGAGGCGCCGAGGATTTGGTTGGAATAGTCGAAAATGAAGGCGTGTTTGTTGGAGTGGCCGTAATATTCGAGGCCGACGATTTTGTAGGTGCCGCGGTTCATGCCGCGATTGATGTAGTTGATGACATCCTGGCCTTTGTCGAACCAGACGAGTTTGACGTTGTATTTGTCGCGGACGCTTTCGATGTTGGCGATGAGGGGGGCGCCGTCTTCGGAGGCGCGGCTGACGTATCCGGGGCGGTAGACGAGCCAGGTGATTGGGTATGTGGGGCCGTATTGTTCGCGCAGCTGGCTGATGCGGATGCGGGCGGAGCGGATGAAGTTGCCCCACCATTTATCATGGTGATCGGCGGGGACGCGATAGCGTTCGAGGTTTTGGAGGGCGGGTCCGCCGGAGACGATGATGTATTCGGTGCCTTTTTTGGCCGCGGCGGGCGCGGAGAGCGTGACAAAGAGAATCAGGGTGATCAGGGTGAGGCGGGGCATAGGTGCGGAGGATTCAGTGATTACTATTCAGTAATCGGAAGGGGAATTCAAGGAGTGGGGATGGATTCGGAGGCGGTGAGGTCTTCGTAGGTTTGGCGGGGGCGGATGAGGTGGGCTTGGTCGCCGTCGACGAGGACTTCGGGAGGGAAGGGGCGGGAGTTGTAGTTTGAGGCCATGACAAATCCGTAGGCGCCGGCGGAGAGGACGGCGATGAGGTCGTTTTCCTGGAGCGGGGGAAGGTCGCGATTTTGGGCGAAGAAGTCGCCGGACTCGCAGACGGGCCCCACGATGTCGACGGTTTCGCGATTGTATCGGGAGCCGGGGTTATGGAGGGGAACGATGTCGTGGTGGCCCTGGTAGAGGGCGGGCCGGATGAGGTCATTCATGGCCGCGTCGATGATTTGGAATTTTTTGGCGGCGCCTTTCTTGGTGTAGAGGACGCGGGTGATGAGGACGCCGGCGTTTCCGGCGATCATGCGACCGGGTTCAAGGAGGATTTTAAGGTTGAGTGGTTTGAGGAGGGGGACGAGGGCTTCGGCGTATTCGTCGATGGTGAGGGGGGATTCGCCGTTGCTGTTTCTTCCGTGCCACCATTCCGGGGAGGCGCTGGGGAGGGCGTTTTCGTAGACGATGCCGATGCCACCGCCGATGGAGAAGAACTTGATTTGGTATTGGTCGCGAAGGGATTCGACGAGGGGGACAACTTTGTTCACGGCTTCGACGAAGGGGTCGAGGGTGGTGAGTTGGGAGCCGATGTGCATTTGGACGCCGCGGATTTTAATGTGGGGGAGTTCCGCGGCGCGGGCGTAGGCATCGGGAGCGGCATCGAAGTCGATGCCGAACTTGTCTTCGGATTTTCCGGTGGAGATATATTTGTGGGTTTTGGCGTCGACGTTGGGGTTGATACGAATGGCAATGGGGGCGGAGAGGCCGAGTTCGCCGGCGATGGTGTTGAGGGCTTGGATTTCGGATTCGGATTCGACGTTGAAGGAGTAGATATTTTCCTTGAGAGCAAACTCGATTTCTTCGCGGGTTTTCCCGACGCCGGCAAAGGTGCATTTTTGGGGATCGCCGCCGGCGGTTTTGACGCGGTGGAGTTCGCCGCCGGAGACGATATCGAAGCCGGCTCCTTCTTTGGCGAGGAAGTTAAGGATGGCGACATTGGAATTCGCTTTGACGGCGTAGGCGATTTCGTGATCGAGGTCGGCGAGCGCCTCGTCGAGGCGGCGGTAGTGATCGAGGAAGGTGGCTTTGCTGTAGACGTAGAGGGGGGTGCCGTGTTGTTCGGCGAGCTGCTGGAGATCGACGTCTTCGCAGTGGAGGCTGAGATGGGTGTCGTGGTAGTGGAAGGAGTGCATTAGGAGGGGAGTGTAAAGTTGCCGGTTGCCGGTTGCCAGTCAAGGGCGGTTGGGTGGATGGGAAATCCTCGCTTCGCTGCGGCGGCGGGCCGGGACGTCCCGCCCTACCTTTGTGGTCTGGGCGGACGGAGAGTCTATGAGGGAGCGGGTTTGGGTTTTTGGTGGAGGACTTTGAAGGCGGTGCCGGGGCCGTGGGGGTCGATGAGGGGGTGATCGGGTGGGGTATTGGGGAGCTGGGTGAGGATGAATTCTCGTTGGGTTTGGAGGGAGACGGTTTCGAGGCCGAGTTCGTTGCCGTGGTCGATGAGGGCGGAGAAATTGACGTCGGCGGTGAGGTCTTGTTTGCCGAAGCGGGCGTAGAGGTCGGGGCCGGCGAAGCGTTGGTGGCGGTAATAGGCGCGGAGGGTGCCCTGGGGGCGGCGGTGGTAGAGGTGGTCGATGGTGTCGCCGTAGTCGATGGTCAGCAGCGTCGCGTCGTTGCATTCGGATGCGCCTTCGGCGCCAGGGCGAGGGACCCATGATGTTTGCCAATCGTGGTATGATTCGTGGACTTCGATGCGTTGGCGGGAGTTTAGGGTTTTTGGTATCGAGTATTTAGTTGGGGGTGGGCAGGGGAGGAGACGTTCTTTGATTCCTTTGTCGGGGGTGAAGGCGAGGTGGAGTTTTTGCCAGGTGTTGTTGTCGGGGTCGAATTCGCAGACGGAGGCGGGGAAGGCGTCGACGAGTTCGTTGGACAGGATGACAAGCTGGGTGGGGTGGGCGACGGCGGCCAGGGCATGGGTGATGTCGGTGTGCCAGGTGATTTGTTTTTGGTATTTTTTGAGGGTTTGTTTTTGGAGGGATTGGAGGCGGGGGGAGATTTCGATGAGGTGGAGATGGGTTTTGCGGCGGAGGCGCCAGGGGAGATTGGCGAGGAGGTCGCGGGCGAGGGCGCCGGAGCCGGGGCCGATTTCCAGCAGCGTGACGCTGCACCCGGATGCGCTGTTGGCGCGGGCACTCTGCGTTCGCTCCTGGCGGACGGTGTTGGATGGGGGTGGCTGCTGGCCGAGGAGGTTTTTTGGTGGGTTCGGATTGCGCGGTCGGGTGCCCGCGCCTCCATTGTTTTGGATGAATGTGCCGAGGGATTGGGCGAGGAGGGGGGTGAGGGTGGCGGTGGTGGCGAAGTCGCCGCGGGGGCCGAGGGCGTCGATGTGGGCGGTGTAGTATCCGAAGTCGGGGTGGTAGAGGGCTTCCTGCATGAAGCGCTCGACGGGGATGGCGTGGTCGTGGTCCTCGGAGAGGGAAGTGAGGAAGTCAGTTAGAGATTCCGTCTTCAGGGTGCGATGATCAGGCCTGGGCGGAGCCGGGTTGTTTGGCGACTTTATCGCAGGCTTGGAGGTCGAGTTTACCGGAGGCCAGGACGGGGATTTCGTCGACGTCGATCACGGATTTGGGAACCCAGAGGCTGGGGATACCGGCTTCGAGGAGGCGGTAGCGGAGGTCGGTGAGGTCGAGATCGGGGAGGGTGGAGAGAAGGACGAGGGCTTCGCCTTTGGCTTCGTCGGGGCAGCCGGTGACGACGATTTTGCGTTCGGCTTCGGACTCGAGGCCGAGTTGTTTGACGATGGCTTCTTCGACGGTTTCGTGGGGGACCATTTCGCCGCCGATTTTTGAGAAGCGTTTGAGGCGGCCTTCGATGTAGAGGAAGCCATCGGCGTCCATGCGGCCGAGGTCGCCGGTTTTGAACCAACCTTTTTGGAGGATTTTAGCGGAGGCATCGGGATTGTTGAGGTAACCGGTGAAGACGTTTGGGCCTTTGAGCCAGATCATTCCGGCTTTGTGGAGGGAGAGCGGTTCATCGGTGTCGGGGTCGGTGATGCGGATGGCCATCCCGGGCAGGAGTTGTCCGACGGAACCCGTGCGGGTTGAGGGGATGAGGGGGAGGCTGCCGGTGGGGTTTGGGTCGGGGAGATTGACGTTTGTCACGGGGGATGTTTCCGTGAGGCCGTATCCTTCGAGGACGGGTTTGCCGAATTTTTCCCGGTAGGCATCGGAGAGAGAGGGTGGAAGTTTTTCGGCGCCGGTGATGGTGTAGTCCAGGGAAGTGAGTTGTTTTTTTTCGGCGCGGCGGAGGTAACCACGAAGGAAGGTGGGCGTGGCGAGGAGGACGGTCACCTCGTATTTCTCGATGAGCTCGGCGAGTTTCACGACCTCCAGCGGGGAAGGATAGGTCACGAGGTCGACGCCTTCGATAAGGGGAAACCAGAGCGTGACGGTGCAGCCGAAGGAGTGGAAGAGGGGGAGGCAGCCGAGGAGTTTATCGTAGTGATGGAGGTCGATGCGGGCGCCGAACTGGTTGACGTTACCGAGGATATTTCGATGGGTGAGGGGGACGCCTTTGGGTTCGCCAGCGCTGCCGCTGGTGAACAGGAGGATGGCTTCGTCGGTGGGGTCGGCTTTTTTGGGGATACCAAGGAGGCGGGCGAGCGTATTTGCGGAGAAGAGTTTCGCGAGGATCATCCAGAGGGCGATCTTGCTTTTGAGGGGAGGGAGAACGCGTTCCAGGAAGATCAGTTGTTTGTTAGGAGGCCAGGGAAACTTTTGATTTTTTCGGATGAAGCGATCGACGGTGATGAGGCGATCGACTCCGGCTTGCTCGATGGAGGAATTGATGGCGCCGGGACCGGCGGTGAAGTTGATATTGACGGGGATTTTTCCGGCGAAGATGACGGCGAGGTTGGCGATCATGCCGGCGCGGCCCGGGGGGAGAACAATGCCGACGCGTGTGGCGGATGTTTCCTGGCGGATGAGTTTTGAGAAGACGATGGCGACGGCGAGAATTTTGTGGAAGCGGGTTTCGCTGCCGTCGAGTCCGTCGATCAATTTTGAGACGGAGGCGTGTTTTTTGAGTCCTTGGAGAAGGGCGTAGCCGAGGTGTTTGTCGAAAGCGGGGCGGGACTCGAACGCGAGATTTGAGGCGACGAGGAGATTTTCCTGGTAATTGGCGAGGTTAGAGGCCTCGCGTTCGAGGACTTTGCCGAAGGAGAAGACGAGGTTATCGGTTTCGCGTCGCGGTTCGATTTGGAGGCTGGTATCCTGGGGGTGATCGATGAAGAGCGGGACGAGGGGGGCGCCGGCGGAGATGATGAATTCGGTTGTGGCGGAGGGGACGCGCGTGAGTTCGCCGGGGCGGGTGAGGCTGTCGCCGGGGACGAAGATGATGAGGGCCTCCTGGGTGATATGGCCGTGGAGTGCTTTTTTGAAGGCGTCGAGGTGTTGTTCGCCGACGGAGAAGAGGAGGGCCTCGGTGGAATCCTTTTCCAGGTGGGCTTGGAGGAGGGGGTCGATTACGGCGTTTTGCTCGAGGAGGTAGACGAGGGACCGGCCAGTGATAATTTTCTCCAGGTGGAGGATATCCTGAAAGGTGAGGCGATTGGGGATGATGACGGCGCCGGACGCGGGGAGATTTTCCTGGCCGAGAACGATGGGTTTATGGGCGGACATCTAGGCGATAGCGAGTCTTGGGCTGAGTGTTTGAACGGGGACGCGGGAGTGCTTCTTTTGCCTTTCAATAGCAAAAGCGATGGGCTAAAGATAGCGTCAATTTTTTCAAAGGGAACCCTCGATTTTGGATTGGTTTTCTTTGGATTACCCGAGAACCCCCCTCCGTTCCTATTGAGCCTATGAGCACCTCGAAATCTGAGTCGGATCACGACAAGGCGCGGGAGTATTGGCGGAAGAATGTGCGTTGTGTGCTGTGGTTGTTGGCGGTGTGGTTCCTGGTTTCGTATGGGTTCGGGATATTGCTGGTGGATCAACTGGACCAGGTGCGGATACCGGGGACGGGGTTCAAGCTGGGGTTTTGGTTTGCGCAGCAGGGGAGCATCTATGTGTTCGTGATATTGATCGCGTTTTATGTGTGGTACATGAACCGATTGGATCATGCCTATGCGGGGGAGGAGGAGGATTGAGGCGGCCAGGAGTTGGGAGCTAGAATCTAGAAGCGGGAATAACTTATGGACGTACAGGGGTGGACTTATTTGTTGGTGGGAGTGACGTTTGCGCTCTACATCGGAGTGGCGATTTGGTCGCGGGCGGGATCGACGGGCGAGTTTTACGTAGCGGGGAAGGGTGTGCCGGCGGTGGCGAACGGGATGGCGACGGCGGCGGACTGGATGAGTGCGGCGTCTTTTATATCGATGGCGGGGATTATCTCGTTCGCGGGGCGTGACGGGTCGGTTTACTTAATGGGGTGGACGGGGGGATATGTGTTGTTGGCGTTGTTGTTGGCGCCTTATTTGCGGCGATTCGGGAAGTTTACGGTGCCGGATTTTATCGGGGACCGGTATTATTCATCGACGGCGCGGGTGGTGGCGGTTATTTGCGCGATTTTTGTTTCATTCACGTATGTGGGAGTGGTCTAGGGGGTCTCAAATTAAAACATTTACCCTGCCCTTCAGGGTTTACCATGGGAGAGTTTAAGGTTTTATCAACCTTGGTAAGCAGTAACTATAG
>JBCCIR010000110.1:0-18261 GCA_039028175.1 Verrucomicrobiota bacterium
AGCGAGCCATAATCGGAAATCGTTGGAGTATCATGTTGTCTCAACGGAACGAGAACGGTGCCTTCGTTTGGCAGAAGCTAACTGCCCACTAGTGCTGGTAGAGATGCAGATGTACAAGGAGCGTTATTGGCCGAACAAAGCCATCAACACGGACCAACAATATCGCTACGCGACATTGTTGGCCGGTTATGGCCGCCGTTCGGTGGCATAGTCCGTTCTATGTCTCCTGTCGTACGGCTTGGTGGATGATGGGACAACCGAATCTCGTCTACCGAGCGTTGCCGACTGTAGGTTGAGGACGGCGTCAGCATCTGACTGTAGCGATGGGTCGCTGTATCGAGAGAGCGCCATTTGCAGCACTCTCGGCATTTTCAGTTCTCTCACGGCTGTGCCGCTCTGAGTGCGTGTGTGAGCGCATCGTCGATTACGTAGTTCGCCGCACTCGGCCTTGGCTGCACCGCTGCTGCAAGTTTGAAGTCGCGGTGGTCGAAAGATCTGGGACCGAG
Source organism: Verrucomicrobiota bacterium (assembly GCA_039028175.1). Taxonomy (GTDB): domain Bacteria; phylum Verrucomicrobiota; class Verrucomicrobiia; order Verrucomicrobiales; family DEV007; genus JBCDBW01. The sequence continues at coordinate 507 of JBCCIR010000110.1, forward strand.
CCGTACACAAATCTTGCTACGAGGCCGCGGGTTGACGGCGTTTCCTTCGCTACAAGACGCCCCGAATTGCTTGGCTCCATCCATTGGTGCATCTTGTAACGGCGTCGTATCCAACAAAACGTGGGATGCGCCCTGTGCAGATAGCGAGTTACCGCGCTCATCTCTAGGTAGCGCGAATCGAAGCTGGTAGTGGTGTCAGTGCATCAGGTTGTGTTGGATGGCCGTCGCCGCAGATTGGCGGTGGCTTAATGAAGGATTCATTGTGTATGCGTGTCACACCGAACAATCGGCTGCACTTGACGCTTCGCCCGCTGCGCGGGCTTCGCGCAAGTGAGCCAAGCCGTTCGGCGTCACTGGTGCCCTGACTAACGCCGTACTTTAGTAGTTCGGGACGGTACCCGCTCAGCCGTTCCGCACATCCGGACTAGTCAATTTTGAGTAGAAGAGGGCAGTCTCCTTAGCCCAGAGCGGATTGTCTTAGTGCGTTCAGTCTGCGGTCGAGGGCCGTGAGCATCATTTGAGGAAGCAGTCCTTGTGCAGGAGAGTCGGCCCTCCTTCACCTGAAGCGCACTGGGTGAGTAGAATCTCCGCCAAATCCACCGCCAACAACAATCGCCCCTCCCAATCCTTCAGCTTCGGCCACTCGGCAATCATCCCCTCCAACAAATCTCCCACCGTCGCCCCCTCCACCACTTCCCGCTCCATCTCCTCCACCCCCACAATATCCCGCAACACCGAAAACACTAACACTTTAACTTTCATCAATCGCGGCTTCAGCCCTTCACATACTCCGCTTTTAGCGTGCCCACAAACGGCAAATTCCGGTAATGCCCGTCGTAATCCAACCCATAGCCAATCACAAACTCATCCCCAATCTCAAACCCTACATACTCCACATCCACATCCACCACACGCGCATCCGCCTTGTCCAGTAAAACACATGACCTTACACTCGCCGGCTCCCCCTCCTCACGCAACCGATCCAATATCGCCCGCAATGTCCGGCCCGTATCCAAAATATCATCCACCACCAACACATCCTTCCCCGCAATGTCCGGCAAGGTCTTCTGGTTGAAGGTCACCACCCCGGAACTCGTCGTCCCCCCATGATAACTCGACACCCGAATCGAATCGATCGTCATCGGCAAATCAATCCGCCGTAACAAATCCGACATGAATATCATGCTTCCATGCAATATCACCACCACCGTCAATTCCCTGCCCGCAAAATCAGCCGATATCTCCCGCGCCATCTCGTCCAATCGACTCAAGATCGTCGTCTCATGAAATAATACTGTCTCTACCGCTTCGTTCATCGTCCGCCGCCAATACCGCCAAATACTACCGTTCACCCCAACTTTGACAACCCTTCACCCCACACCCTATAGTCTCCCCTCCCTCAAGCCCCCCGCCTCCGCACTCTTCCCATCCGCATCCCCATCCCATGGCCCGCAAATCGAAGCGTAATAAAAAAGGTTCCCACCGGACCAAGAAACAGCCCGCTTCCACGGTGCCCGAATCCAACGAGAGCGAGTCCCCATCCAACACCCCCAAATCGGAAAAGTCCCCAAGCAAGAAGAAGCCCTCACCCGAACCGGGAGAACCCGCTCCCCTTTGGAAAGATGCCCGCCTCCAAGGCGCCCTCCTCTTCCTCCTCACACTCCTCGTCTATATCCCCGCCTTCTCAGCCGGATTCACCTGGGACGACGACATTACCATCACTCGAAACGCCCTCGTGCAGCTCCCCGAAGGCCTGGGCTACATCTGGGCCTCCAAACAAGCCACCGACTACTACCCGCTCACCTGGACCACATTCTGGATCGAGTGGCGACTCTGGGGCCACTCCCCCTACGGCTACCACATCGTCAATGTCCTCCTCCACGCCCTCAGCTCCCTCTTCCTCTGGCGCATCCTCATCAAACTCGCCGTCCCCGGCGCCTGGGTCGCCGCCCTCCTCTTCGCCATCCACCCCTTCTGCGTCGATTCCGTCGTCTGGATATCCCAACGCAAGAATACCCTCTGCATGGTCTTCTTCTTCGCCGCCATTCTCACCTGGCTCAAACACGAAGAGAATTTGCTGCATAAGTGGAAAACTTGGCTCCCTTGGCTGGCATGCGCATGGCTGCTTTTTGCATGTTCACTATTATCCAAAGCGTCAGTGATAGCGCTTCCCTTCGTGCTGATCGCCCTATCATGGTATCGCGACTTTCCTTTTCCCAAGCCCTCAACCAGAAAATACCAAATCGAACGATCCAAGTTACTGCGATTTCTTGTGACGCTCGCAAAAACGCTGCCCTTCTTCGCTCTTTCCGCCTTCAGCGCCTTCACCACCCTCTGGTTCCAAGGCAAAGTCCTCGGTCACGACGCCGATGGAGGTTACCGCGCCTTCGAAACCATCACCGGCGCCCTCAGCTCTTCCAATTCCGAAACCGGCGCAAACCTCCTCGAACGCTTCCTCATCACAGGACGCGTCTTCTGGTTCTACATCATCAAGATCATCGTCCCCACCGGCATCGCCATGGTCTATCCCAAATGGCCGGACCCCTCCGGCATCTTCGCCGCGGTGCCCACCTTCCTCATGATCGCCGCCGGCATCTCCGCTTGGCTCGCCCGCAAAAAATACGGCCGTGGCCTCTTCACCGCCTTCGTCTGCCTCATCTTCGGCCTCTTCCCCGTCCTCGGCATGTTCGCGATGTCCTACCACTACTACTCCTACGTCGCCAATCACCTCGGATATCTCGCCGTCCCCACTGTCGTCGCCGTCATCGTCGGCTACACCACTCTCGCCCTCCCCCGCATCGCCAAAAACTCCCCACAGGCACCCGCCGCCCTCGCCATTATCGTCGCCGCCCTCTTCGCCTGGCAAACCGCCTACCGCGCTTCCCTCTACCAATCCCCCAACCCTCAAGCCGCAGCCATCCGCCTCTGGGAAGATAATACCAAAAAAGTGCCCACCGCCGCCGCCGCTTGGAACGAACTCGGGATCGCCCAAGGCGCAAATAACGATTGGGAAGACGCACGCAAATCCTTCGTCAAAAGTATCGAAGTCGACGGAGGCAGATTCTCAAAACCCTGGAACAACCTCGGCACCGCTCACGCCAATCTCGGCGATGCCGAAAAAGCCCTCGAGGCCTTCAAAAAAGCCACCGAACTAAACCCCCTCGAATTCGACGCCTGGGGAAATATGGGCACCATGCTCCTCCGCCTGGAGAAACCGGAGGAAGCCGTCGAGGTCTTCGATAGAACGCTCGAACTGCGACCCATGAGCCCCTCCACCTATCACAATAAAGGCCTCGCCCTCGAAAGACTCGGCCGCAGTGAGGAAGCAGAGGTCGCCCTCGCTCGCGCCACGGAAATGAATTCCGCTAACCCCGGCTTCCGCAGCTCCTACGCCTTCCAACTGTTCCGTAACAAAAAACCCGCCCAAGCCCTGCCCGAATTCCTCCGCGCCATCGAACTCGGATCGCCCGATCCCAATACCTACAACGCCGCCGCTTGGATAATGGCCACCAATAACGATCCCGCCCTCCGAAACGGACAACAATCCCTCGCCATCACCCAAAGAGGCCTCCAGGTCGCCGGCGGCAATCACGTCGGCCTCATCGCCACACAGGCCGCCGCCCTCGCCGAACTCGGCCGCTTCGACGATGCCGTCGCCGTCCTCCAAAAAACCCTGCCCATCGTCAATGCCTCCCAACAACAAGTCCTCATCGACCGCTATAACAACGATATCCAGCGCTACCAGGCCCGCCAACCCATGCGCGAGTGACCGATTCCCGCCTCCAGCCTTGCACTATTCCCGTCCTTCCCCTTAATTGCCCGCATGAAAATCGGCTTTAACCTTCTCCTCTGGACCGGCCACGTCATCGAAGATGACTTCCACGTCCTCGATACTCTCAAAAATGCCGGATACGACGGCGTCGAATTTCCCATCTTCGATGTCTCCGATCCCGCCCACTTCACCAAGATAGGACAAGCCATTAAAGACCACGGCCTCAGCTGCTGCGCCGTCACTATCTGCCCCGACGACACCCAATCTCTCATCAGCACCGAAGCCGCCCACCGCCAGGCCGGCCTCGATCACCTCCGTAAAGTCGTCGAATGCGGCCACAACGCCGGTATCGAAAATATCTGCGGCCCCTTCTACCAGGAACTCTGCAACTTCACCGGCACCGGCCCCACCGAAACCGAACTCGAACACGCCGCCGAAGCCCATCGCGTCATGGCCGAAGACGCCCAACAAGCCGGCATCCGCCTCACCGTCGAAGCCCTCAACCGCTTCGAATGCCACTTCCTCAATACCATCGAACAGGCCGCCGCATACGTGAAAAGGGTCAACCATCCGAACTTCTTCACGATGTACGACACCTTCCACGCCAATATCGAAGAAAAAGACCCCCTCGGCGTCATCGAACCCAATTTCGACGTCATTAAACACGTCCACATCTCCGCCAACGACCGCGGCACCCCGGGCAAAGACCACACCCCCATCCGCGAAACGATCCAACTCTTCAAGAAACTCGGCTACGACAACTGGTTCGTCATCGAAGCCTTCGGACGTGCCCTCCCCGATCTCGCCGCCGCTACCCGCGTCTGGCGCGATCTCTTCGACTCCCACGAAGAAGTCTACGAGTTCGGCATCCAATACATCAAAGATTCCTGGAACGCCGCCTGACACTTCGCCGCCCTCACACGGCACCTGGTCCAAAACCCAAACCCCAACATTATGAAAACCCCAGCCCTCATCGGCGTCACCGGCGTCGCCGCAGCCCTCTGCTTTGCCGCCATCGCCCAAGATACCACCACCAAGGAAGACCCCCCCACCGTCACCGGTCAGGAATTCGTCCCCATCTTCGACGGCGAAACCCTCGACGGATGGGACGGCGAAGCCGAATTCTGGTCCGTCGAAGACGGCGCCATCACCGGCACCACCACCGACGACGATCCCATCCCATACAATAAGTTCATCATCTGGGAAAACGGCGAAGTCGACGACTTCGAACTCAAACTCAAATACCGCATCATCGGCGGAAACAGCGGCATCCAATACCGCTCCTTCGTCATCGACAAAGACCCTAAAAAAGGCACCCCCCTGGAATACGTCCTCGGTGGCTACCAGGCCGATATCGATTCATCCCCAAAATTTTCCGGCATCGTCTACGGCGAAAAATTTCGCGGCATCCACGCCAAACGCGGCGAAAAAACCGTCATGAATGAAGACGGTAAACCCGAACTCGTCGAACAATTCGCCGATGCCGAAGAACTCCAATCCCACATCAACGAAGAAGATTGGAACGAGTATCACATCATCGCCAAAGGCAATCACGTCATCCACAAAATCAATGGGGTCGTCATGTCCGAATCCACCGACAACGACACCGACGAACGCCGCGACTCCGGCCTCCTCGGATTCCAAATCCACAGAGGCCCACCCATGAAAGTCCAATTCAAGGACATCGAACTCAAACGCCTTCCCCTGGAAGATAAAAAGAAAGTCGTCTTCGTCGCCGGCGCCCCCTCCCACGCCCCGCGCGCCCACGAACACAACGCCGGCTCCGACCTCCTCGCCGCCCTCATCAACGAACACTACGGCGATGAAGTCCTCGCCACCGTCTACCACAGCGGTTGGCCCGCCGATCGCTCCGCTTTCCAAAATGCCGACGCCGTCGTTATCTTCTCCGATGGCGGCCAACGCCACCCCGGCTTCTTCCACCGCCGCCAACTCGACTACCTCGCCGACCAAGGCATCGGCATCGGCTGCATCCACTACGCCGTCGAAATGCTCCCCGATGAATCCAACCAGGACCTCATCTCATGGATCGGTGGCGCCTTCGAAACCTTCTACTCCGTAAACCCCCACTGGACCGCCCAATTCACCGACATCCCCGATCATCCCGTCGCAAATGGAGTCGCCCCTTTTGATATCCTCGATGAATGGTATTTTAATATGCGCTTCGCCGACAATATGGACGGCGTGACGCCCATACTTTCAGCCATTCCCCCAGATGAAACCATGTCCCGTCCCGATGGCCATCACTCCGGAAATCCCGAAGTCCGCAAAATGGTCGCCGATAAACTCCCCCAGCACGTCGTTTGGGTTTACGATCGCGACAATGGCGGCCGCGGCTTCGGCTTCACCGGCGGCCATTTCCACGACAACTGGGCCGACGATAACTTCAGAAAAACCGCCCTCAACGCCATCGCCTGGATCGCCAAAGCCGATGTCCCCGAGTCCGGAATCAACACCCCCACCCCCTCCGCAGACCAAATGAACGCGAATCTCGACCCCAAACCGGCGAAAAAACCCAAAAAACCGAAGAAAAAAGCCGCCTAAAGCTCCGTTTTATCCCCCGAACATCGCTGGAAGCCACTCAAACCTAATCGGAACCATGACTGAACCATCCAAAGCCAAACCCACGAAGACCACCGCCACCACCCGGCGCAAGTTCCTTCACACCACCACCGCCGCCACGACCGCCGCGGCCCTCTCCCCCGCCACCCACGCCTTCGCCGCCAGTAGCGACACCATGAAAGTCGCCGTCATCGGCACCGGTGGACGCGGCTCCGGCGCCATCGTCCAAAACCTCAAGAACGAAGGCACCGAGTTCGTCTCCGTCGCGGAAGCTTTCAAGGATCGCCTCGACGACGGCTTGGAAAAAATAGCGAAAGCCCACAAAGGCGCCGGTAAAATCAACGTCAGCGAACAAAACAAATTCGTCGGCCTCGACGCCTACAAAGAAGCGATCGACAAGGCTGACGTCGTCATCCTCACCACCCCTCCCGGCCTTCGCCCCATGATGTTCGAAGAAGCCATCAAGCAGGGCAAACACGTCTTCATGGAAAAGCCCGTCTGCACCGACGCTCCCGGCTACCGCAAAGTCATCGCCGCCGCCAAGGAAGCAGACGCCAATAACCTTAAAGTCGTCGTCGGCCTCCAGCGCCGCTACCAGGACAGCTACATCCAGGCCCAAGACGAAGTCCAAAACGGTGCCATCGGCGACCTCGTCGGCGCCCATTGCTACTGGAACAGCGGCGGCGTCTGGACCCGCCCCCGCGCCGCCGTTGCCGAAGCCCTCGGACGCGAACCCACCGAAATGGAGTACCAACTCTACAACTGGTATTACTTCACCTGGATCTGCGGCGACCACATCGCGGAACAACACATCCACAATATCGACATCGTAAACTGGTTCAAAGGCGGTCACCCCGTCAAAGCGCGTGGCGTCGGAGGCCGCCAGGTCCGCACCGATAAAGAAAACGGCCAAATCTACGACCACCACAACGTCGAGTTCTACTTCGACGACGGCATGATCAATAACTCCCAGTGCAAACACATGCCCGGCTGGGGCCGCGTCGCGGAAAAACTCATCGGCACCAAGGGTCGGGTCGAGATGGACAACAAGGGCGGCGCCATCTTCTACGATCACAAAGGCAATATGGTGAAACGTATCAAAAACGACGTCACCCGGAACCCCTACGACGTCGAACACGCCGAACTCTACAAGCACATCCGCCAGGATACCCCCAAGAACGACGCCTACTATGGCGCCGATAGCAGCATGACCTGCGTCCTTGGTCGCATGTGCACCTACTCCGGCAAGGAAATCACCTGGGACGACGCCGTCGAAAAAGGCGTTCAACTCGTCCCCGACAGCCTCTCGTCTTACGACGAAAACCCGCCCGTCATGCCAGATGCCGACGGAAACTACCCCGTCGCCAAACCCGGAGAATACCTCGCCCTCCAAGGCGATGCCCCACAGCCCGCCAAAGGCGCCAAGAATAACAAAAAGAAAACCAAGAAGGCCTGAGGCGACAGCTCGACGAAAACCTTAAACTCAAAAAGGCGCGTTCCCGAAAAGGAGCGCGCCTTTTTTATTCCCCGTCTCCTCCCTCGATCTCTTTCCCCCTCATCTTGTCGATCGTCTCCCGCGCACTCCCGTCCCGGACCGACCGTAAAATAAATCCCGCCCCCGCGCAAAACATCACGATCATCAAAATCAAGTGCGTCGACTTGATATCAAACCGAAACCGTATCCGGCTCACCATCTCCACCACCACGATCGCCAATCCCACGATAAACAACACCCACCCCGCCTTCAGCTTCGCGTTGTAAAACAACAGCACCAATCCGATCACAAACGGCACAAACAAAATCCCCATCGAGGTCGTCTGCCCCATCCCGCCACCCCCGCGTCCCCGCATCATCCCCGAAACCCAACCCCCTCCAGATACCACCCGCACCGAATCAAAAAACAACCACCCCGCCACCACGCACAACAACGCCCCCACCAAAAACTGCCACGTTCCCCCGTCTGTCCCTCCCGGTTTCATATCACAATTTTTCTCCTGCTGCCCCATTCTTACCCCAATCTCCCGATACCTGTCGACCGCAGACTCCCCCCCGGCACCACACCATCATTTGACTTTCCCCCCACCCCCTCTCTCTTATCCGTAGATGCCACAACCAACCAGGGAGTCTCACGCCTTGAAACACGTTCTATTCGTCTGCACGGGAAATGTCTGCCGCAGCCCCATGGCGGAAGGCCTCCTGCGCTACGAAATCGAAAAAGCCGGCCTCGATATCACCGTCGGCTCCGCCGGCGTCGGCGCCGTCGACGGCCAAATCCCCAGCGCCCACTCCGTCGAAGTCCTCCATGACCAAGGCATCGATATCACCGGCCTCCGCAGCAACCTTCTCACCGAAGAACTCGTCGAAGATGCCACCCATATCTTCACCATGACCAGCGGCCATAAAGACACGGTGGAACACCTCTTCCCCGCCGCCGCCGAAAAAACCTTCCTCGTCTGCGAATTCTGCGACCCATCGGAAATGGATTTCCCCGAAGTCCCCGATCCCATCGGCATGGGAAAATCCGCCTACGAAGCCACCAGAAAACAAATTGCCCAAGCCATCCCTTCCATCCTTAAATTCCTCGAACCAAACGAAAACCACACATCCATGACCGAATCCGCCACCGCATCAGAGCCCCAAGCCTCGACTCCCACATCCAAATCCTCTCCCTCCATCTCCATCGGCGCTGACCACGGTGGCTTCGATCTCAAAGAAGCCGTCGTCTTATCCCTCAGAAACCAAGGCCACGAAGTGAACGACCTCGGCCCCGATTCCAAAGACTCGGTCGATTACCCCGACTACGCCCAAAAAGTCTGCACCGACGTCCTCTCCGGTAAACACGACCTAGGCATTCTCGTCTGCACCACCGGCATCGGCATGAGCATGGCCGCCAACCGTTTCGAGGGAATACGCGCCGCTCTCGTCTTTGATACCGATTCCGCGGAGATGACGAAGAAACACAATAACGCCAACGTCCTCTGCCTCGCCGGCGGCAAAACCTCCCCCGAAGAAGGCCAAGCCATCGTCAGAGCATGGCTCGATACCCCCTTCGAAGGCGGTCGCCACGAACGACGCGTCGATAAAATCGAAGCCGCCAACACCGCCGCCATCGCCGAAGTCGATCCCGATGTCGCCAACGCCATCGCTCTCGAACGCGAACGCCAGCGCAACAACATCGAACTCATAGCCTCGGAAAACTTCGCCAGCGCCGCCGTTCGCGAAGCCCAAGGCTCCGTCCTCACCAATAAATACGCCGAAGGTTACCCCCGCAAACGCTGGTATGGCGGCTGCGAAAATGTCGATACCACCGAACAACTCGCCATCGACCGCGTAAAAGAACTCTTCGGTTGCGACTTCGCCAACGTCCAACCTCACTCCGGCTCCCAGGCCAATACCGCCGTCTACTTCTCCCTCATCGAAAACGGCGACACCATCCTCACCATGGACCTCGCCCATGGCGGCCACCTCACCCACGGCCACCCCATGAACTTCTCCGGTAAATTCTACGAAGTCGTCCACTACGGCGTCTCCAAAGAAACCGAACAAGTCGACTACGATCACCTCGCGGAGATGGCCCTCGAAGCCAAACCCAAAATGATCACCGCCGGTGCCTCCGCCTACTCCCGCATCATCGACTTCAAACGCATGCGCGAGATCGCCGACTCCGTCGACGCCATCCTCTTCGTCGATATGGCCCACATCGCCGGCCTCGTCGCCGGCGGCGCCCACCCGTCACCTTTCCCCCACGCTCACGTCGTCACTTCCACCACCCATAAAAGCCTCCGCGGCCCCCGCGGTGGGATCGTCCTCACCAACGACGAGGAAACGGCCAAGAAAATCGATTCCACCGTCTTCCCCGGCATCCAGGGGGGGCCCCTCGAACACGTCATCGCCGCCAAAGCCGTCTGCTTCCACGAAGCCCTTCAACCCGAATTTAAAGAATACACCAGGCAAATCCTTGTGAACGCCGCCACTCTCGCCGATCGCCTCGCCCACCATGGCTTCCGCATCGTCTCCGGTGGAACCGAGAACCACTGCTTCCTCGTCGATGTCCGCCCCAAGGACCTCAACGGCAAAGAAGCCCAGGAAGCCCTCGATCGTGCCGGCATCACCGTCAATAAAAACGCCATTCCCTTCGATACCCTCTCCCCCTTCAAAGCCGGCGGCATCCGTATCGGCACCCCCGCCGTCACCACGCGCGGCATGAGCGAAAACGAAATGACAATCATCGCAGACCTCCTCCTCGAGGCTCTCGACAATCGCAAAGACGATGCCAAACTCGACGCCATCCGCACCCAGGTCGCCGATCTGAACAAAGGCTTCCCTCTTCCCTGATTTCCGGAGACATTGAAGCAACGCGCATCCACCGCCGAGCACAAATCTTGCTTCTGACGGAGGCCACGACTTTTCCCATGGAAGCCAATCCCTTCAAAGAAGGCCTCGTCACCGAAAAAAGCGCCGCCCCCTGCACCATCGTCATCTTCGGCGCCACCGGCGATCTCACCCATCGCAAACTCATCCCCGCCCTCTACAACCTCGCCGTCGATGGTGATCTCCCACCCGGCACCCGCGTCATCGGATTCGCGCGTCGCGAGAAAACCGATGAACAATTCCGGGCCGAACTCGAAGCCATCAACAAAGAGGTCTCCCGCCAGAGCCACGACCCCGAAATCTGGGATCAATTCGCCCGCCTCATCCACTACCACCAATCCGAATTCCAAGACCTCGAAGGATACCGTGCCCTCGCCAAACGCCTCCAAGAAATCCGCACCGAACAAGGCACCAGCAACAATACCCTCTACTACCTCGCCTCCGCTCCCGAATTCTTCGACGACATTCTCCTCAACGCGAAGAAATCCGGCCTTAACAGTGCTCCCGACGGCGCCTGGTCCCGCGTCATCGTCGAGAAACCCTTCGGCACGGACCTCGCCACCGCCCGCCACCTGAACCAGGTCGTCAATGACACCTTCAAAGAATCGGATACCTACCGCATCGACCACTACCTCGGCAAAGAAACCGCCCAGAACATCATGGTCCTGCGCTTCGCCAATGCCATCTTCGAACCGCTCTGGAATAGCAACCACATCGATCACATCCAAGTCACCTGCGCCGAACACCTCGGGATGGAAGGCGGCCGCGGCGGATACTACGATACCGCCGGCGCCCTCCGCGACATGGTCCAAAACCACCTCCTCCAACTCCTCTCCCTCGTCGCCATGGAACCCCCCGTCGACCTCTCCGCCGATGGCGTCCGCGACGAAAAGGTAAAGGTCCTCAAGTCCCTCCGCCGCATGCCCACCCCGGAAGACGTCGCTAAATCCGTCGTCCGCGCCCAATACACCGCCGGCTCCATCAACGGCGAGACTGTCCCGGGATACCGCGAAGAAGATCGCATCGCCCCGGACTCCCAAACCGAAGCCTACGTCGCCCTCCGCATCATGATCGACACCTGGCGCTGGGAAGGCGTCCCCTTCTATGTCCGCATGGGCAAACGCCTCCCCAAAAAAGCCACCGAAATCTCCGTCCACTTCAAGGACCCTCCCAATGTCCTCTTCTCCTCCATGCCCGTCACGGCGAGAAAAAATGTCCTCGTGATCCGCATCCAACCCGACGAAGGCATCTCCCTCCGCATGCTTTCCAAACTCCCCGGTCCCGCCCTCAATATCGAACCCGTCAAAATGGATTTCCACTACCGAAGCTCCTTCGGAAAATCATCGCCCGAAGCCTACGAACGACTCCTCCTCGACGCCATGGCCGGCGACGCCACCCTCTTCGCCCGCCGCGATGAAGTCGAATCCGCCTGGGCCTTCATCGACGACATCGAACACGCCTGGCACCAGTCAAAGTCCCCGCCGCCACTCGCGGAATACCCCGCCGGCTCCTGGGGCCCCGAAGAAGCCGACCAACTCCTCAAACAAAACAACCACCTCTGGCGCCGCCTCTGATACGCCGCTCCAAAACGTGCTCACCGAATCAAATATCGCCCTCCTCGGCCAGGAAGTCGCCGTCGCCCAGATCGACGGCGAACTCAAAAAACTCTGGGAAGTCGATAATGCTCCCACACGCGCCTCCCTCGTCAACTTCGCCCTCTACAGCGAATCCGCCGACTCCATCCAAACGAACGTCCAAACGATCCAGGAAATCACCGCAGATCACGCCTGCCGCGCCATCCTCATCACCGCCCTCCCCGAAGAATCCGACTCCGAGGTCCGCTCCTGGATCACCGCCCATTGCCAACTCGACAGCTCCGGCCAAAAAACGGTCTGCTCCGAACAAATCGCTTTCCTCGTCACCCACGACTGCAGCGCCCTCGTCCGCAATATCGTCTTCTCCCACCTCGACTCCGACCTTCCCCTCGTGTTCTGGTGGCAGGGAAACTTCGCCAATCGTTTCGAAGCCGACCTCTACTCCCGCATCGATCGCCTCATCTTCGATAGCGACTCCTGGTCAAACCTCTCGCATGGCTTCGATTCCCTCAATAGCGCCCTCCTAAACCCCCGCTCCCACTTCGTCCCCCACGACCTCGCTTGGACGCGCTCCCATCACCTCCGCAGGGCCATCGCCGCCGCCTTCGAAAATCCCGCCCTCAATTCCCGGCTTCCTCGCCTCCAGTCCATTTCCATAACCGCCGGCCAGAACCACCGCGCCACCGCCCTCCTTCTGCTCGCATGGATCGCATCCCGCTTGAACCTCGAGCTCACTCCCACCTCCCCCGATGAAACTGGCTTGGCTTTCCAGTCACCCGGCACAACTCCCACCGCTTCCATAACTTTCACTGCCTCCGAGTCCCCTCTCGACGACCTCACCCTCATCTTCGATTCCGGCTCCTTCACCATCGAACCGCTCCCCGGTTCGCGCTTTCTCCACATGCGCTCGCATGTCGAAAACTTCGACCGTGAAAAACGCGTCCCCGCCGATCCCACCAAAGACTCCGAACTGATCGTCGATCAACTCATGCGCGGCGGCGCCAATTCCCTCTACCGCGGCACCCTCCCCGCCCTCGCCAGGCTCCTCTAGAGCATTTTCAATAAAGATGCATCCGGTGGAGCGAAAAGATTTCGGTTCCAGCTAGGCGTAGTGAAGAAGCAGATAAGCATCTGCGACCGAACTGCAACCACGCTGGAAGCGGAAGATTCCGCTCTCTTCCTTGCGCTAAATGATCCCCGCCGGCTACAGGTTTGTTTAAAGTGCTCTAACGCCCCCGCTGAAACCGCGCCACTTCCCGCGCTGCCTCGCGATCCGCCGCCTTCTTCTTCAAATCCTCCCGCTTGTCCCGCGCCGCTTTCCCCTTCCCCACGCCAATCTCGACCTTTACCCGCTGCCCCTTCCAATACAACCGCAACGCCACCAAAGCCAACCCCTTCTCCGCCGTCCACCCAATCAGCTTGTTGATCTCCTTCCGGTTCAACAACAACTTCCGCGGCCGCTTCTCCTCATGCTGCACGTGACTCGCCTGCACATACGGCTGAATATTACACCCATACAAAAACACCTCCGCGCCTTCCACCCGCGCATAAGCATCCGCAATATTCACGTTCCCCGCCCGAATCGACTTCACCTCCGTCCCACGCAACGCCAGCCCCGCCTCATAACGCTCCACAATCTCATAGTCCCGGAGCGCCTTCCGATTCTTCGCGATTTCCGGATTCATAATGATACCCCTCCCTTCCGGCGGAATACTCCTCACCCATCACACACACCGCCCCCGGTCGCCACCCAAAAAAGAAAGTTAAACTCCCCCCCGCGACCTACTTCTTGGCCTTCGTCGCCTTCTTCTTCGCCGCCTTCTTCTTGGCCGGCTTGCCCTCTTCCTCCTCAGGCTCGTCCATCGCCACCTTGCCCTCAATGATCTCCATCAGCGCAATGTCCGCCGTCCCCAACCGACCCATGATCGGCACCAATGGCTGACGCCCCATGTTCAATTGCCGCACGCGGCGGGATACCATGTTAATCAGCACCGGAGGATCGGGGATTACTTCAGATGCCTTCTCGACTAGGTCACTTCTCATATGCTTGAACTTTTCGCGTCCGGGACGCATCGCCGCTCCCGTCTCCGGGGACTCAAAATCGACAATGTTGGATGATGACACGGTATTCTAAATTAAATTGGGGATAAATATTCGCTTCTCCCCCATTCCCTACAAAAAGGGAGAATGAAGCGCATACCACAATCTAGGCAAGAAACAACCGTTTTTTCTCCCCCAACCCCCCTTCACGCCCAAAAAACCACAAAATCCCGAAATATCGCACCCCCACCTCACCCCTCCCGCCGCTTGATCACCACCCGCTTCATCCGCGCACTGTCCTTCGGACTCCACGTCATCACGTCCGGATCATCCAAAAACGCATTGTGCACCACCCGCCGAAAATACGAATTCAAAGGCTTCAACTTCGCCGGTCGCCCCGTCGCCTTCACCCCCTCCGCCAACTGTCGCGCCTCCTGCACCAACTCGTCCTCCTGCATCGACCGAAAATGCTCCACATCCACCCGCACCCGCCCCGCATCCGGGTTCCGCTTGTGCAACAACCGGTTCAATAAATACTGAATGTCATCCAATCGCTCCCCCTCACGCCCGATCAACGCCTCCGACTCCCCGGTAAAAACCTGCAAACACGGCCCCCCCGGCGCCTCCATCTCCTCGATCTCCACCACAAACCCAAGATACCCCAAAATCGTATCCAATATCTCCCGGGCCTCGCTTAGATCACTCATCTTCTACTTCTTGCGCCGCTTCTTGCGACTCTTCGTCTGACTCGGCCCCTGCCCCGAGACCTTCGTCCGGGCCTGAGCCTGCTCCAGCAAACTCGGCTTGGCCTTCTTCTTCTCCAAGACCGGAGGGTCCATCTTACCCATATACCAAGTCTGCCCAATACTGAATATATTCTGCGTCGTCCAATAAAGCGCAAGCGCCGATGCAAAATTATAGCAGAAGACCAGGAAAATCAACGGCATGAACATGAACAGACGCCGTTGCATCTTGTCCCCCGTCTTCGGCATCACCTTCATCTGCAACACCATCGTGATCCCCATCAAAATCGGCATCAGGTTGATGGGAAATCCAAAGATCGTTCCCAACGTGTCCGGCATCGACAAATCCTGAACCCATAAAAATGACTCGTGCCGCAATTCCACCGCCGATTGCAGCATCCGGTAGAAACCCAGGAAAATAGGGAGCTGAATAAATACCGGCAAACACCCCCCGAACGGATTCACCCCGTATTCCTTGTACATCCGCATCATCTCCTGGTTCATCCTCTGCGGATCGTCCGGATACTTCTCCTTCAACTCCTGCATCTTCGGCCCCAGCAAGGCCATCCGCTTCATCGTCCGCGTCGATTTGGCGTGCAACGGCCAAATCAATATCCGGATTAACAAGGTCATGATCACGATCGCCCACCCGTAGCTGACCCCGAACCCGTGAATGGCGGTCAATACCCGCACCAACAACACACTCACCGGCGCCGATATAAATCCAAGCACCGGCATCCCATCGTAGTGCATCACCTCGCTCCGATGATCCCCCAAGGCCTTCAGTCGCCGGAACTCCTTCGGCCCCGCATAGACATCATACTCTAAACTAATCTGATCGCCCGGCTTCAGACTCAGCTCCGGCAACCCCATCCCCCCTTCCACCGCATACAAATCCTTGCCCTTCATCTGCTCCTCATAACCCGCCAACCGCACCGGAAAACGCTTCGCCCAAACTTCTCCCCCCGCCGGTTTCCGGTTCGTGATCACCGTCGCAAAAAACTGGTTCATCACGCCAGCCCACATCAGTTCGTCCACCTCCTCCTCCAGGGCGTCATGCCCCGCGCTGAACTGAATGATAAACTTCGAAGGTGCAAACCAACTCACACTCTTGAATCGCATCTTCGAATCATCCCGCCAGAAAAACCCCGTCTGCTGCGGCCACTCCCCCGGATGCAACGGCGTCGCCGCTCCTGCAAACAAAAACAAATCACTCCGCCGATAGTCGTGCTCCGTCTCGTTCTTGATCGTGATGTCAAAATTCAACAAATACTCGTCCGCCTCGCCCGCCAACCAATATCGCTTGCGCACCCGCA
Organism: Verrucomicrobiota bacterium; assembly: GCA_039028175.1. Classification (GTDB taxonomy): domain Bacteria; phylum Verrucomicrobiota; class Verrucomicrobiia; order Verrucomicrobiales; family DEV007; genus JBCDBW01. The sequence goes on from JBCCIR010000110.1 coordinate 16,924, forward strand.
ACCCCTCCGTAGTCACCCCCTCAAAAATCACCTCGCCCGCACTCTTGCTCACCACCTCATAACCGGTCTCACTGAAATTTCCCACCCCGCTCCCCAGGGCCCCAATCGGTTCCCGCCCGTTCTCATTCAATAAAATCAACCCGTCGTCCTCCCGCGTCCGCGTATGCCCCTGTAACTCCACTCGCGCAATACCACCCCCCGCATTCGTCAAAATAAACCGAGCTCCCTCCGTCTCCAATTCCACCAACTCCTCTTCCACCGCCGCTTTCGCGCCCGCTTCCCCATCACTCGCCCCCTCCCGCGACGCGTCCGCTCCCGCCGCGACCCCCTCCTTCGCCACTTCACCCTCCCGACTCGCCCCCGCTTCCGACGGCGGCTCCGGACGCGGAGTCATATCCCGCATCATCGACGGATAAAGATAGATCATCCCCACCGCACACAAAATCACCACCACCCAGGCCTTCTTATCCATCAGTAAACCTCCTCATATTGAAACTCATCACTCCCCACCCGATCCCTCCGTCAGTAATCCACATCCCTTCGCCAAGCCCAACCACTCCCGACGCAATTCATCAAACGTCGCCTCCCCCGCTCGCCACCGCGCAATCGTCACCACGTACGAACCACGTCGTAACCGCTCACCCTCCCCACGCACAATTTCACGAAGCCGCCGCCGCACCCGATTCCGCACCACCGCGTTCCCCACACGCTTCGAAGTAATAAATCCAAACTTGAACTTCGCAATCGAAGGCTCACTCAAATACGACAAAACCAAAAACTTCCCACGCGAGGTCTCCCCCGCACGGCGCACGGCCAAAAATTCGTCGCGGCGGCGCATCCGCATGGATCGCGGCATTTTCATGAACAACAACGCCCCCACCCCAAAGGGCCCACCCCTAACTCTGGGTGTGACGCTTATAATGAATTTCCGCCCCCTTGGGAATTAATCGCTTCCGCCCCTTCTGGCGACGACGACGCAAGATATCCCGGCCATTCTTCGTCTTCATCCGGGCCCGGAATCCATACTGGCGCTTGCGACTCCTCTTGGATGGCTGATAAGTCCGTTTCATCGATCTAAAAATCTCCTCCCAAAGCCCTGGCCCCCGTAAATAAAGGCCTTCCGGGCGGAAGGAACGCTAAATTAGCGTTTCCACCCCGTTTGTCAACCGCCAGGACTCTCAGGCCCCCGAGACACAAAAAACCCGGGGGATCGCTCCCCCGGGTTTTATTTCTAATCTACTATTTAGACCGAAGCGCCCAAGCGCAAAGCGGCGAAGAAAAAGGCCAGAAGGAGATAGTCTCCTTTTGGGGCGCTTACGACATTGAAAGGCGCTCCGG
>JBCCIR010000111.1:0-18245 GCA_039028175.1 Verrucomicrobiota bacterium
GAGTCCGCGGGGTTGAGTAGGTTGGATGAGGGAGGAGCATAGTGAACGCGTCGTTGGGCTGGGCTGGTCAGGGGTGGGACGTTTTGGTTCGCACCTTTGGCTGGAGGGGATGGAGAACCGCGTGACGGATTTGTGACATACTTCAAATTTAATTGAGAAGTGGCCGTGGTAACTAAGAGCCCTATGGCAAGAGTGCTGGTTGTAGATGACGAGCGCGACATTCTGGATCTGGTTGCGTTAAATTTGAAGCGTGTTGGGATTGAGGCCTCCCTGGCGGAGGATGGATTGACCGCATTGGATTTAGCGAAGAAGCAGGGGCCGGATTTGATCGTGTTGGACTTAATGTTGCCCGGGATGGACGGCTTTACGGTGTATAAGAATCTGCGGAAGGATGCGCGGACTCGTTCAATCCCGGTGTTGATGTTAACGGCACGTGGTCAGCAGGGGGACAAGATTACGGGATTGGAAATGGGCGCGGATGATTACGTGACGAAGCCGTTCAGTCCGCGAGAGTTGGTATTACGGGTGCAAAACTTGTTGAAGCGGTCGAAGAAGATTGCAGCGCAGGCGGAGTTGCACGTGGGCGAGTTTCATTTGGACGCGAAGAATCTGAAGGTGTATCTGGCGGGCAAGCCGCTTGATTTGACGACAACGGAGTTCAAGCTTTTGACCTTATTAGTGGAGAACACGGATGTGACGCAGAAGCGGGGGGATTTGTTGAGCGAAGTGTGGGGGTATTCCGACGAGGTGCACACGCGAACGCTGGACACGCATGTGAAGCGGGTGCGCGAGAAGCTGGGGGAGTATTCGCGCTGTATAGAGACGGTTCGTGGCGAGGGGTATCGGTTTACCTTGAAGTCGGTGGCGGCCGTGTAGCCGGCCACGGTGAGCGAGAGTATGGGGGATGCGATTTTAGCGGTTTTGCTTCTGGTGTCGGTCGGCGTGATCGGGTGGTTGATATGGGATCAGAGCCGGAATCGGCGGATAGTGCGTCAGATGACGGAGGCGATGCGCGCGCGCAAGGAGGGCGAGCGGTTGAGAGTGATGTCGCGTGGGGGGCGTGAGCATTTGCAGGAATTGGGGCGGGTCATGGGAGAGAGTTTGGAAGCGATGGAGGTTATGGGGGAGACGGTGGACGCGGGGGAGACCTTTCGGGATGTAATGTTGGGATTGAGCCAAGGGTTCCTCGTGACGAACAGCGAGATGGAGATTGTTTTTGCGAACGATGCGGTGCGGCGGTTGTTTGATTTGAGTGATTCGCCTGTGGGGCGGCCTCTAATCGAGGCGTGCCGGGATCATCGCTTTGTTGAAGTGGTGCGGGAGGCCTTGGTCAAGCGGCGCCGTGTGAAGGCTGAGGTGAATATCCAAGGGGCGCAGAGCGAGGATTTGCCCGAGCGCTTGTATGAGGTGGAAGCGGCGGCCTTGCCGCAGGGGCCGGGGAGGGGCTGTTGGGTGGTGATCCGGGATGTTACGGACGAGGCGTTGACGGAGCAGGTGAGAAAGGACTTCGTCGCGAATGCATCTCATGAACTGCGGACGCCTTTGACGTTGATCAATGGGTACATCGAGACCCTGGAAGACGGGATGATTGAGGACGAAGAATCGGCGAGGAAGTCCCTGGTGGTCATGCGGAAGCATTCGAAGCGGCTCGTGCGGATTGTCGAGGACATGTTGACCATTTCGAAGCTGGAGGGGGCGGCGACGACGTTGAGTTTGGAACCTTTTGACGTGAAGGCTTGTGTCTCGGACGTGGTCGATCATCTATCGCCCTTGGTGGACGAGAAGGAGGCCAAAGTGGTCTTGGACTTTGAGAAGGGGGATAACACGATGGTGGGCGACCGGTTTTACTGGGACCAAGTGTTCATGAACTTGATCGAGAACGCATTGAAGGAGAATCAGGGGTCTGGATTGAAGGTGACGGTCTCTTTTCGGAATCAGGACGGTCAGAATGTGATTGCGGTTCAGGACAATGGGGTGGGGATTCCCCGGGCGGATTTGCCATTCATTTTCAAGCGGTTTTATCGGGGGGCGAAGCATCATTCGCAAGAGATCAAAGGGACGGGATTGGGGTTATCGATTGTGAAACGGGCGGTGGAAGCGCATGGGGGAAATATCAGCGTGGAGAGCACTCCGGGGACCTCGACGGTGTTCACGATCACGGTGCCGCTGGAGGTGACGGCCGTGGTGGAAGCGCACGGGGCTTAGAGGTGAGAATTTGGCAGGCGGGGGGGAATTTTTTGACAAAATTCGTTTTTAGATACGTTTCTAAATTTAGATAGAGACGATTTGTCAGTGATGCGAGTGGTGCCATGAAGCGATCGGATATTAAGGCAGAGGGAGCGGGCGGCCCGAGTGGGGTGGCGTCTGGGGCAGCGGGATCGGACGGGCATGGTGGGAAGTCGTTGTCGCCTTCGACAGATCGAACGATGGCGATTTTGGAGGCCTTGAGTGAAGCATCGGGTGGGTTGAACTTGTCGGAATTAGTGAGAGTGCTTGGGATATCGCAGAATTCCGTTTATCGGATCACGGACACTTTGCACTCGCGCGGGTACTTACAGCGGCGTGAGAGCGACAAGCGTTATGTCATGACGAACCGGTTGTTCGATTTGGGGCGGCCGCGGGTTCATGAGAAGAGTTTGGTGCTCTGCGCTCATGAGGGGCTGAGAACGTTGCGGGATGAGACGGGGGAGACCGTGCAACTGGTGGTGCGATCGGGACGGAAGGGCGTGGTATTGGAGCAGGTGAGCGGTGTTCATCCGATCCAGGTCACGGGGGAAGTGGGCTATCGGGTGCCGCTGTATTCTTGTGCGCCGGGCAAGGCGATTCTTGCCCATTTGCGGGACGAGGAATTTGAGGATTGGCTGGGGTCGGTGGAATTGAAAGCGTTTACGGCATCGACATTGAGTGATGAGAAGGCGTTACGGGCTGAACTGGCGGCGGTGCGTGAGGCGGGTTATGCGGTTGATCGTGCGGAGGGCTTGGAAGGGATTCATTGCGTGGCGGCACCCGTCTTTGATGCTTACCAGTATCCTGTGGCCGCGGTGACCGTGATGGCACCGTTGTTTCGGTTGCCGGAGGACGAATTTGAGGGAATGGGAATGAAATGCATGGAAGCGGCCCGGGGGACCGAACGGCGGCTTCAGGCGTAGGGAATGATCATGAACGGCATGACTGACCATCTGTTTGCGCGGGGAGGAGGGATTGTGGTGGTGCTATGTTTGGTGTGCGTGGGTGCGGCGGGGGGGGCGGTTCCGGCAGCAGAGGACTTGGAGTTTTTTGAGGCGCGGATACGGCCGGTGCTGGCGCAGGATTGCTATGAGTGTCATTCGACGGCGGAGAAGGCGAAGGGTGGGTTGTTGCTGGATTCTCGCGAGGGGTTGTTGAAGGGGGGTGACACGGGACCGGCGATTGTTCCGGGGCGGCCGGAGGAGAGTTTGTTGATACGGGCGGTGCGGCATGAGGACGAGGATTTGGCGATGCCGAAGGCGGGGGTTAAGTTGGATGCGGAGATTGTGGCGGACCTGGAGCGTTGGATTGCCATGGGTGCGCCTGATCCGCGCGATGAGCCACCGAGTGCGGACGAGGTGGCGGAGGATCGGTCGTGGGAGGCGATACGGGACCGGCGGAGTCAGTGGTGGAGTTTCCAGCCGGTGGCGGAGGTGGAACCGCCGGTGGGAACGGGCTGGTCGGATCATGCGGTGGATCGGTTTCTCGAGGAGGCGATGACGGAGCGCGGGTTATCGCCGGCGGAGGAGGCGGAGAAGCGGGTATTGATTCGGCGCTTGAGTTTTGCCTTGCGGGGCTTGCCGCCGACGGGGGAAGAGATCGATCGGTTTTTGGCGGACGACCGGGCGGCGGCCTGGGAGGCATTGGTGGACGAGATGTTAGAGTCGCCTCGATTCGGGGAGCGCTGGGCGCGGCATTGGATGGATTGGGTGCGCTATGCGGAGAGTCATGGGAGTGAGGGGGACACGCTGGTGCCGTATGCGTGGCGATACCGGGATTATCTGATTCGGGCGTTGAACGCGGATGTGCCTTATGACGAGTTGGTGCGAGAGCATTTGGCGGGGGATTTGCTGGCTGAGCCGCGGGTGAACGGGGAGCTGGGATTAAACGAATCAGCGATCGGGCCGGCGCATTTGCGAATGGTGTTTCATGGGTTTGATCCGACGGATGCGTTGGCGGAGTTGGTGCGATTCACGGACGACCAGATCAACGTGGTATCGAAGGCTTTCCAGGGGCTGACGGTATCGTGTGCGCGGTGTCACGATCACAAGTTTGATCCGATCAGTGACGAGGATTATTACGCGTGGTATGGGATTTTTTCGAGCACACGGCCGGGGCAAGTGGTGGTGGATGACGCGGTGACGCGGGGGCGGCATTTGGAGGAGTTGCGGGGGTTGAAGGGGGAGATTCGAGAAGTGGTGGCGGAGGCGTGGCGGGCTGGGATTGGTGAGTTGGACGCGGCTTTTTTTGAAGGGGCGGCAAAAGATGAGCGGGGGAAGGCGCGCTCGGATGCGGGGCACCCACTGCATTTGTGGGTGCGACTGGATGAGGCGAGGGATGCGGAGGAGATCGAGGCGTTGTGGGAAGAATTCGAGCGTGAGGGTTCCGGGGATGGGCAGGGGCGGAGCGGGTGGCGATTTGAGGGCGGGGAGGCGCATGGGTGGTTGGCCGAGGGATTGGCTTTGGGCGGCGAGGCGAGTGGGCCGGGAGAGTTTCGGGTTTTGCCGAGTGGGGACCGTGTGTTGTCGGGATTGTATCCGTCGGGATTGTATTCTCATTTGATCAGCGACAAGCATGCGGGGGTGGCGGCGTCGCCGCGTTTTACGATTGAGCACGACAAAGTGAGCGTGCGGTTATTGGGGGGTGGGCGGGCGTTCGCGCGATTGGCGGTGCAGAATTATCCCATTCAAGGGGGGAACGTGTATCGAATGTTTGAGGAACCGGAGACGGACGAGATGGGTTGGGCGACGTGGGATGTGTCGTATTGGAAGGGGGATCGCGGGCATGTGGAGGTGGTGACGCGGGATGACCGAATGGGAGCGCGGGGTCGCCGGGGGCTTCCTCCGGAGACGAACGAGCGGTCGTATTTCGGGGTGGCGGAAGTGGTATTGCATGATGAGGACGAGGTGTTACCGGTGGCAGGGGGGAGCTTGGGGCGGGCGTTGGCGAGGGCGCGGCGTGCGGGATCGGACGGGGACGAAGTCTATCGGGAGGCGCTGGCGAGGGCGGTCCGGCGGTGGGAGGCGGGGCGGATGGATGATGATGAGGTTGCGCTTTTGGATTGGTTTGTGAGGCGGGAGGCCTTGCCGACTTTGATCGCGGAGATACCAGGGGCGGGGGAGTTGGTGGAACGGTATCGGGAGCTAGAGGATGAGATTGCGCATCCGCGTCGTGCTCCCGGGGTATTTGATCACGTGGGGGAAGACAGTCCGCTCTTTGTGCGAGGGGATCCGCGAAAGCCGGGCGAGATGATATCGCGGCGCTTTTTGGAAGTCGTGGATGATCGTCCTTATGAAACGGAATTGAGCGGGCGGTTGGAATTGGCGGAGGACTTGTTGCGAGAGGACAATCCGCTGACGGCGCGCGTGGCGGTGAACCGGATTTGGCATTATTTGTTTGGGCGAGGATTGTGCGCCACGGTGGATAATTTTGGGCGGATGGGTGAGAAGCCATCTCATCCGGAGTTGCTGGATTATATGGCGGGGCGGTTTGTTGACGAAGGGTGGTCGATCAAGGAGATGATTCGGCATTTGGTCACCTCGCGCGCGTATCGAATGAGTTCCGTGGTGTCCGGGGAAGCGCGGGAGGCGGACCCGGGAAATATTTGGTTATCGCGTTTTGGTGTGCGGCGGTTGGAGGGGGAGGCGATTCGGGATGCCTTGCTTGCGGTATCGGGCCGGATGGACCCGACGATGTATGGGGTAGGGGTGGCGGAGGGCAGTGCGCGGCGAAGTGTTTACCTGGCATTGAAGCGCAACTCGTTGAATTCGTTTTTGGAGATATTTGATGCGCCGGCGCCGGGCGGGCCGAAGGGGCGACGCGATGTGACGAATGTGCCGGCGCAATCGTTGGCGATGTTGAATGATCCGTTTGTGTTGTCGTGTGCGGAGGAGTGGGCGGGGGTGTTGGCGCGGGACGAACGGCCGTTTGAGGCGGTGGTGTCGAGGATGTTTGAGACGGTGTTGGGCCGTGAGCCGACGGATGAGGAGATGGAGGCGGCGCGCGGGTATTTGGATGAGGTCAGCGGGGAGCGGGCGATTTTTCGTGAAGAGTTGGCGCGGGTTCGGGTGGAGATTGCCGGGAGGGAGGCGGCTTTGCGGGGGATGGTGGAGCCGGTGCGGGAGCGCTTGATGCGTGAGCGGGAGGAGCAGGGTTTCGGAATCGAGGGGGCGGGACCGAGACCGGTGGCGCGTTGGAGTTTTGAGGAGGGGTTGGAAGATGAGTTGGGAAGTTTGGATGGGACGGCCCATGGCGCGGCACGGGTCGAGGATGGGGCGTTGGTATTGGACGGGAAGGGGAGTTATGTTTCGACGGCCCCGTTGGGGGTGAATTTGGACGCGAAGACTTTGGAGGCGTGGGTACAGTTGGAGGGGCTGGATCAGGCGGGGGGCGGGGTGATGAGTGTGCAGGATTTGGAAGGAAAGGTTTTTGACGCGATCGTCTTTGCCGAAGGCAATCCGCGGCGTTGGGTGCCGGGCAGCAACAATCATCAGCGAACGCGGAAGCTGGATGGCCCGGTGGAGAAGTCGGGGGGACGAGAAGCGGTGCAGGTGGTGATCGTGTATGGGGAGGATGGAACGGTCACGGTGTATCGAAACGGGAAGCGGTACGGGGAACCGTATGCGAGCCAGGGACCGGCAAAATTTCTAGCGGAAAAGGGTCAGGTTTTGTTTGGGAATCGGCATGGGCTCACGGGGAGTGGCAATCGACTTTTGACGGGGCGGGTGTATGAAGCGCGTCTGTATGACCGGGCGCTGGGTGCGGAGGAGGTGGGGGCGTCTTGGCGTGCGCTTGGGGGGACGGTGAGCGACCGGGAGGTGGAGGGGCTGTTGAGTGAAGGCGAGGTGGCGGAGAAGGCGGAGCTTGAGCGGGAGATTGAGGAACTCCGTCGTGAGGAGCGGGAGCTGATGGGCATGGTGAAACCGAGCGAGAGTGAGACGCAGGGTTGGCAGGATTTGGCGCATGCCCTTTTCAATTTCAAGGAGTTCATATACGTTCGATGAAGGCGATGTTAACGAGACGGGAAATGTTGCGGCGCACGTCCGCTGGTTTTGGGTATGCGGCGATGGCGGGGTTGTTGGGCGAGAGGCGGGTGGCGGCGTCGGAGGGTGCAAGGGTGCCGGATTTTCGACCGCGTGCGAAGAGCGTGATTTTCTGTTACATGAGCGGCGGCGTATCGCAGGTGGATTCTTTTGATCCCAAGCCGGTGTTGGAGAAGTATGCGGGGCAGCCGATGCCGGTGAAGGTGGAGCGGACGCAGTTCAACAACAATGGGACGGTGATGCCGAGTCCCTGGGTGTATCGGCGTCGGGGGGAGTGCGGGATGGAAGTGAGTGATTTGTTTCCGCACATTGGAAGTTGTGCGGATGAGTTGGCGGTGGTGCGATCGATGACGAGTTCGGTCAACGAGCATGCGCAGGGCAATTATCATTTTCACACGGGGTTTCCATTCATGGGGCATCCGAGCGCGGGGGCATGGGTGAGTTATGGCTTGGGGACGGAGAATCGGGATGTGCCTGGTTTTGTTGTATTAAAGAGCGGGGGGTCGGCGGTACCGCATGGTGGATTGGGATTGTGGAGCAGCGGTTTTTTACCGGCGCAGCACCAGGCTTCGGTCGTGGATGTTGATGGGGAATCGCCGGTGCAGAACATTCGGCCGAGCGAGGCGGATGGCTTGCAGCGGTTGCGATTGGATTTGGTGCGACGGGCGGACGAGGGGTTCTTGGAGCGATTGGGAGCGGGGGATGCCTTGGTGGAGGCGGCGGTGAAGAATTACGAGACGGCTTATCGGATGCAGGCGGCGGTTCCGGACTTGTGTGACATGCGCGGGGAGAGTGAGGCGACGTTGAAGTTATATGGAGTGGACGATGCGGATCCGCAGTTATCGGCATACGCACGGCAATGTGTGATGGCGCGGCGCTTGGTGGAGCGAGGGGTGCGATTTATTGAGTTAACGTGTTTGACGGAAGGGATTGGGGCCGGCAATGCGGCGAATCCGTGGGATCAGCATAGCAAGCTCGAGGAAGGGCACGGGGCGATGGCGCACCAGGTGGATCAACCGATAGCGGCGTTGATCAAGGATTTGAAGGCGCGCGGTCTATTGGATGAGACCTTGGTAGTTTGGGGTGGAGAGTTTGGGAGGACGCCTTTTGCCCAGGGGAGCAATGGGCGGGACCACAATCCATACGGCTTCAGTGTGTTTCTTGCCGGTGGCGGTGTGAAAGGGGGGACGGTGATCGGCGAGACCGACGAGTTTGGCTATCATGTCGTGGAGGGGAAGAAGACGGTTTTTGATTTATGGGCGACGGTATTGGATCGGATGGGGATGGATCATTTTGATCTGACGTATCGATCGGGAGGCCGGGACGTGCGATTGACGGACGTGCATGGCGAAGTGATGGAGGAGATTCTGGCTTAGGGGGCCGTGGGGGAACCTTTTGGCGCGGCAGTCTCCGGAGGATCGGCGGCGGGGGCGGGTTCATCGGCGAGGGGTGTCTCATCCGGGGTGGCGACCGGGTTATTGTTGGGGGTGTGCCATTCGATGAGAAAGGCGTGGGCTTCGAGGGGGTTATCGGGGAGCCAGTTGGCGTAGTGGTGTGTTCCGCCCTTGTTGAGGGTGGTGGGGGCGAGGATGAGGGCGGCGGTGGAGGAGTCGGTTTCGGGAATCTCTCGATGCTGGAATTCCCAGGGATTGTCGGTAATCCAGTTCCATTGTGGTCCGCGAGCGGAGGCGCCGAGCCAGAGGGTTTGGGCATCGGGTGGGACGAGGAAATTGTGTTCGATCCATTTTTGTTCTTCGGGGGACGTGATGACGGCGAGGTGGCCTCCGGTGGCATCGGCGATTTCTTTGGCATCGCCCCACGGGAGGGGGATGCGGGCGAGGAAGTAAGTGCTGTCTCCGAATTTTTTAAGGCGAGAGTCGTTGAGGAGGTCGCTTTCCCGCCGGGTGGGGTCGTCGATCCATTCCTGGAGGACGAGGTAGTCGCGAGCGGCGGCGCGGACGGAATCGTTATCGTGGTTGACCGCGTCGGGGAGGGCGATCTCGGCGGCGGCTTCCCAGTCCTTTTTCTTGATCTGGGTGATGAGGGGCAGGTCGGTTTCGTTGGGTTTGAGTTGGAGAACGACCCGGAAACCAAGGTCGGAGTATCTGGCTTCCTGATCGAGGATGGAACGAGTTTCCGGGGAAAAATTACCGGTCGTGAAATCGCTGCCGCGAACGATGAAGTTGGTGAGCTGGTGATCGGTGGCATCGGAGCACCATTCACGGGCGTTGCCGTGGAGGTCGTAGAATCCGTTGGTGTCGGCGAAGCGGCCGATGGGCCCGATCCAATCGTTTTCTCCGCCGGCATTGGCGGTGGCTAGTTTGGGGAGGGCAGATTGTTCGGAGGGGATTCCTTCCCAGAAGTCGAGGGCGCCGGAAGGAGAAACGGATGTCAAGCCGCCGGATTCGGTTGGCTGGAGGCTCCGTGTTTTGGGACTGAGGAGGATGTTGTCTTTGGCTTGGATGGCCAAATTCCATTCCGAGTCGGTGGGGAGCCGGTAGGATTGGCCTTTTTTCAGGGCGCCTCGTTTGAGGTCTTTTTCAGTGAGCCATTTGCAGAAGTTGGTGATATCGCGTTGCGATACGCCGACGACGGGAAGGTTTTCATCCGTTTCATAGCCGGGTTTTTTCCATGTGGCTCCATCGGCAATCCATTTGTCTTCTGAAAAGCTGAGCATGTTGGGGATGATGGCGAGGTTGCTTGATTTGGAATAAGCGAGGAAATCAGCGTATCGAGTTTCCCAGACGGCCATTAGAGATTCGCCGGAGCCGATCGGGCGGAAGCGCATGCCGAGGGGATTATCCCAATTTTCACCGGGCTCAGGGGGAGCGAATTTTTTGAACTTCGTGTCTTCGTGGCCGCCCCGGGAGGCCTTGAGCGTGGTCATTTCTTCAAGGACGGACGAGTCGGTAATGGGAGCGTGATTGAAGGAAAAGACTTCGAGGGGGGCATTCTTGATCGGTGAAATGTCGCGAACGGGGGTGCTGTCGATGCGGAGGACCTTGAGGGGAACTTCTGCCAGCGGTGTGAGATCAGTGGTGCGAGTTCTGCTGATATCCAGCTCGTTGATGGGGAGGCCGGCGAGGGGGTTGATGTTGTTGAGTCCGATGTTGTCGCTGAGATCGACGCGGGAGCCCTTGCGATCGACATGGACATGAATGCGCCAGGAGTCGTAGTCGGGGTGTAGAGATTTGAGTGCGCTTATGCCGTCCATGATTTGGGTATAGACGAAGACGGGATTTTCTTTGATACGTCGGGAGACTTCTTTGTCGTCGGGGATGAGGGCAATGGCTTCCTGGAGGGCTTCGTTTTCGAGGAAATCGTCTCCGCGGTCGCGGGCGGTGTTGGCGAGGGCGCGGAATTCGAGGAAAGGGACGATCACATTTTTCCTCTCTTCGAAGATGGCGATCAGGTTTTGTTTTTTTGGGCCTTCGGAGACGTCGCGATCGACGTAGGCTTGGCCGAGTTTGAGAGCGAGTTCGTATTCGCCCCAGTCTTCGAGGGCGGAGAGCGTTTCTTTGAGGACGGGTTCCGAGACGGGGGTAGTGGTTGCGACTTCCTTGATGATGGCTTCGGCGGGGACGAACTGGCCGTCTTCGTGCAGGAGCCGGGCTCTGGCGATGAGGGCGAGGATTGCTTTGACGTCGAGGGAGGAGTTTTGATTTACCTGTTGGGATTCTTCTTTTTCATTTGGGATAAGATATTTCAAAGTGATGTGGTAGAGGCCTCCGAGAATGGTGACTGCGACCAAGGTGGCCAGGATCCAACGAAGCAGGGGGATGCCGTGGTCATCGGAGCGGAGTTTGAATCTTCGGATTTTTTGATGTTCTTCTTCGGAATGGGACGAGGTGGGGACGCGGGTGAGGTGGCCGGCGAGTTCTTGGACGAGTTGGGCGATGGATTGCGGGCGTTGTTCGGGTTCGTAGTGCATGGCGCCGAGGACGGCGTCATCGATAAACGTGGGGAGCCCGGTTTTTTGTGAAGGCATGGAGGCGAAGGCGCCGGAGGGGAGTTCGCCGCAGAAGCAGCGGTAGAGGATGCGTCCGAGGCCGAAGATATCCGAGAGGTGATTTCCCGCGACGAGGCCGGGCTGGATGAGTTCGGGTGCGAGGTAGTCGCGGATGGTGAGTCCGGAAGCGGCGAGTTGTTCTTCCCATGCGGGGAGGAGGAGATTGGCGAGGCCGAAGCCGAGGATTTTGTAGTCGCCGCCGGAGGTTTGGAGGATGGCGGCGGGGTTGAGGGCGCGATGGGCGATCCCTTGTTCGTGGGCGTGGCGTAGGGCTTCGGCTAGGGAGGAGCCGATTGTTTCGCCTTGGTCCCAGCTGATTTGGTTTTCTCGGAAGCGATCGTCGAGGGTCCATCCTTCGAGCCATTCGGTGACGAGGAGATAGTGGCCGTCGAGTTCTCCGAAGTGGAACACCGAAACAATATTGGGGTGCCGGAGAGTGGAAGCGTTAGAAGCATCCGGGAAGAAAGCTTGGGTATCTTGTTGGGTGATACCGCCGAGCCGGGCGGGGAGGACGTAAACGCCGAACCGTTCGCCGTTGGAGCGTTCGGCGCGGCAATATTGGAAGGAATTTCCGGCGCGGACGGGAGCGACGTGCGAGAAAGCGAGAGACGCGGCGATTTTCTCGGGGAGGGGAAAGGGTGTGGGTGCTGGGGAGCAGTGTGGGCAGGATCCGGTAGACGGATCCGCTCCGGGCGGCAATTGGGCGCCGCATGTTGGGCAATTTACGACAGTGATGCTACTCACGAGAACCTCGATGCAAGTCCAAGTGCATGAATGGATTGGGGAGGCTTGGGATATATACCACTTTTGTCGACGAAATTCATTAATATTCTGGAAATCTTAAGCAAGTATTCCTGATGGGGAATGGGGTTTCGGGGGGTGTTTCGGAGGGGGAGGGGATGGTAGAGTGGTGGGGATGAGCGCGAGCGTCGGGATGAGGAGGAAAGTTTTATTTTGGGGGTTAGGGGGATGGTTCCTTCTTGGAGTAGGTGTTTTTGGAGGCGATGGGGTGGAATCGGAGTTTCGAGTTCACGCTGTGAACGAGGATTCCGAGTATAGCGCGGTGGCAGTGATGGATGTGAATGGGGATGGGGTTTTGGATATCGTGTGCGGGGGGTGGTGGTATGAGGGGCCGGGATGGGAGAGGCATTTTTTGCGGGAGGTGGCAGAGATTCGCGGGCGGTATGACGGGTATTCGCATTTGCCATATGATGTGGATGGAGACGGGTGGACGGATTTCATCAACGTGAACTACCGGAGCGAGTCGATTTTTTGGGTGGAGCATCCGGGTGAGGCGCTGGGCGAGGGGGGCGTGTGGAAGAGGCGTGTGATTGCGTTGCCGGGGCCGATGGAAACGGGAAGACTGGTGGATGTGGATGGGGATGGGAATTTGGATATTTTGCCGAACGGGCGTCGATTTGCGGCGTGGTGGCAATTTGAGCGGGAGCAAGACGAATCGGGGACGTGGAAGCGGCGTTTTGTGAAGCGGGATTTACCGGTGGAAGTGGCGGGGCATGGATTGGGTTTTGGGGACGTGAACGGGGACGGGCGGGGGGATGTGGTGGGGCCAACGGGATGGTTGGAGGCTCCGGAGGATCGGGTGACGGGGGAGTGGATTTGGCATGGCGACTTTGAATTGGATCGGGATGCGAGTGTGCCCGTGATTGTGATGGACGTGGACGGGGATGGGGATGCGGATTTGATTTGGGGGCGAGGGCATGACTATGGGATTTATTGGTTGGAGCAGGGGGACGGGGGAACATGGGAGCGGCATGTGATTGATGAGTCTTGGTCGCAGGCGCATGCGTTGTTGTGGGAGGATTTGGATGGGGACGGGCGTGAGTGGTTGATTTCCGGCAAGCGCTATATGGCGCATGACGGGAAGGATCCGGGGGCGCACGATCCTTTGGGAGTGTATGCCTATCGGTATGAGCCGGAAGAGGGCGAGTGGGAGCGCCGAGTGATCTGCGAGGGGGGCGGGGTGGGATTCGGATTAGATCCGAAGGCGGCGGATTTGGATGGGGACGGGGATACCGATCTGGTGGTGAGCGGGCGAAGCGGGCTGTATTGGTTGGAGAATCTGAAGGAAGACTAGAGGATGTTGCCGGGCCGGTAATCGGCGGCGTTGGGGGCGGTGTCTTTTACGAGTTGTTCGACCTGAGCGGAGAAATGATCGACTTGGGAATGGGCGGCGGCGGTTTGGGATTTGCCGGACTCGAAGAGGTTTTCGAGGCTGGAAAGGTCGAGGCCGAGGCGTTCGTCATTGGCGAGGCGTCGGAGGAGATCGTTTTCCGCGACGGCACCGGAGCGGAGGTCGTCGAGGGTGGCGAGGGCGTGTTCCTTAACGGCGGCGTGGGCGGTTTCGCGGCCGACGCCGTTTTTGACCGCGGCCATGAGGAAGGTGGTGGAGAGGAGGAAGGGGAGATATCTTTGATTTTCTCGCTCGATGACCGGTTTGTGGACGGTCATTTGCTCGAGGACGGTCAGGGTCGTTTCGAGAGAGCCGTCGATGGCGAAGAAGGCGTCCGGCAGCATGACTCGCCGGACGACGGAGCAGGAGACATCGCCTTCGTTCCATTGATCGCCGGCGAGGGACGAGGCCATGTTGAGGTGGCCTTGGAGGATGGTGTGGAAGCCGTTGATGCGTTCGCAGGATCGGCTGTTCATTTTGTGGGGCATGGCTGAGGAGCCGGTTTGGCCTTTGGCGAAGCCTTCGCCCGCGAGTTCGTGGCCGGCCATGAGGCGGAGGGTGGTGGCGAAGCTGGAGGGTCCGGAGCTGATTTGGCAGAGGGCGGAGACGACGCTGAGGTCGAGGCTACGGGGATAGACCTGACCGACCGCGTTGAGGGTGGCGGGAATGCCGAGGTGTTCCGAGACGGAATTGTCGAGAGCGGCGGCTTTTTCGGCATCGCCGTTGAAGAGGTTGAGTTGGTCGAGTCTCGTGCCGACGGCGCCTTTGAGTCCGCGGGCGGGATAGGAATTGATTAGATGGTCGATTTGGTTGGAAGCGAGGAGGAGTTCTTCCCCATTCATGGCCAGGCGTTTGCCGAGGGTGGTAATTTGGGCGGCGACGTTGTGGGTGCGGGCGCTGATGACGAGGTCGCGGAACTGGGTGGCGCGCCGGGCGAAGGCGGAGAGGGTGGCGAGGGATTTGAAGCGGGTTTCGTTGAGGGCGCGGAAGATTTGGAGTTGCTCGACGTTTTCGGTGAGGTCGCGGCTGGTGAGCCCTTTGTGAATGTGTTCGTGACCGGCGAGGTGGTTAAATTCTTCGATGCGGGCTTTGACGTCGTGTCGAGTGACGCGTTCGCGCTCCATGATGGCATCGAGATCGACGTTTTCCTTGGCGGATTCGTAGTCGGCGATGGCATCCCCGGGGATATCGAGCCCGAGGGATTGCTGGGCCTTCATCACCGCGATCCAGAATTCCCGTTCGAGGACGATTTTTCCTTCCGGGGACCAGATGGCCTGCATGGGGGGGGTGGCGTATCGTTCGGCGAGGACGTTCGGGATCATGTGGCGAAGTTATCAGTTACTGGTCAATGGTTACCAGTAATTGCGAAGGGGGGGAACCCTCGAAATGGTTGGCTGGGGTCGCCGGTTACTTGGAGAGGTATTTCTCGCGGCAAGCGACGATGGCGTCGAGCATGATTTCGGCTTCGGAGCGGAGGGTATCATCAAGGCTGGAGGCGGCGCGATTGTGCCGGCGGTAGAGGAGCGCAAGGTGCTCTTTAACTTCATCCGGGCTCATGGACGAAGTGATGCCGCACAGTTGTTCGGGTGACTGAGTGGCGTCGACTTTGGGCGACTTCGTCTTTTTCTTTTTTCTCTTCTTTGCATCCTGACCGCTGGAGAAGAGTTTTTTAAAGGCGCTGGTAAACATGGTGGCGGGACGGGACTATTCGATTCGGACTTGTTTGAGGTAGGCGCTTTTCCTTTCGACTTGTTTGGGAGTGAGGACGCCGGCGCCGTGGTACGTGATGGAGACGTCTTTGGACTTATTCGTTTCGACGTCGGTGACGCGCGCGTTGATTCGTTGGCTTTCGTCGTAGCCATAGGTGACTTCGACTTCGCAGCCGGCGGGTCTGCCCGGGGGGACATCGAGGGCAATTTGGCCGATGACGTCGACATAGCGGGGATCGGAGTCCTCTCCTTGGGTGATTTCCACTTCGATGACTTTTTCGTTGTCCTCCGAGGTGATGTAGGTTTGGGACATCGAGCAAGGGATGGGGGTATTTTTCGGGATAACGATGGAATTTTGGACGACTTCGTTGCCGGTGGCGGCGTCTTCGATGACGGCGACGGTGCCGTAGCTTTGGTTGCAGACTTCGGTGACTTGGTTGCCGCTTTTAGCGAAGAGGGCGGCTCCGAGGGCGACGACTTCATCGACGTTTCCGCAAGAAACGGGTTCCTGACCGAAATGGTCTTTGAGGAGTTCTTTGACTCGAGGGATACGGGTGCTTCCGCCGACGAGGACGACGTGATCGATTTCCGAAGCTTTAAGGTTCGCAGAATTGAGGGCCTGCTCGACGAGCATGACGGTTCGGGTAAGGAGTCGGCCGACGGCATCTTCGAACATGTCGCGGGTGAGTTCGACGCGGGCGATGCCTTTGCGATCGTTGCCGATGGTTTCGGTTACTTTTTTGAGTTTTGAGAGCATGCGCTTCGCGTCCTCGCTTGATTGGAGGGCATGGAGGCGCTGGGTTTCATCGGTGAAGAGATGTTCTCCGTAAGCGTCGAGGTATGCGTTTGAGAAGAGGTCGAGAATGATTTCGTCGAAATTGGAACCTCCGAGATGGCGGGCGCCTTCGGAGGTGAGAATTTGGATGGTGCCGCCGCGTTCGACATTGAGAACGGTGATATCGAGGGTGCCGCCGCCGAGATCGTAGACGAGGATATTTCCGGTAACTCCCTTAGAGTGGGCGTAGTAGAGCGCAGCGGCGGTGGGTTCGTTGACGAGTCTGGTGACCTCGAGGCCGGCGATGCTACCGGCGTTGATGGTGGCGGTGCGGGCAAGTTCGTTAAAATTTGCGGGTACGGTGATGACGACTTGTTCGACGTCGCCGACGATGACGGAGCATTCGCGTTTCAGTTTGGCGAGGATGAGTGCGGAGATTTCCGCCGGGGTCCATTTTTCTCCATCTACTTGGTAGAAGTAGTCGGAGTCATCCATGTGCCGTTTGATGAAATGGACGGTGCGATTGGGATCGCCTCCGTCACGGGCGGCGGACCCGACGAGTTTAATTTTTTCGTGTTTATCGAAGTAGACGACGGACGGGGTTAGGCGTTCGCCGTCAGCATTCGGGACGATCTCCGGATTGCCATCGGAGCGGATGTATGCGAGGCCTGAGGTAGTGGTGCCCAGGTCAATTCCAACGTGTTCGACTGCCATTTACGATGCGAGATTCGGTAAAAGATGAAAGGCGGCCCTTCCGCGAAGGAATCGCATTGGGGATGAGCCGCTGACGGCTGAAATCATACCACAAAATTTGCCGGAGGGCGAGCAGGTTTGACGGGGGAAATTCGGGAAAGGGGGGTATTGAGGGCGTGGAGCGAGGATCAGTCCGCCGAGGTGATGACTTCGGCTTTACGGAGGATGATTTCACCTTGCTCGCCGTTGGGGCAGGTGTATCCGGGGCGGACGGTTTGGACGATGGTGGAGGATTCGGAATCGGGGGCGCGATTTCCGGACACGTCTTCGACGATTTTTACCTGGCGGCGTTTCTTTACGTCCAAACGGGTGCCTTGGTCGAAGGCGTAGGCCTCGACGTTGTGCAGTTTGAGAATGTCCTGGAGGGATTGGCGGTAGATTTCGAGCTGGGCGACGACTTCGTTGGTGGCGTCTTCCTTGATATAGCGCCGGATCATATCGTCGAGAAGGTCGATGCGCTTGATGAGTTCTCTGCTGAAGGCATGGACGGTGCCCCAGTGGAGATCGACGGCGTCGGTAACGGCTTTCTTGCGGGCCTCGAGGTCGGTGAGGTCATGACGCAGGGCTTGGATATTGGCGCCGAGTTTGGAGGACTCTGAGCGGGATTTTTCGAGCCCGGCGAGGTTTTTTTCGAGATTAGCGATGGTGTTTTCGACTTCCTGACGGCGGGCGACGGCTTCGTCGATGGCTTGTTCTTCCTTTTCCTTGGAGCGGGAGAGGTCGGGAAGCTCTTTGCGGAGTTTTTCGGTGTTGCTGATCTCGGACTTCAGCTCATCGATGTGTGCTTTTTTCTCGTCGAGTTCGTGTTCGAGTTTTTCGTGTTTTTGCTCGAGATTGGCGACGGTTTTATCGAGTTTTCGCGCTTTGGCCTCGCTTGCGGAAGCGGAACTTTCGTCTTCGCGTGCTCGTGACTCGAGGGCGGCGATTTCACTTTCGAGGGAGGATTTGGTGGCCTGGATGTTTTCGAGTTCGGCACGAGCTGATGCGACGCCTTGTTCGATTTCATCGCGTTCGGTTTTTGAATGTTGTTTTTGGAGCGCGATATCGGTGGAGAGGTCGTAGGTGGATTTTTCGAGTTTTTCAAACTCCTGCCTTTTCGCGGCGACCTTTTCCTCGAGTTCCTCTGTTTCTTTGGAGGCGGAATCCTTACGGGACTCGAGATCGGAGAGATTGGAGGAAAGGGATTCGATGGCGGATTTTGTTTCGTCAGCTTTGGCGGCGAGTTCATCCGCTTCGGCTTTTTTGGCGGCGAGGGTCTCCTTGGCCGCGTCGACTTCTTGTTCCATCTCCTTGGCGGAGGCTTGGAGAGATTCGAGGGCGGAGTGTTTCTCGGTGGCTTCGGACTCAAGGCGGGAGAGCGTCTCGCGATGTTCTTCTTCCATCTTGGACTGATTGGCGCGGGACTCTTCGAGGCTCGATTCGGCTTGAGCGAGGGATTCTTCGGCTTTGCGGAGGTCGTCGGCGAGCTTGGTATTTGAGTCGTTCTTGGATTCAATTTCCTCTTGGAGTTTTTCGATCTCGGCGCGACCGGATTCGAGGC
>JBCCIR010000112.1:0-18157 GCA_039028175.1 Verrucomicrobiota bacterium
GGGGGCGAGGATGAATTGGCAAAAGCCCCCGTGTGCAACTCCACCATGTCCCCGCCCACCGCAAACGCATTGGCAAAAGCCCCCGTGTGCAACTCCACCATGTCCCCGCCCACCGCCGCCGATGCCTCCACCTGCGCCGCCTCCGCATCAATAAACAAACTCACCTCCGTCCCGATCCCCCGCAGCCGCGCCACCGTCTCCTTCAGCGCATCCACCTGCCCCGCCACATCCAACCCCCCCTCCGTCGTCACCTCTTCCCGGTTCTCCGGCACCAGGCACACGTAATCCGGCTTCACCTCCAGTGCGATCTCCAAAATCTCCGCCGTGTTCCCCATCTCCATATTCAACTTCGTCCCCACCGACTCCCGCAGCGCATAAACATCCGCATCCTGAATGTGCCGCCGGTCCGCCCGCAAATGCACCGTGATCGAATCCGCCCCCGCCTCCTCACATATCCGCGCCGCCTCCACCAACGACGGCTCCACGTTCCCCGCCTCCGGCATCGTCCGATACCGCGCCTGCCGCAGCGTCGCCACGTGATCCACGTTCACCCCCAGTTTCAATCCATCACTCATCTTGAAAACCCTGCCCTCCACTTCCCCCCGCGTCAATCCACGACCCCCGATCCTCCCTTTTTGGAGGGGCGTGCTCCCGCACGACCACGCCTCACCTCACCCCCTACCGACGGCCATCGGCCATCCCCAGAACCCACCGCTCGCAAACGGCAGACGAAGAGCGCCGGCGGCCCAACGGCCGCATCCGGATGCAACGTGACGTTGCCTAATGTAAAAAGTGACGGTGCTCCGTGAATACCATCGCCACTTCCCGCTCGTCCGCCGCCGCAATCACTTCCTCATCCCGAATCGATCCCCCCGGCTGAATCGCCGCGGTCGCCCCGGCTTCCGCCGCCGATACCAACCCGTCCGGAAACGGAAACATCGCATCACTCGCCACCACGCTCCCCTCAAGCGATAAACCCGCCTGCTCCGCCTTCCATACCGCAATCCGGCACGAATCCACCCGCGACATCTGACCCGCCCCGATCCCCAGCGTCCGATCCTCCTTCGCGAACACAATCGCGTTCGACTTCACGTGCTTCGACACCCGCCACGCAAATCGCATTGCATCAATCTCCGCCTTCGACGGTGGACGCTTCGTCACCACCTTCTCCTCCAGCTTCTCTAATCCCTTCGCCTTCGCATCCTTGTCCATCACCATCAATCCACCCGGCGCACTCCGCACCACCGCATCCTTCAAAGTCTCCTCAAAATTCTCCGACATCTCAATCAATCGAAGATTCTTCTTCTTCTGCAACAACGCCCGCGCCTCCGTCTCAAACCCGGGCGCAATAATCACATCCGTAAAAATCTCACTGATGATCCGAGCCAAAGCCTCCGGCAAAGGCCGGTTCACCACGATCACTCCGCCAAACGGCGCCTGCCGGTCGGTCTCATAAGCCTTCTCCCACGCCGCTCGCAAATCATCGTTGTCCGACCCTACCCCGCAGGGATTCGTGTGCTTCAAAATCGCCACCGTCGGCCGCTTGAACTCACAAATCAATTCCCCCGCCGACGCGATATCCAACACGTTCGTGTAAGACAAACCCTTGCCGTGCAGCTGCTGAAAATAATCGCCGAAATTCCCATACAACGAAGCCTCCTGGTGCGGATTGTCCCCATACCGCAATTCAGAATGCAGCGGCAAACTGATCGTGAATGATGACTCCGTCTCCTGGCTCTTGTTCAAATACCGCGCAATCGCCCGATCATAACTCGCCGTCCGCTGAAACACCGCAATCGCCAACCGCTCCCGCGTCTTCAAAGTCGTCTCCCCCTCGTGCTCCTTCATCTCCGCCAGTACCGTGCCGTATTCCTCCGGATCCGTCACCACCGTCACCGACTTGTAATTCTTCGCCGCACTCCGCAACATCGAAGGCCCCCCAATGTCAATCTGCTCAATCGCTTCCGCCAGCGTCACATCCCCCTTCGCCACCGTCTCCTCGAACGGATACAAATTCACCACCACCAGATCGATCGGCGGCACCTCGTTCGCCTTCGCCTGCTTCACATGCTCGTCGTCCTCGCGACGGTAAAGCAAGCCCCCGTGCACCTTCGGATGCAAGGTCTTCACCCGACCCTCAAACAATTCCGGAAACCCGGTGTAATCCGAAACCTCCACCACCGAAACCCCTTGCTCCTTCAAAAACTTCGCCGTCCCCCCAGTCGACAATATCTCCACTCCCTGCGCCTCCAAGGCCATCGCAAATGGCGCCAGTCCAGACTTGTCCGACACCGATATCAACGCTCTCTCTATACTCATACTGACTGCTTTAATTACCCGGTCCGGCAACCCCTTTCATCCTGCCCGGCCCGTACGCGCAGACCTTGCTCCCTCCCTCCGCCACGTGCAAGACCAAAACACCCCCCTCTTCCCTCCACCCACGTATCCTCGTTGATCAATCAAGGCCACAGCCTCTCTCTCCGACTTCTGAATACTGATAACTGAATACTAGCTACTCAGACCCTCCCGCCCCCTCGGCTCCCTCCTCCACCACCGGCGCCGGACTCATAAACGCCGCCGGCACATCCTGCCCCACCAGTAAATAATAACTCTTCCCCAATCCACCTTCCCCCACCTTGATGTAGAAACGCGGCGCCTCGTCCGACCCCGCCTTCGTCACCCGCTCATAAAGAAAAAACCGGTCCCCGTCCTCCCGCGCGATCTTCTTCATCCCGTCATCCCGCCGCTCGTCCGGATTATACTCCAGCCGGTAATAAGGCTCCCGTTCCACCCGGAAAATCTCCTCCCCGCGATTCACCGCCTCATACCCCGCAAAATACTCCACGTCCCCCACCGCCGTCGGAAAATGCGTCGACTCCAATTTCCCCCGCCCATAATAGTCCCGCACCGTAAACACCGCCACCACCGCCGCCAACACCGCAAACCCAATCAAAGCCTTGCCCGGCGTCCCTTTCGGACGGTTCATCCCCTCCCTGTTGTCTCGATCCATCATGCTCGTCATCTCAGTCATTTAGCGCTCGCAAACTACCCGCCCCGGCCCCCACCGTCGAGTCTCTTCCCGCCAGGCCCTTCCCGGCCACAATATCCCCCCGAAAGAAGGAGTTGACACCCCCGCCAACCCCCACTACTTTCCGCCTCCCGGCCCTGATCGGGCCTTGTTTACCGGGCATTTTCGCCACTATGAAAACCTTTTCCGCAAAAGCTGAAGAAGTCGACCGCAAATGGTGGGTCATCGACGCCAATGACCAGATCCTTGGCAAGGTCGCCGTCGAGGCCGCCCGGCTCCTCCGCGGCAAACACAAAGCCATTTTCACCCCCCATTGCGATACCGGTGACTTCGTCGTCGTCATCAATGCCGACAAAGTCAAACTCTCCGGCAAAAAGGAAATCGAAAAGACCTACACCCGCTACACCGGATACGTCGGAAACCAAAAATCCACCACGCCGGAGAAAATCCGCGAATCCCATCCCGAACGCCTCGTCCAATCCGCCGTCCGCGGCATGATCCCCCACAATCGCCTCGGCCGCCAAATTTACTCCAAACTCAAAGTCTACGCCGGCGCCGAACACCCGCACGAAGCACAAAGCCCGCAGGCCCACGCCGTCAGCTAAGACTACAATCTTTCTCTACTATCATGAGCGCAGCAGCAGCCACCGACACCGTTTTCCAAGCCACCGGACGCCGCAAAACTTCCGTCGCCCGCGTCATCATGAAACCCGGTAAAGGCGAAATCACCGTCAATAACAAACCCTTCGACGAATACTTCGCGACCGTCTCGCACCAGAATAGCATCATCTACCCTTTCCAACTCACCAACTCCCTCAATAAGTTCGACCTCAAGGTCAACGCCAAGGGAGGCGGCATCAATGGCCAGGTCGGTGCCATCCGGCTCGCCATCGCACGCGCCCTCATCCAGTTCGACTCCGAACTCCGCGCGGAACTCAAAAAAGAAAGCCTCCTGCGCCGCGACCCGCGCATGAAAGAACGGAAAAAAGCAGGCCAACCCGGCGCCCGCAAACGCTTCCAGTTCTCCAAGCGCTAATCAGCCCCGCAAGGCAACGCCCCTTCGCTCGGCTCCTCCTTTACACGGCCCTCTCGCTGTGGCATCCTGCCCGCGACTCCCTCATCCTCTCATCCATGCCCGACCACCGCGCGCCCGCTCCTCATCTCTTCTCCCGGCACGGCCTCATCCTCATGGCCGCCGCCGCCGCAACCCTCCTCCTCGGCGCCTGCGCCGCCAATACCGGTAAACCCATCGGCGCTCCCTCCGGCACCAACGGACCACAACCCGGCCTCCCCAAGCACGAATACCCCTTCGATTCCTCCGGCAAATACCGCACCGACTGGGTCCGACGCTAGCCTCCCATCCCCCCTTGAATCCCACACACCGAACGGCGAACGGTGTCTACTTCTTCCCCCGCTTCTTGGCCTTCTTTTTGGCCTTCTTTTTCTTCTTCTTGATCAGCTTCGCCAACTTGTCGCGATAAGTCTCTCCAACGATGTACCCACAACAATTGTCCGTCCCACACAAACACGGGTGCTCCTCATAATAATCGAGATCAAAATTGTAATCGTATACGATCTCCTCCCCCTTCTCAATGCTCCGGTCTGCAATCAACCAAATGCGACCGCGAATAACATCCGTCGTGCAGTTCGGATCACACGAATGATTCGCCAACCGCGCCCAATTCCACTCCACGTTCCCGTCAATGTCATGACGCTTGTTTAAGGTGAAGATATAAACCATCCCCTCCCCCGTATCCCGGCCAATCGCATCCTGCTCGTGCCCACGACGCTCACTCTCCGCCTTCGTGATCTTCGGACCGATATACTCTATCACCCGCGTCCCCTCCGGAATCGCCTTCTTCGCAAATAACCCCCGCGCATGAATCCCCGACCGCTTCACAGCAACCCACTCCAACTTCTCCCTCAGCTTCTCCGCCTTGCTCTTCCCCTTTTTCTTCGTCCCTTTTTTCCCCTTGGCCGATTTCCCCTTCTCCTTCGTCTTGCTACTCTTGCTCATAAATCCCCGAAAAAATAAAACGCAAACCCTATACCCTCCCTCAAACTTTACAAGACCAGACCCACACGCCTTTCTCTCACCCTCTTTGGACGGTCTTGGAGGGTCGCGCTCCGCCGCGAACGCGCCTCGCCCCAACCATAACGTAGGCCAGCGGCCTTCCCCATGATAACCGTCCGCAAGGGGCGAATAACATGAGCCCGCGGCCAACGCCGTATCAGGGTGCAGCGTCACGCTGCAGCTTCGCCCTCACTGCATCCGGCACATCCGGATTACCCGACACCCACGCCGTCGCCGCCGCCCGATCCTTCCGCACCCATTGATCCACCACCCGCCCCACCTGGCTCGCCCGATCCCCCTCGTCACTGATCGCCAATGCCCAATACGCCGCACTCTCCGGATCCTTCCCCACGACCCGATCCGTCAATCCCATGATCGCCCCGTCCGTCGCCGGCCCCGGAGGCCGATCCGCCAACCACTCCGCCGCATCAAACTCGTTCCGCCCCGCCCAGGTCCGCATCACATTACGCATCGCCCCCTTCGACGCCGTCTCTCCCACCTCCTGCTCCACCACCCAGTTCGCCGCCGACTCCACATCCTGCTGCACCCACTGACCCGCCACCCGCCCAAACGCCAAATCCCGCTCCTTGCCCGCCTCCATTCCCGCCAACTGCTCCGCCGCCCCCTCCACATCCTGCGCCGCCCACGCCCCCAATACACTCGCCATCGCCCCCGCCCGCTCATCCCCCTCCAAACCCTGCGCCCACACCATCGCCGCCTGCGAATCCTGCCGCCCCCACTGCGCCGCCACCGCCGCCACCATCCCCGTCCGCTCCGCCCCCAAATCCACATTCTCCACATACAACGACGCCGACCGCGCATCCTGGCTCGCCCATTGACTCAAAACCGCCCCCGCCGATCCCTTCCGCGCCCCCTCATCCAAGCCCATCACCCACTCCATCGCCGCCTCCGGGTCCGACCGCGCCCACTCGTTCGCCACACTCCGCACCTGCCGCCGCTCCTGATCCCGAAACTCACCATTCTCATCCACCTGCGTCAATAAATACGCCGCCGCCGCTTCCGGATCACGCCCCGCCCAACTCGAGATAATCGACTCCGCCGCCATCCCCCCCATGCTGTTCGTCCCTCCCTCCGCCAGACGAGCCAACGCCGTCTCCGGATCACCATCCCCCAACTGCGAATACAAAAAGAAACGCGCCACATAACTGTCGATGTCCTGGGGCATCTCATCCAACTCCTGAATCGCCGCTTCCACCGACTCCGAATCACCCAACGACTCCGCAAAAACCATCATCTCCTTCCACCGATCCAAAGGCCCCGCCTGATCCAATATCTCGCCCACCGATTCCTTCACCTCCACCGAAGCAAACGCCCCACTCACATCGCCGCCACCCGAAGACGATTTCTCTCCCGAGCCCGCGTCCGCCTCGTCTCCCTCGCCCGCCTTCTCCCCGTCCACCACCACGATGCCCCCGTCCCCGCGATCCACCTTCCCCACCAATCCTCCCGACCCCTCTCCGGACCGACCCGCCCCCGCCGCATCACGCCCCAGCCAATACCCCAGCCCCCCCGCGACGACAGCCGTGCAGCCGATCATCAAAAACAACTTCACGATTCCCGATTTCATTTTTCCCCCTTGAACGGTACCCGAATTCTCACCGCTTGGCGATCCGCTTCACCCCACCCCCCCGGCGCAAACAAAATCCCCTCCAATACCTCCTCGTCCCGATCCCCCCACTCCGCCTCCGACAATTCCATCACAAATCCATCCCCCTCCCCACGCTCAAGCACTTGCTTCTGACTCGAGTCCACCCACCCCGACTCATCAAAAAAATACACCCCATCCCACTCCACCGGGACATCCCCGGCCCCCAGTTCCACATCCAATCGAATCACCCCGTCCGCCTTCCGCGTCCCCAGCGACCACTCATCACCCGCATCCTCCGCATAACTCGCCCGCGCCTCCTCAAAAATACGATGCACCGATTCATCAAAACGACGCTCCCCACCCGATCCCACCGGCAAGGACAATTCCAAATCCGTAAACCCCGGATGACAACTCGACGCACAAGCCATGTAAATCACCTTCGCCTTCAAATCAACCGACGCCCGCCCGCCCAAATCCGCCGGCGCTTTCACATCCACCAACAAAACCGTGTCCCCCTCATACCCATACGCATCCATCTGCGCCATCTTCACCACCTCCGGTTGCGGCCACTGAATCTCCCCCGCTTCAAATCCCTCCGGCAAATCCCACTCAATCGATGTCGCCACCCCCACGATCCCCGGATTCTTCCAATACGTGTGCCAGCCCGGGTCATGCCCCAATCGCACCCCCACCGTAAACACTTCCCCCGGCCGAACCGCCAAATCCTCCGAGACCAACTCAAACGACACCGGCGCCCCCTCCTCATCCGCCGCCTCGATACCCCCCAGCCCGCCCAGCAACAGGACCCCCAACACCCAAAACACCCCGCCCATCCTCGAAACCCACCGTTTTCCAAGGATCTCCCGTCTCTCCCATTGAATCATGCCCTTCATAGCTAAAAACACCGCAATTTTTATAGTTGCCAAAGTATTTAAGAAATGTTTATAATCATTGTTACCAATCTAAATTCCACCATTCACTGGAGCTCTAGTCTGATCATGAAAATCTCGTCCATTACCTTGCCCGCCCTCGCCTGCATTCTCGCCGTTGCCTCCATTTCCTGCAAGGGCAGTAAACAGGCCAGCGCCGATCAATACTCCGATCCCTACGGATACGGCTACGGCACCAACCCATACGGCCAACCCGAACAAGGCGCCTACCAAGCCAATAACGATTACGTCAGCGTCACGCCCACCCAGCCAAGCAACGATTACGCGGACGCTTACCAACAACAACCCGCCTACTCCGAGCCCAGCTATACCGCCCCATCCTCCAGCTACTCGTCCACGTCCTCGTCCGCCTCGTCCTCCGGACGCACCTACACCGTCCAACGCGGCGATAACCTCTACCGCATCGGCCTCAACCACGGCGTCAATGTCAACACCCTCAAATCCGCCAACGGACTCTCCAGCGATATCATCCACCCTGGCGACGTCCTCACCATTCCGTAAAAAAGCCGAATCCATTTTCTCCATCAAAAAACGGCCATCCACCCGGGTGGCCGTTTTTTTGTGTCAGTCACCAACGACAAACCGCTCCGTTCTCCCCGCCCGCTCCGCCAATTCCTCCAACGCCCCCAGAATCTCCGCCTGTTCCATCTCGTGCACCTCCACCTTCTGCCCCAACTCGGGCACCAGCGTAATCGTCAATTCCCCCCCCAAATGCTCGCGAAACTCTTCCAACCCGCGTAACACCGCCAACTGCCCGTCGCCACCATCCGCCTTCGCCAACAAATAATCACTCCACAGCTCAAAACCCACCCCTTCCATCAAGGCCAAAACCCGCTCCGCCACCCCCCGCTCCAAAAGCCCAATCCGCGCCGAATACACCAAATCCACCGCCATCCCAATCGCCACCGCTTCCCCGTGCCCCAACGCAAAATCCGATAACTGCTCCAGCTTGTGCGCCACCCAGTGACCAAAATCCAAGGGCCGCGCCGATCCCAATTCAAACGGATCCCCACAGGTCGCAATGTGATCCACATGCAACTCCGCACTCCGCTTCACGACCACTTCCAACGCCTCCCTTTCCAAATCCGCCAACGCCGCCGCCCGCGTCTCGATCGCCTCGAAAAATAACCGGTCGCGAATCAACGCCACCTTGATCGCTTCAATAATCCCGGCACGCCGATCCCGCGCCGGCAACGACTCGAGAAAATCCAAATCGTTCACCACCGCAAACGGAACCGAAAAAGTCCCCACCCAATTCTTCTTCCCAAAATAATTCACCCCGTTCTTCACCCCCACCCCGCCATCCCCCTGGCTCAAGGTCGTCGTCGGCATCCGCAAGAGCCGAACCCCGCGATGCGCCGTCGCCGCCGCGAATCCCACCAAATCCAAAAATGCCCCGCCCCCGATCGCCACCACGTATGAATGCCGGCACAATTCATGCCCGTCGATCGCCTCCCACAAATCGCGCACCAAGATCCAATCGTTCTTGCAGCCCTCCGCCCCCGGCATCGCGATCGCCTCCCCCGCCAACCGCACCCCTTCAGGCAAGTCCGAAAAATACGCCTCCACTTCGCCCTTCAATTCCGGCCGCGCCCCCAACAAACCCTCATCAATAAACACCAATACCTTCTGATCCTTGTCATCCGCCCGTCCCGCCGCAAAGAGGTCGCGCAGCATCGTATTCGACGCCGCAAACGCATCCCGCGTGAACAGCACTCGGTGCGCGTAATTCAACTCTATTTTCCGCTCGATCATCTAGGGGTTCTTCCGAAAAAAACAGGGACGCCCGCCCTTCTCATAAGACGACGCCCCCGGCTCTTCATTCAACGGACCAATATACCACCCCCTTTCCCCAATCTCCACTATTCCCCTGTCTCCCAAACTTCGGTAGGGGCGAGCGGCCCTGCTCGCCCGCCTCCCTGCGCCTCGTAACTCAGTCACCGTTCGAACATCTCTTCCATCTCACTCCCCCGCGCGCCAACGAGCGCGCGAATATATGGGTGCAGGCTCAGCCTGCTTAAGTCGCCGGCACCTTCCGCTGCAACACCAAACACACCGGCAACATCGCCAAACAAATCCACGCCGCCCGCGCATCCACCGCCGACACCATCAACGCATCCACCACCACAATTCCCGCCAACAACCCGCTCACAAACCCACCCACCCGATTCTTATCCGCCTTCACCCGCAAATGCCCCGCCGTCCGCCACCACCACCACGCCATCACCACCAACACCAACACCCCCAGCCCCGTCACCCCCAGCCACACCCAAACCACGACCGGCACCAACAAACACACCCAAGCCACCCGCTTCACCACCCCACCCGACCGCTCCCCCTTCGCCGCCAAGGTCACCCCCACCACATAAAAAAACATTCCCGCAGCCACCCACCACAAAGCCGGCGGCAACACCGGCACCACATTTCCGCCACCCAATACCGCCGTCGCCGCAACCGGATACACCGCAAAGCGACACAAGCCCATCAATCCCACCGATCCCACCCACTTCTTGTGCAAAAAATCATAGGCCACAATCGCAAAGAAAAGCACGCCCACCCACACCACCGACGATCCCGCACCCTCCCAAAGATCACTCCCATACAACACCAACCCGCCCCCACCCATCCACAACACCGCCAAATACAAAACAGCGTTCTCCGAAATCGCCCCACTCGGAATCGGTCGCTCCGGTGCATGCTCCCGGTCCCACTTCACATCCGCATAGTCATTCAAATACATCCCGCCCACATACAACAACGACACCCCGAGCATCACGCACCCCATGGTAAACGACCAAGCCGGGAAAACTCCCCAAGCCTCTCCACCCGGCTTTTCAGGAATAAAAAGCGCCATCCAGCTCGACCCATCGCACACCGCAGCCAATCCCCCCCCCGCCACCACCATCCCCACCAAACAATTCGTCCAAACCGTCGGCAAATTCGACACCCGCCCCAATACCAACAACGTCCGCAAATACCTCATCCTCTTCGTCCAATCTTAACAAAGCCCGCGGTAGCGGGCCCTAAATCAGTGCCAATCTGTGTAATCTGTGGACAAAAACCCATTCCCCCTAAAACCCCCGCCCCCGCAACTCCCCCAACGTCCACTCATACTCCTTCACCAACTGATCCACCACATCCCCCTCCTGCATTCCCGCCGGCAACACCTCCCACGTATACGTCTCCATCTCCACATGCGAACACAAGCCCGGCTCCCGCTCCATTACCCCCAAGACCCCCTCCAAATGATCCCGCGTATCCCCAAACGGCGCCGCCGGCGACGCATGCAACGGCACATGAAAATGCACCCGCCACTCGTCCCCCAAATTCCCTGCCCCCCCTTTCTCCTCCGCCCAAGCAAACGCCTCCGGCAAATCCCGCAATCGCTCCACCACCGCGTCCCCCTCCCGCACCACCACCTGGTGCAAATACACTTCCTCATCAAACCCCTTCAACAACTCCAAAACCTCCCCCGTCGGCTCCAAGCGCAACGCCGAACTCAAATGCAGCTTGCTCACCCGTAACCCCGCCTCCCGCAACCGTCCCAACGCCGCCTCCGCCTCTTCATACTCCACCCCCAAGTGACAGGTATCGTAGTTCACCCCCATCACCTTCAAAAACGCCTCCCGATCCGATACCCCTTCCGTCAACCGACCAAAAAATTCCACCGTCTCCGGCGTCGTCTCAAACAATCCCAAAGGCTCCGGCTCCAGCCCCAGGTGCAAATCCCGCCCCGATTCCTCCGCCAATCGCTGCACCGTCTCCGCACACAACCGCAAGGTCATGCAAATCGCATCCACCTGCGTCTCGTCCGTCACGAATTCCTTAAACGACCCCGGCAAGGTGCTCACACTCCCCCCCAGCGACGCATCTTCCCCGTCCAACAAACGCACCAGTATCTGAAACAACTGCTCCGTATACTCCAGGCGCAGACTCGAGGTCCAATCCGGCGCATACACCTGCTCCTTCACCCGCGTCCCATGAAATTTTCCATACGGAAATCCATTGATCGTAAAAACATAGCAATCGTTGTCATCCAACCACCGCCGAAACGCCGACATGGCCTCCTCCTCCCATAACTCCTGCGCCGCCTGCGCACTCAACCGCAAACCGATCCCATACCGTTCCCCCGTCGGACACACCCGCTCCTTCACCCGCAGCGTGTAATCCCTCAACCCCGCAAACGTCTCCTCCCAATCCTCCCCCCGATGAATATTCGTGCAATACCCCAGATGCACCCCGTTCTTCAATTCCATGCGCAGACTATACCCACCCCCACCGCACATCCAAACCACAATCGTTCGCCCTCAAATCGAAGGTGCGGCTCGGCGTCCCTGTCGAGCCTCCGCAGTGAAGTCCGTCAGGACGAAGCGAGGACTACCCCGTGGAAACCCCCGACGATATACGGGGCTAAATCAACCCCACCCCCCTGCCTCCCAACCGATCAACCAATCAACCGATTAACCGCGTGCCCTTTGTAGCTCGAGCATTGCCTTCTACGTCCGCTCTGGCAGCCCCGAACCGCCCCCAGGGACATTTCAAACACAACCATTCTTAGCGTCGCTCGAGCGAAGAAGGGATCAACCCTCCCCCAATGCCTCCCCTTCATACTCATCCTCATACTCCTACTCATACTCATTGCCTTTCTCATTGCCATCCCCTCCAAGTTCCTCCCCCGATCACAACGACAAGGCACACAAAAAATAGGGCGCGGGACAGGTCACACCCCAAACGCTCCCTGTCCCGCGCCGGCTGCGAAACGATGACGGCACCGCTTCGCAGACATTTCCCAAGGGTGGCCCGTTCGTACGAACCGGCCTCTCTCCTCACTACTACTCGATCTGCCCCGAAAGGTTACACACGCCTTCTCATTCTCCCCATAGCACTCCCATCAGCATCCAATCGCCTCCCTTTCACCACTTCACTATTCCCCATTCACCATTCCTTGTAACTTCCCCGCCCAAACACGGTAGAACCCCTTGGAAACCTAAGAACCTAAGAACCAAGGAACCGAAAAACCCATGAAACCCAGAGACTTCAACCACCGCAAGAATCCCGCCAACACCCACTTCGCCCCGCCCAAATCCGGCCTCAACGCCGCCTCCCGCCAACTCCTCCAACACATCGTCGCCGGCCAGGCCACCGCACTCGAAAAAGATGAAAGCGACCGCCTCCTCGCCGCCAACCTCGAGGCCCGCGACTATTTCTTCGAACTCCTCCTCACCGACACCCCCTCCCAGAACTGACACCACACTCACAAATTTCGCGTGACCATAACACTCACACTCACATAAACATAAACCACATGACTGTTCGCACACCAATCAAGAACTTCCCTCACGCACCCGCCTTTGCTATTGATTTCATTTCCTGTCGTCCAATGATTGAAACGGTCCATGCGATTCCCTTGATCCCCTGAACTGACTTTCGCCGAGCATTCCTCCATCTTCCCGTGGCCAACCCTTTCGACAACCCCAACCGCTGTCCCGATTGCGGCACGCCCATCCCGGAAGATTCTACCCACGGCCTCTGCCCCAAATGCCTCCTCAGCGCCTCCGCAGATTCCGCTCCTGTCCCCTCTACCGAGGAACCAAAGAACCAAAGAACCGAAGAACCTCCCTCCCACGACCCCGACGCCACCATCCCTCTCGATCCAACCAAAACGGTCGCCGCACCCAAGTCCGACGCCCCACGCGCTCCCGAGGAACTCCAGGCCCTCTTCCCCGACCTCGAAATTATCGAACTCCTCGGCGCCGGCGGCATGGGTGCCGTCTACAAAGCTCGACAACCACGCCTCGATCGCCTCGTCGCCCTCAAGGTCCTCACCTGCCCGCCCGAGCATTACGATAACTTTGCCCTCCGCTTCGAACGCGAAGCCCAAACCCTCGCCCGCCTCAACCACCCAAACATCGTCACCATCTACGACTTCGGCGAGTTGAAAACCGGTAGGGACGAACGGCCCGCTCGTCCGCCCACCCCTGAAGACGGCCCCGATTCCATCTTCTACTTTATCATGGAATTCGTCGACGGCGCCGACCTCAACGATCTCATCAAAACCGGCGACCTCACCCCCGAACAAGCCCTCCGCATCGTCCCCCAAATCTGCGACGCTCTCCAATACGCCCACGACGAAGGCATCACCCATCGCGATATCAAGCCCGCCAATATCCTAATGGGCAAACGCGGGAAAGTCCGCATCGCCGACTTCGGCCTCGCCAAACTCATCGGCGGCGAAACTCCCGACGACGAGAATCCCCTCGTCTCCGGCCTCACCGTCACCGGCACCACCATGGGCACCCCGCATTACATGGCGCCCGAACAATGGGAAGCCCCGGAAAAAGTCGATCACCGCGCCGACATCTATTCCCTAGGCGTCGTCTTCTACGAGATGCTCACCGGCGAACGCCCCGCCGGCGCCTTCAAACCGCCCTCCAAAAAAACCGAGGCCATCGACAAACGCCTCGACGATGTGGTCCTCAAGGCCATGGAAAAAGACCCCGAGGACCGATACCAACGAGCCACCGAAGTCAAAGACGACGTCACCGTCGTCACCACGACCAAACCCAGGTCCTCTTTCTTCAAACACTCCCACTCCAAAGCCCCCAACCCCCACCGTCGCCTCCTCATCGCCGCCTCCCTTATCCTCGCCCTCGCCGCCGGCGCCTACCTCCTCTCACCCCTCAACCACTTCATAAAAGACTATCTGACGACGACTATAACGAATAACGAGGAACAAGTATCAGAAAGCCCAACGCCCGAGGCCACTTCCAGCGGCCTCACCGGCACCAATACCGCTACCGGCATCATGCCGGCCTTCCCCCTCCCCCGCCCCCAACGCCCCGGCGATCCCGGCAAACTCATCACCCTCTCCAGCGGAGACGACCTCCAATCCAAACCGACAGGCCTCGCCGATCTTCCCAATGACCTCGATGACGTCGTCGCCATAACGCTCTCGAACAACTTTGGAAAAACCAGCGGCGACGATCCAGATATCCCTTCACAACACGCTCTCGCCCTCCATGACGACGGCACCGTCACCGCGTGGGGACGCAATACTCATGGCGAAACCGATATCCCAAAAGACCTGAAGAATTGCGTCGCCATCGCCGTCGGCCAAAAACACTCCGTCGCCCTCCATGGAGACGGCACCGTCACCGCGTGGGGAGATGTCGAGGAGCAAATCGAAGAAATCAAAACCTGGAAAGACGTCGTCGCGATTGCCGCCGCACCCGGCCGCACCATGGGCCTCACCACCGGCGGCACCATTCTCGCCGCCGCCCAGAAAGAACGAGGGTTTAAAGTGCCTTCTGATCTCCAAGGCAGCGCCACAAGTATCGCCGCCGGAGGAAAACTCTGCCTCGCCATTCTCGATGATGGAACCGTGCGCTCCTGGGGAGAGTCAGACATCCTCGATGTTTCATCCCTTCACCGAGCCACCGACGTCCGCGCCGCCTTTATCGCCGATGTCGCCGGCAGAACCTTCACCGTCGATTCTAAAGGAAACCTAACAGCTCACTTTCCCAACACTGATGCCAACAATTCCCGGCCGAATCTGGGCGAATTCACCGGTATCACGAATGTCATATCCACTATCAATCTCGGTAACAATGTCGGCGCCTTTTCCAGCACGGAGAACCGCTGGCACTTTTGGGGCAACAGCCGATGGAACGGAAAAACGAATCAGGCAAAGCTCGAAAAACTCGGCACGCCCGAACGCATCGCGTTCCTCTCGCCAAACACACTACTCGTCATCGTCACCCAACCCAACGCCGCTGAACCCATCGACCTCCTCGCCACGATCGACCCATCCATCCACAAGATCGGACCAAACCAGTGGATCCCCGGTCCGCAAGGATTCACCTCCACCAGCGGACGCTTCGGCATGCTCGTCCCGCCCGTAGACATCCCCTCGAGCTACGACCTCGAACTCCGGGCCCTCCCCCGCCAACAGATGGCCGTCACCTTCCCCGTCGGCAAGAATGCCGCCACCTTGGTCCTAAACAAGATCATCGTCTCGCCCAGCGTCGGCGGATTCGAAAACATCGACGGAATGAGTGTCTCCGATCCGAAAAACCCCGCCACCTTTTCACCCACTCCCATTGCCACCGGCGAGGAATCTGAAGTGCTACTCCGCATCCGCGAAAAAGACGACGGTATCTTCTCAATCGAAGCTTTCCACGAAGGCGAACCACTCACCTCCTGGGAGGGCGACCCCTCTCGCCTATCCACGGTCCCCCACTGGACCGTCCCATCGCCCCATCGCGTCGGCCTCGGCGCCAGCTACGTCGGAGAAAAACAAAGCACTTATCTCTCCGCAATCCTGCGCCCTGTAGGACCACAGGCCGTCATCGCTCAACAAGCCCTCGCATACCCCACCGACGAAGCCGCCTTCCGCGCCTGGCTCGAAGATAAAATCCTCACCTACGCCCAACCGTGGGACGGCAAAGAAGAAGGCCTCTTCTGGTTCGATGCCAACAAAATGCACTGGCGACGTACCAAAGGCACGAGGAGCACAAGTTCGACCGGCTCGTGGGACTTTCGTGTCCCGAAACCCGGTGTGGTGGAATTCAATGCTTGGTCTGGCAAAGGCAAAGTCCAATACCATTCCCTCACCTTCTCCCCCGATGGAGATTCCTACGAGTGGCGTGCCCCGAACGGAAAACGGAATGCCCCCATTAGCCCCATCCGCACCGACCTCAGCCGCCCCGGCCGCCTCCACGCCACGGGTACCCAAGCCGACGGTTCCCCCATCGACCTTTCCTTGGCCGAAGGCATCGACGATTTCGTGCAAATTGCGCGCCTCGACGAGCATTAGATCGCCCTCCGCGCCAATGGAACCCTCGTCTCCACCAATGACCGCTTTCATGGCATGGAACAAATCCAACGTATCATCCACATCTTCGGCGCCGTCGCCGCGATCGACCGCTCGCATCACCTGACCTTTCTGGCCAAGAACGCCCAGGAAACAAAACGCCGCACCGACGCCATTCCTCCGAAACTCCAGGACATAGGATTCTCCGATGTCGACGCCGGTTGGATCAAGAACTTCGTCGTTGCCCGCCTCCGCGACGGCACCACCCGGCTCTGGGGCAACCACCTCGACGGAGGCGAGGACGGATCAGGTCCAATTTGGCCGGCACCCGATCCAACCTCTCTCAATGACATCATCGACATCGCCGCCACCGACCGGCGCGTCGCCACCGTCACCGCCTCAGGTGAGCTCTACTCATGGGGCGAAAAAGGAACCGTCCGGATTCGAGAGATACACTCTCCCGTCGTGGCCGTCGAAGAGGCGGCGGTGGGCCTGCGCGCCCGGACAAGTGATGGTTCCGTCTATCACCTTCCCTGGAACAACAACCGTCCTAGACTGGTTTCCAGCGACAGCGCAAGTATCTCGAAACTCCTCGTCCAATCACGAGATACCCTCGAGTGGCACTGGATCGAAGCCGATAAACCCCACATCGAGGCTGCCGCCAACGAGGTGCTCCCCCATGTCACCGGTCTTGCGCCAGGACACTTCGCCATGAGCATCCACTCCAAGGACAACGACCCCAACAACCAAGAACGCGTCCCCTCCATTATCTGGATCGAACCCGCAATCCCTTCCCCTTAACCCCCCACCCTTCTCTCCCAAAAACTCTCCGCGTCTCCGCGTGAAATCAAAAAACCGTCGCCCCCTTCGCCTCCTTCTGTTCAAATCCTCCCCACAGGATGCCCCGCCCCACCCACCCGAACCCCCAGTTCCCCGATACCCGCTGGACTCTCGTCCTCCAAATCCGCGACCCCGAAAACCCCGACGCCCGCCAACGCGCCCTCTCCGATCTCTGCGAAGCCTACTGGCCTCCCGTCTACGCCTTCGTCCGCTCCAAGGGCAACGCCCCCGCCGACGCCGAAGATCTCACCCAGGGTTTCTTCGCCCATCTCCTCGCCCACAACGCCATCGCCCAAGCCGATGCCGACCGTGGCAAACTCCGAACCTTCCTCCTCGCCTCCGTCAAAAACTACATGACCAACGAATGGAAAAAAGCCCACCGCCAGAAACGCGGCGGCGACAAAACCATTCTCTCCCTCGACGCCGACAACGCCGAAACCCGCTTCCACCCTCCCGAACGCGGCCACGACCTCACCCCTGATAAAGTCTACGAACGCCAATGGGCCCTCACCCTTCTCGACCAGGTCCTAAAAAAACTCCACGACAAATATAAAACCGACGGCAAAGCCATCCTCTTCGACACCCTCAAACCCTATCTCACCCCCGGCGCCGCCACTCCCCCGCACGCCGAAGTCGCCACCCAACTCGACATGTCCGAGTCCGCCGTCAAAGTCGCCGTCCACCGCCTCCGCCAACGATACGCCAAACTCCTCCGCGAAACCATCGCCGATACCCTCGCCCCCGAAGAAGACCCCGAACAAGAACTCACCCACCTCCTAAACGTCTTCTCCTAGCCCCCCCTCCTAAATTCTTAATCTTAATCTTAATCCCAACCCAATTCACC
>JBCCIR010000113.1:0-17969 GCA_039028175.1 Verrucomicrobiota bacterium
AACAGCGAGACCGTTGACCATCGTGGTGTGCGAGTCGGTACCGACGAGCGTGTCGGGGTATGCGACCTCTTCACCGCTCTGGTCGGTGTCGGTCCAAACCCCGACGCCATGCTCCAGTTCGATGCCGCCGGTATCCTCCAACTCACCGGTATCCCCGAGCCCGCCTCCGCCATCCTCGTCTTCCTCGGCGCCTCGACCTTCCTGCGCCGCCGACGGATTTTCGACTAGTCCAAATATCAAAATCCGCCCCCCATCACCGCGCTTTTCGGCGACAAAAAACGGTTGCCCTGTATCCATCTTGCCGTAGGATGCCCATCTCGTCTCTCATCTCCGCCTTGCCTTCCTAAGTGTGCCCAACCGGGTGCCCGCCCTACATGACCGACCAGTTATCAAGGCCCGAATTGCCGAATATCGGCATCGTCGCAGAGATGGATGAAGACGAACGTCGTCTCCTCAGCTCGTACGGCGAATTCCTCCCGGGACACAAAGACGCCGTCATTATCCAACAAGGCGAACCACAGAATTCCCTCTTCCTCATCATCTCCGGCCTCCTCCACGTCCAAACCGAAGCCGAGGGCCGCAAAATTCTCCTCGGCACCCTCAAAGCAGGAGATATGCTCGGAGAAATCAATATCTTCGACCCCGCCGAAGCCAGTGCCACCGTCACCGCCGTCGAATTCTCCCAAATCTGGCGCATCGATCGCGATATGCTCGAAGACTTCCTCAACGACTACCCCTCGGAAGGCGAACTCCTCCTCATCCAAATCTGCACCCAACTCAGCCAACGCCTCCGCGCCACCAACCTGAAACTCACCGAAGCCCAGGAATCCAACTCGCAGTCCGCCACCTGGAACTGATACCCTCACACACTCCCCCTTCCCTCCACACATCCACCAAAATCCCCACCCATGGAACCCGTTCACCTCTTCCTCGCCACCGGATACCTCTCCGCCGATTCCTTCACCATCACCAGCGCCCTCGTCCTCTTCTTCGCCTTCCTCATCGGCCACGCCCTCGGCGACTTCCCCCTCCAAGGCGACTTCATCGCCCGCTTCAAAAATCGCCACGTCCCCATCCCCGACGATCCCTACTTCGACGCCCCAAAAAACGTCTGGATCTACTGCCTCTCCGCCCACGCCCTCATCCACGCCGGGCTCGTCTGGGCCATCACCGCCAATCCCATCATTGGAGCCATCGAACTCGTAACCCATTGGCTCATAGACTACTGTAAAGGGGATGGCTTTACCAATTTCCACGTGGATCAACTCCTCCACGTCCTCTGTAAAATCGCCTACGTCGGCCTCATCTGGGCCGGCGTTTTCAAACTCGGCTGGTAACAGCCCCTCGACCCCCGCTTGCGTTCCTCCCCTCCCGGCGGAATACTGTGTAAATTCACAGATCGCCACCATGAGCTCGCTTCGCCCCTCTTTCCCCACACACCTCGCCCTCATCCTCGCCCTCGTCGCCGCCTTCCTGTCCCCCCATCCTCTCACCGCCGCCGAGGAAAACCCCAAACCCCAAATCGAAAAGACCACAAAAGAATCCGATTCCTTCGCGGACGAATCCGGTTTCGAACAAATCGAACTCCTCACTCGCGTCATCGAACTCGTCCGCCAAAATTACGTCGACGAAGATAAAGTCACCTACGAACAACTCATAAACAGCGCCCTCGAAGGCATGCTTGCCGACCTCGACCCCCACAGTCAGTTCATGCATAAACCCATCTTCGACCAGATGAAGAAAAACACCGGCAGCACATACGACGGCGTCGGTATCACTCTCGCCATCAAAAAAGATACCATCACCATCGTCACCGTCCGCGAAGACGGCCCCGCCGCCCGCGCCGGAATCCTGCCCGGCGATCAAATCCTCCGCATTAATGGCATCGTCGCCGATAAAATCGGCATCCCCGAAGCCTTCTCCATGCTCAGAGGAAAACCCGGTGAACCCCTCTCCCTCACGCTCCGGCGCCCCGCTAACAAAGATGTCCTCGAAATCGAAATGGTCCGCGAAGTCATCGAACGCGACTCCGTCAAAGACACCCGCGTCCTCGCCAAATCCCAAACCGGCTCCCACAAGATCGGTTACGTCCGCCTCCTCCAATTCAACAGCCCCACCGCATACCAACTCGCCGAACAACTCGACTACCTCGAAAAACAAGGCATCCAAGCCCTCGTCCTCGACCTCCGCAACAACCCCGGCGGCCTCCTCTCCAGCGCCGTCGATGTCTGCGGCGAATTCATCCCCGCCAATTCCCTCGTCGTCACCACCGAAGGCCGCCCCGGAATCACCGACGTCACCCCCTACTACACCTCCGCTAAAAAAGAAAACAATCGCGACTACCCCGTCGCCATCCTCATCAACCACGCCAGCGCCAGCGGCGCCGAAGTCGTCGCCGGCGCCCTCCAAGACCTCAAACGCGCCATCATCGTCGGCGAAACCAGCTTCGGAAAAGGCTCCGTCCAATCCATCCTCCCCATGGACGCCGGCTCCGCCATGCGCCTCACCACCGCCAAATACTTCACCCCCAGCAAACGCATCATCCACGAAAACGGCGTCACCCCCAATATCATCGTCTCCCTCACCCCAAACGAAGAAAAACAACTCGCCCGCTGGTGGCGACGCGACGAACTCAGCGAAAACGAACAGGAACGCCTCGAGAAGTTCCAGGACCGACAACTCACCCGCGCCATCGACGCCCTCAAAGGCGCCCTGGTCTACGCCGACCTCTCCAAACCAAACCCCCAAAAACCCAAACCCACCCCAAAAAAGAAACCCGCCCCCGCCACCCAAGGCGAATAGGCAGACTCCAAGACAGGGGGGGGCGACTTGCGTGCCGTTCGAAGCTCAATGAGCGAAGAATGGTCCCCAAGGAGCCACCGCAGCGAAGCGAGGACTTAAACTTTCAACGGCTCCCCCGATCACATCAGTCTCATCACTGACCTCTGATCACTGAATACTCTCCCCCCTCCCATGCCTCTAATCCTCGCCATCGAAACGTCCTGCGACGAAACCGCCGTCGCCATCCTCGACGCCGACACCACTTCCTCATCCCTCCTCGCCTCCGAAATCGCCTCCCAAATCGACCTCCACCAACCCTTCGGTGGCATCGTCCCGGAAATCGCATCCCGCTCCCACAACCTCGTCCTCCGCCCTCTCATCGAATCCACCCTCGCCAAAGCCCACCTCTCCCTCCCCCAAATCGACGCCTTCGCCGCCACCGCCGGCCCAGGCCTCGCCAGCTCCCTCCTCGTCGGCAATACCACCGCCAAATCCCTCGCCCTCGCCTCCAAGAAACCTTTCCTCGCCATAAACCACCTCGAAGGCCACCTCCTCTCCCCCTTCCTCGACGATCCCCAGGGCGTCCAACCCTCCGTCGCCCTCATCGTCAGCGGCGGACACACCCTCCTCGTCCACCTGCGCCACCCCAACGACTACCAACTCCTCGGACAAACCCGAGACGACGCCGCCGGCGAAGCCTTCGACAAAGTCGCCAAAATGCTCAACCTCCCCTACCCCGGAGGCCCGGAAATCGATCGCCTCGCTAAATCAGGCAACCCCGCCGCCTACGACTTCCCCCGCAGCATGATCGATTCCAATGACTTCGCCTTCTCCTTCAGCGGTCTCAAAACCGCCATGTTTTACACCCTCAAGAAAATTCCAGACCCAACGCCCGAACTCGAAAACCTGGCCGCCTCCTTCCAGGAAGCCGTCGTCGATGTCCTCGTCTCCAAAACCATCGCCGCTGCCCAGCATACCGGCGAATCCCTCGTCACCGTCTCCGGCGGCGTCTCCTGCAACTCCCGCCTTCGTAACGCCTTCACCAGGCATTGCCAAAATGCCGGTCTCCAGCTCAAACTCGCACCCGCACACCTCTCCACCGATAATGCCGCCATGATCGCCTTCGCCGCCGCCAAAAAACTCGAACATAACATCACCTCCTCCCTCACCGAGGACATCAACCCAAACCTCCCCCTGGTCCAGGATTCCGTTCCCACCAATTCCTAATTCCCAATTCGCGAAGCGTCCGTGTCCCTCTCCGACATCCATCACCCCACCATCGACCTCGCCAACCCTCTCCCCAACGGCGCCCAACTCCCCGATTCTCTCCTCTACGCCTCCGCCGCCGCCTTCGGCGGTGTCGGTCTCGCCAGCAGCTCACTCCAAGGCATCCTCCCCGCCTATCGACGATACTTCCTCGGCCAAGCCATCGGTTACGGCAACCACCAATCCGAAGTCGCCCCCAGCCTCATCCGCTCCCTCCGCTGCCACCCCGTCCGCGCCCTCTCCTTCCTCCCCTCGGAACAATACTACGGCGCCAAAAAACGATACCTCGACTGGATCGCGTCCCGGGAACTCAAGTCCGCTCACTACGACTGCTTCCACGGATGGTCCGGCGACTCGGAAAATTCCCTCATCGTCGCGCGCGAACACGGCATCCCTTCCATGATCGAAATCCCCACCTGGCATCGCGATAAACTCAAATCCAAACCCTTCGAAACCCTGTCCGACAAAGAAAACCGCGCGGCCACCGGCCTCAAAGGCGCCGCTCGTCGCCTCATTGTCGATCGCCCGCGCATGCGCATCGAATACGAACTCGCCGACCTCCTCCTCGTCCAATCAGAAGCCTCCGCCGAAAGCTTCCTCGCCGCCGGTATCAAACCCGAACGCATCTTCTACGTCTCACGCGGCGTCGATCCCGAAAAGTATCCCCAGACCACCCCGCCCGACCACTTTCGCCTCACCTTCGTCGGAGCCCTCATCAAGCGAAAAGGCATCCATCACCTCCTCAAAGCCTGGCACCAACTGAACCTCAAAGAGGCCGAACTCGTTCTCGTCGGACATGCCCACGAAGAAATCCAACCCGCCCTCAAAGAATTCAAAACAGACTCCGTCACGCTCACCGGTTTCGTCCCCGACGTCCCCCGACAACTCTCCCAATCCTCCGCCTTCGTCTTCCCATCCGAACTCGAAGGCACCGCCAAAGCAACCCTCGAAGCCGCCTCCTGTGGCCTCCCTCTCATCACCACCCGCGAAGCCGGTGATGCCACCGTCGATGGCCACAACGGCATCATCGTCCCCCCGAACGATCCCGATGCCCTCGCCAACGCCATCAAATTCCTCTACGACAATCCCGATAAAACCCGCGCCATGGGCTCCGCCTCACGGCAACGCGTCCTCGACCACTTCACCTGGGCCCACTACCATGCCCGCCTCCTCCACGCCTACGCCTACCTCATGTCGCTGAGTTAGCCGCTCCCCGCTCTCCTTTCCCAATGAACCTCCTCGCCATCCAACTCAAAAAACTCGGCGACCTGATCCTCACCGCCCCCGCCCTCCAATCCCTCCGCGCCAATTTCCCCAACGCCCGCATCACCCTGGCCGTC
This sequence comes from Verrucomicrobiota bacterium, assembly GCA_039028175.1. Taxonomy (GTDB): domain Bacteria; phylum Verrucomicrobiota; class Verrucomicrobiia; order Verrucomicrobiales; family DEV007; genus JBCDBW01. The sequence continues at coordinate 5,388 of JBCCIR010000113.1, forward strand.
GACTCGTCCGCCGCCCCCCTTCGCCCCCTCTTCTCCCCTGTCGATGATTTCCTCGTCTACGAAAAACGCAAACTCAACCTCCCCCTCTGGCGCCGCCTCACCACCTCCTCCTTCGACGCCACCATCGACTTTTCCGGCACTGATCGCTCCGCCCTCATGACCCGCCTCAGTCGCGCCCCGAAGCGCATCACTTCCGAAAAACTCGGACAGAAGCCCGCCAAAAAACACGCCTACAATACCCTCGTCCCCGCTTCCGTCCGCGACCTCCACACCGTCGACTACCATCAACAATTCCTGACACCCTTCGAGATCGATGCCGCTCCCCCGCCCCCCAATCTCTCCATACCCGACGAAACCACCGCTCAAGTCGACTCGCTTCTCGCCGATAACGATCTCCTCAAACAACCATACGCCCTCATCCACCCCTGCTCCGCCGCTCCCGAAAAATTCTGGTTGCCCACATCATGGGCGGCCGTCATCGACTACCTCGCGGATAAACACGACCTCCCTTCCGTCGTCACCGGCGGGAACACCCCGCAGGAACAAACCCACCTCGACGCCATTATCTCCAAAACCAAGTCGCCCGTCCTCAATCTATCCACCCAAACCAGCCTCCTCCACCTCGCCGAGCTGGCCCGGCGCGCCACCCTCCTCGTCAGCGTCGATACCCTCGCCATGCACCTCGGCGACGCCTTCCTGGTCCCCCAAGTTTCCCTCTTCGGCCCCACCAACCCCTATCATTGGCGCCCACGCCACGAACATTCCCTCGTCCTCCTCGCCGGACAGCCACAACCAATCACCGAGTTCACCCCGCACCACAACATCGCCCCAATGAGCGATCTCTCCCTCGATGCCGTCGTCAACGCCGTCGCCAAAACCGTTGCGCCCGCCGCCAATACCGACTAAAACTAAAAGCCGGGCTCGTCCCCGTAGTTCAATGGATAGAACAAGGCTCTCCTAAAGCTTAGATGCAGGTTCGACTCCTGCCGGGGACGCTGAAACAACCTTCTCTCCTAACCCGTTTCCAACCAACAATACTCACCTCAAACTCAATTAAAATACCATGAAACCCAAACTCCTCATCACCACCCTCCTCACTCTCGCCGCCGTCGCCACCACCGGCTTCGCCGCGGACGACGCAAAGAAAAAAAAGAAAGCCGGCGGCGGTAAAGCCAAAGCTACCTCCCTCTTCGACGGCAAATCGCTCGACGGCTGGCATCGTGGCTCCGTCGGAGAAGCCACTTACAAAGTCGAAGACGGTGCCATCGTCGGCACCACCACGGAAGGCAGCCCGAATACCTTCCTGCTCTCCGATAACCAATACGGCGATTTCATCCTCGAATTCCAGGTCAAAGTCGACGACGGCTTGAACTCCGGCGTCCAAATCCGCTCCCGCGAAAAAACCGCGGAAGACGTTGCTGCCGAAGCCGAAGCAGCCGGGAAAAAACCCAACCGTAACGCCGCTGTCGGACGCCTCTTCGGTCCCCAGGTCGAAATCGAAAAAAGCCCCGGCCAATCCGGTTACATCTACGGAGAAGCCACCGGCTTCGGCTGGCTCTCGCCCGAACCTGCCGACAAAGATCACGCGCACGAACACATCAAAAATGGCGAGTGGAATCACTACAAAGTCATGGCGAAGGGCCCGCGCATCCAAACCTGGATCAACGGAGAAAAAGTCGCCGACCTCACCCACGAGGAAATCTACGAATCACACCCCAAGGGACACCTCGGCCTCCAAGTCCACGGCATCAAAGCAGGCACCGGCCCCTACCAAGCCAGCTGGAAAGATATCACCATCAAAGAGCTGGACTGACCCCCATCGTGATTCTCTTACCTCCCCTCTCCCCCCGGGGAAATCGCCTGCGGTTTACCGCATGATTGCCGGCGAAGCCAATTAAGATTGGCTCGCCGTAGGCGAGAAAAAGGGCTATGGTGAGAGGGTAAACCCCGTAACACCAAAAACCGTGCCCCTCTGCGACAAGCTCCGCTCCAGCGCAGCCCTGTGCCTCCTGCTCGTCCTGAGCTCACTCAAGTGTCTCCCTCTCTCCGCCGCCCCCGACCTCGACCTCAGTAAAATTCCCGGCGCCACCCCGCGCAATATCATCGTCATCCTCACCGACGACCACCGATACGACGCCCTCGGCTTCCTCGGCCACCCCTTCGTCGAAACCCCCAACATGGATCGCCTCGCCGAGGACGGCGCCTTCTTCGAAAACGCCTTCGTCACCACCTCCCTCTGCTCTCCCAGCCGCGCCTCCATCCTCACCGGCCTCTACGCCCATAACCACGGCGTCATCGACAACTACAATCCCCTCCCCGATAACCTCGTCTTCTTCCCTCAATATCTCCAAGCCGCCGGATACAACACCGCCTTCATCGGGAAATGGCACATGGGCGGCATGATCGATCACCCCCAGCCCGGCTTCGACCACTGGGTCAGCTTCAAGGGCCAAGGCGTCTACTTTCCCGAGGGCATGAAACACAAAGCCAAGGGCCGATACGTCCCCCAAGTCTCCGACGAAGGCTTCAACGTCAATGGCAAACGCGTCCCCCAAACCGACTACATCACCGACGAACTCACCGAATACGCCCTCGATTGGCTCAACTCCCGCCCCGACGACGACACCGAACCCTTCCTCTTATACCTCTCACACAAAGCCGTCCACGCCGACTTCCTCCCCCACGACCGACACGCATACAAATACGCCGAAGAACCCTTCGTCCAACCCCTCATCCCCGGCGACCACCCCGATGAATTCACCGACGTCCCCGTCTGGGTCCGGAACCAACGAAACTCACGCCACGGCGTCGAGTTCGCTTACTACGAAAACCTCAACCTCGCCGAATACTACCGCCGCTACCACGAAACCCTCCTCGCCGTCGACGAATCCCTCGGCCTCATCCTCGACTGGCTCCAAGAAAACAATCAGCTCGACGACACCGCCATCCTTTACCTCGGCGACAACGGTTTCCTCTTCGGTGAACACGGACTCATCGACAAACGCTGCGCCTACGAAGCCTCCATGCGCATCCCCATGATCATGCAGAGCCCCGGCCAAGTGCCCGCAGGTACCGTCGTCGATCAAATCGTCGCCAACATCGACGTCGCCCCCACTCTCCTCCAAATCGCCGGCCTCGAACCTCCCGCCCACATGGACGGAGCCAGCTTCCTCACCCTCGCCGAAGGCAAACCCGATCCCAATTGGCGGGACGGACTCCTCTACGAATACCTCTGGGAACGCAACTACCCTCAAACCCCCACCACCCACGCCGTCCGCACCGACCAATACAAATACATCCGCTATCACGGCGTCTGGGATACCGATGAGCTATACGACCTCCACGCAGACCCCGACGAAACCCAAAACCTCATCAATTCGCCGGATCACCAAGAGATCGCCACCCGGCTCAACCAACAACTCTTCGACCTCCTCGAATCGTCCCACGGCGACTCCATCCCCCTCCAACGGGACCGCGGCACCAAGTTCCTCCATCGCAAAAAAGACGGCGCCACCGCTTCCGAATTTCCCGATTGGTTCTATCGCGACCCCGATTCCGCCAACCCCGGCAAGTAATCAACCCATCCTTCAGAAAGCCGCTCAAAGGCTTGATTGAAGTCTCATTACTGATTACTGCTCACTGAACACTTTCATCCCGTCACATCCCACACCACCGTGCTCGAGTACATCCACATCTGCCGGCCCAGTCACTGGCTCAAAAACATCTTCATCCTCTTCGGCCACGCCGTCGCTGCCGTTCTCGTCTATCAACTCGACCTCACCACCGCTCAATTAACCGCCGCCGCCCTCTCTCTCATCCCCGCCTGCTTCATCGCCTCGGCAAATTACATCCTCAACGAAATCCTCGACGCCCCCTTCGACGCCCTCCATCCCACAAAAAAGAATCGCGGCATCCCCGCCGGAAAAGTAAAAGTCTCCATCCTCTGGCTCATCATGGCCGCCCTCATCGTCGTGGGCTTCGCCATGTCCTTCGCCCTCTTCAACTGGGCATACACCGCATGGCTCGCCGCCCTCCTCGTTAGCGGCATCGTCTACAACATCCCCCCCATCCGCCTCAAAGATCGCGTCTACTTCGACGTCATCGCCGAATCCTTCAATAACCCCATCCGCCTCGGCCTCGGATACTACGCCCTCGTCCCGCCCGATGGTCCCCTGCCCCCCGTCTCCATCGTCCTCGCCTGGTGGTCCTTCGGCGGCCTCCTCATGACCGGAAAACGATACGCCGAATACCGCTTCATCGGCTGCGATGAACTCAGCGCCAAATACCGCAAATCTTTCGAACACTACAACCAACGGCGACTCATCATCGCCATGATCACCTACGCGAATATCTTCTGCTTCTGCACCGGAATCGCCATGACCAGCTACCCGCTGCTCAACAATCTCGTCTTCATCTTCCCCTTCATCATCATCGCCATCATCCTCTACTTCCGCCACGCCATGAGCGAAGTCGGCGCCCAACTCGAACCGGAAGAACTCCTCAAAAACCCCTGGATCATCGTCATCACCATCCTCATTTCACTCCTCTCCCTCTGGCTCCTCACCACCGACGTCGACCTCATCGGGATGTTCCACCTCATGAACCCCAACCACCTCGGGGAATAAACCTTGCCCCTCCGGACGCGTCCCGGCCCGCCCGGAACCAAGCCGCCTCTCCCATACCGCCTACCGCTTCAAACCAAGCATCATCTTGACGATATCCCCCTTCCCCACCCGCCCCGAGACCTCCACCTCTTCCCATCCCGCATTCTCCCCCTCCGCACGCAGGCGCCCGCTCGGGTCCACCATCACCGGATGATCCACAATCCGTAACATCGGCAAGTCCGCCGAACTGTCACTGTATGCATAGCTGTCCGCCAAAACATCCGTCCCCGTAAATCCCGGCGGCAATACCTCGCGCATCGCCTCAATCTTCGCCCCATGCTTGTTGTTCGCCCCCGGTATCTCCGGCACCAATGGCATCCGCTCCGGCAACTCCACCCGCGTCCCAAAACAATAATCAAACCCCAGCCGATCCGCGATCTCCCGCGCATAAAGCTCCGGACTCGCCGTGTTCAAAACCGTCACCCGACCCTCCGCCCGATGCCGATCCAACTCCGCCTTCACCTCCGGATACACCGCCGGCAAGACATCCCGCTCCACAAACACCGCCACCAACTCCAACACCCGCTCCCGCGGCATCCCCCACCAATACGACAAAAATACCCGCTTCATCATCCGCACACTCACCACCCGCATCAACCCCAATACCGCCACCGGCGCAAACAATACCAAATACAATCGCCGCCACCCCTCCGTCCGCAACACCCGGTTACACATCAACAACTGCGTGTCATACGGCAACAAGGTCTGATCCAAATCAAACAAAGCATACCGCCGCCCCTCATCTCCCCCATCCATCGCGTCAGCGTTATTACTCATCTGGCAGCGGCCATCGGCCGCTCAAGCTTTAACTGACAACTGTTAACTGACAACTGTTAACTGCTTCTTACGACCCTAGGAGTAAGAAGCCTGCGTCCCCTTGATGTCCCGCTTCTTGATCCACGGCATCATCCCACGCAAACGCTTGCCCACCTTCTCAATCTGATGACGCTCACCCGAACGGCGCAGCTTGTTGAAGTTCTTCTGCCCCGTCGCATCCTCCTTGATCCACTCCTTCGCAAAGGCACCAGACTGAATCCGCTTTAACGCCGCCTTCATCCGTCTCCGAACCCCCGCATCAATGATCTTCGGCCCCACCGTTACATCACCATATTCCGCCGTCTCCGATACCGAAAAACGCATCCCCGCAATCCCCGCCTCATTGATCAAATCCACGATCAATTTCAACTCGTGCAAACACTCAAAATACGCCATCTCCGGCTGATACCCCGCCTCCACCAGCGTGTCATACCCCGCAATAATCAACTCGGATACCCCGCCACACAAAACCGTCTGCTCACCAAACAAATCCGTCTCCGTCTCCTCCTTGAAATCCGTCTGAAACACGCCCGCACGCGTCCCGCCAATCCCCTTCGCCCACGCCAAGGCAATCTTCTTCGCGTCCCGGCCCGGATTCTGATGCACCGCAATCAAGGTCGGCACCCCCTTCCCCTCCTGAAACTGACGACGCACAATGTGCCCCGGCCCCTTCGGCGCCACCATGATCACGTTCACTTCCTTCGGAGGCACCACGGTCTTGAAGTGAATCGCAAACCCGTGGCTGAACAACAAGGTCTTCCCCTTCTCCAAGTTCGGCGCAATGTCCTTCTCATACACCGCCGCAATCTTCGTGTCCGGCACCGCCACCATGATCACGTCCGCACGCTTCACCGCTTCCGCCGTGTCAAAAACCTCAAACCCCAACTTCTTCGCCACCGCACGCGACTTGCTGCCCTTATACAAACCGATGATCACTTTCATCTTGCTGTCCTTCAAGTTCAGCGCATGCGCATGCCCCTGAGAACCAAACCCGATCACCGCACAGGTCTTCTTCTTCAAATCCTTCAAATCCGCATCCTTGTCCGTGTATATCTTCGCAGCCATATCTCAATTCTTGTTAAAAACCCTAAATCCCGAAAAAACTCATTCCGCCCGCGGCAAGGCAATCTTTCCCGTCCGCGTCAAATCCTTGATCCCAAAGTTCTCCATCAGCTGAATGAACTTCGTCAGCTTCCCCTCCGTTCCCGTGATCTCCACCGTCAGTTGGTTCGGATTCACATCAATGATCTTCGCCCGGAAAATGTCGCACAACTCAATCACCTCGGACCGCGTCGACTTCGTGATGTTCACCTGCACCAACACAAGCTCCCGAAATATCGTGTCCCCCTCCCGGAAATCCACCACCTCGATCACATCCACCAGCCGGTCCAGCTGCTTGATGATCTGATTCAAAGTCTCCTCCTTCTCCCGCACCGTGATCGTCATCCGCGAAACCTTCGGATCATGGCTCGGCCCCACATTCAAGGTGTGAATGTTGTACCCACGACCACTGAACATGCCGGCCACGCGGGCCAGCACGCCAAACTTGTTCTCCACGAGAACCGATATCGTATGCCTTTGAATGGGTTGTTCCATCACCACAGAAAGGGGGGAGCTAAACTGTCGCCAAACCACCCCCCGGTCAAACCCTATTTCCCCACTCCTGCCCCCCTCATCCTCATACTCATAATCATCCTCATACTCGGCTCCCAAGCCTCTCCCCCAACCCACCATCACCCCCTAAAAAACCGGCCTCTAACCCCGCTTCCCCCCCACCACTCGCCCCGCTCCACGAGGCCGCGCCACCCGCAATTTCCCCGCCGCCCCCGTCACCAAGCCCACCGCCTCATCCACCTCCCCAGCCGTGCTAAACGACGACAACGAAAAACGCACACTGCTCCGGCCCCGCTCCTTGTCATGCCCCATCGCCATGATCACCCGCGATGGCTCAAACGATCCCGTGCTGCAAGCCGATCCCGGAGAACAACAAACCCCCGCATCATCTAACAAAATCAACAACCCCTCCGCGTCCACCCCCTCAAAATAGAGGTTCGACGTGTTCGGCAAGCGCCGCTCCCGGTCGCCGTTCACCGCCGTCCCCTCCACCGCCTCCAATACCCCCGCCTCAAACCGGTCCCGCATCCCCCTCACACGCTCCTCAATACCCGCCGCCAACGCCTGCCCCATCAATTCCGCCGCCTTCCCCATCCCCACGATGCCCGCTACGTTCTCCGTCCCCGAACGCCGCCCCTTCTCCTGCCCCCCGCCTATCAAGGTCGCCTGAAATCGCACCCGCTCACTCACCAACAACGCCCCCACCCCTTTCGACGCATGCATCTTGTGACCCGATACCGATAAAAAATGCGCCCCGCTCTCCCGCATCGACACCGGGACCTTCCCAACCGCCTGCACCGCGTCCGTGTGAAATAAAACCCCCGCCTCTTCGCAAATCCCCGCCGCTTCCTCCACCGGCCCCAATACCCCGGTCTCGTTGTTCGCCCACATGATCGAAACCAGGGCCGTCTCCCCGGGACGCACCACCCTTCGTATCGCTTCCACATCCACCAACCCCTCGCCATCCACCGGCACCCAGTCCACCTCATACCCATGCTTCGCCTCCAAATACTCCACCAAGTTCACCACCGCGCTGTGCTCCGCCCGCGTCGAAACCAAATGCTTGCGCTCGGGATAAGTCTCCATCGCCGAGTAAAACGCCGAGTTGTTCGACTCCGTCCCACAACTCGTAAACACCACCTCCTCTGCCTTCGCCCCCGCCAATTCCGCCACCCGCTCCCGCGCCGCCTCCACCGCATCCCGGGACTCCTTCCCAAATCGATACCCCCCCGACGGATTCCCATACGAACCCTCCAGATACGGCAGCATCGCCTCCCGCACTTCCGGATGCACCTGCGTCGTCGCGTTGTTGTCCAAGTAAATCAAAGCTTCCTCACTATCAATCCCCCCTCTTGCACGCGCAACTAATGCCTGTGAATCCAAGATCACCCTTGCATTCCCCGCCCCCCAACACTCAACTTTGACTGCTATGCACGATTACCTCTTCGAATTCCTCGGCGCCAAGGTCACCCCTTGGAAAATTGTCGGATACGTCGGCGTCTTCCTCTTCGCCGGCCGATGGTTCGTCCAAGTCTACGCGTCAAAACGCTCGCGACGCCCCGTCCTCCCCCGACTCTTCTGGTACATGAGCATCACCGGCAGCCTCCTCCTCCTCTCATACTTCATCTTCGGTAAAAACGACTCCGTCGGCATCCTCTCCAACGCCTTCCCCTTCACCGTCGCCGCCTACAATCTCTACCTCGACTTCCGCTCCTCACCCCCGTCGCCTCCCAAACAGGAAGCCTGAGCCTCCCATCAATCCAATTCGCTACTGCAAACTCCGCTCAAATCCACCCTGTCCTAAAACCCCCAGGCACTCCCCCACCAAAAACAAGGATCCCGTCACCAACACCCGCCCCTTCTCCGCCATGTCCGGCACCTCACACAACCCACCCCCCACGCGACAAGCCACCCCCGCCAACTCCCCTGCCATTCCCGCCAGTTCCGCCGCCGCAATCCCACGGCCCGTTCCCACCGTTACCAAAACAAACTCCGACGCTATCTCCAACAACACCTCCAACATCCCCGCCACATCCTTCGTCTCCACCGCCCCGAACACCACCTGCGCCTTCTCCTCCCCAAAAACCTCCCGCCACGTCGCCACAAGCGCCCGCATCGCATCCGGATTGTGCGCGCCGTCCAAAATCACCCCCTCCCCCACCCGCTCAAAGCGCCCCCGCCATCTCACCGACCCCAACCCCTCCGCCACCGCCTCATCACTCACCCCCAACCCCGCCAACTCCACCGCCGCCCGCGCCAAACGCGCGTTCTCCCGCTGATGACGCCCCGCCAATCCCGGCGCTCCCAACTCATCCTCCCCCTCTACAAACTCTATCTCCGTCCCCACCCGCGCCGCCTCCGCTTCCAACTCCGCCGACACCTCGGCAGCCTGCTCGCCCGATACCACCGGCACCCCCGGCCGCATAATCCCCGCCTTCTCCTTCGCCACTTTCTCCAAGGTATCGCCTAACCATTTCTCGTGATCCATTCCGATCCGCGTGATCACCGAAATACCACGATCCCCACCCCCATCCTCGACCAACCGCCCCATCACCCCCGTCGTCGCATCCAATCGCCCCCCCATTCCCGTCTCCAATACCACCACCTCACACTCACACTCCGCGAAATACCGCATCGCCAAGACCGTCGTCAGCTCAAAAAATGTCGGATGCACCTCCCACCCCGCCACCACCTCACGTATCTCACTCAACAACCGCGCCACCGCTTCCTCCCCTATCATCTCAAAATCCACCCGCACCCGCTCCCGATACGTCACCAGGTGCGGCGACGTAAATAACCCCGTCCGGTATCCGCCCGCACGACACACACTTTCCACCATCGCACACACCGACCCCTTCCCGTTCGTCCCCGCCACGTGAATCACCCGCTGCCCCCCCGCCGGCAATCCCCATTCGCTCAACAACCGCTCCGTATTCTCTAAGCCCAGCTTGATCCCAAACAACTGCGTCCCATACACCCACTCAATTGCATCCTCATACCGCATCACCCCACCCCTAAACTAATCCGATTACAGAATACCGATTACTCAATACTTGCCAAAAGTCCCTCAGGCGACCTCTTCCTCCTCATCCGCCACCGGATCCGCCCCCGGCCCCACATCCCCATGCAAGGCCGCATGCAAATCAGGCAATAAGTAATTGATCAATTGCCCCAACGTCTCCCGCATCTCGCTCCGATGCACAATCATGTCCACCAAGCCATGCTCCATCATGAACTCCGCCGTCTGAAATCCCGTCGGTAAATTCTGATGCGTCGTCTCCTTCACCACCCGCGGACCCGCAAACCCAATCATGCATCTCGGCTCAGCCACAATCACATCCCCCAAGGTCGAAAAACTCGCCGTCACCCCACCCGTCGTCGGGTGCGTCAAAACCGAAATATAAGGCAACTTCGCCTCCGCATGACGGGCCAAGGCCCCGCTCGTCTTCGCCATCTGCATCAAGGACAAAATCCCCTCGTGCATCCGCGCCCCACCCGACGCCGAAAACACCAACACCGGCTTCCGCTCCTGCGTCGCCAACTCGATCGCCCGCGTGATCTTCTCACCCACCACCGAACCCATGCTCGCCCCAAGGAACCGGAAATCCATAATCCCCAACACCACTTCGCGCCCCTTGATCGTCGCCCGGCCCGTCATCACCGCATCCTCCATCCCCGTCTTCTTCCGGTATTGCTTCAGCTTCTTCGCATAGTCCTGAAACTTCAGCGTGTCCGTCGGCTTCAAATCCTTGTCAATCTCCTCAAAACTCCCCTCGTCCGCCACCACCTTGATCCGATCCGGCACGTCCAAGGTAAAATGATAGTCGCACTGCGGACAAACTCGCAACGCCTCTTCCAATTCCAATTCGTGCACCACCCCGCCGCATCCCGGACACTTCTGCCAAAGACCCTCCGGCATGTCCTTCTTCTTCCGCCCAAACTTCAGGCTCGGTTTCTTGAATATCCCCATGGCTTCCCTGCTGCGTTCAACCCCTACTCTAGCTTCGCGCCAAGGTCAATACAACCACCTTGTCCACCCCAACCTCCTCCTTCAATACCTTCGCACAACCATGCGTCGTCGCCCCCGTGGTCAAGACATCATCCACCAACAACACCGAACGCCCCGACAATCGCCGCTTCCACCCCGCCATCCCACGCAACGCAAACACCCCTTCCATGTTCGCCAACCGCTCCGCCCGATCCAAACTCACCTGCACCGATGTATAACGCGTCCGCTTCAGCGGCGCCGCCACCGGCCACCCATGCCGCCGCCCCAACATGCGACACAACTCCGCCGCCTGGTTGAATTCACGCTCCCGCTTCCGCCGCGCATGCAACGGCACCGGTACCAATACCCAGTCCTCCTTCCCATCCACCCGCTCATCCCAAAACACGTCTTCCATCAGTTCCCCCAACACCCGGCTCAAATAAAACGCCCGCTGATACTTGTATCGATGAATCAACTCCCGCATCAATCCCTCCCCCCGGTAAGCCGCCACCGCAAAATCAAAACTCAAGTCCCGGTCCGAACAATTCGAACACCGGAACGAAACACTCACCGCTGCCGGATAGGGCTCCCCGCACTTTTCACAAATCGGCGCCCGCACCGGCCGCAACTCGCGCCGGCATCCCTCGCATAATCCCGCCCGCCCCGGTTCCACCACCCCTCTCCCGCACCCCGCACATACCCGCGGATACAACAAGCCCCCCACCGCATCCTTCACTTCCCCCAGAAAGCCGACTCCTTCATCCGTAGGTGCGAGCATAAGCGAGCACTCTTCCTCTTCATTCGTGCCCATCATGACCTTCGTATCCTTGGCGAAGAATGGTTCGTGTCCATTCGTGGTTGTCCCTTTCTCACCCACCACCAAACCACCACCCCCGTCACACTGACCACCACCAACGGCACCAATCCCTCCTTCAAATTCCCCCCCACCCACGGCAGCGTCTCCGCCACCGGCACCGCCCCACGCGTCATCCCGCTGTAAAACTTCAATCCAAATATCCAGCCCGCATGCAGCCCGATCGATACCCATAACGCCCCCGTCCATAAACGCGCCAACCCTAGCACCCATCCAACAGCGAATAGCGTCGCAAACTCCGATAACACAAACAAGGGATTCCCAAACTGCACAAATATCTGCCCCACCAGCCAAAACCCCGTCCACCAAGTGACCCCGTCATGCGGTATCTCCACCGAGTCCGGCGGCTTCAAAAAATGCACCACCGTGTATATGAACGTTACAAAAATCAACGCCCAACGCCTCCCCGTCGCTCGCAACGATACCCCCATCAATAAACCCCGGAAAAAAAACTCCTCCACCAACGCCGCCCCCACCGCCGCCATCGCCGCCACCTGCACAATCGACCCCACCGACGGCCGCTTCGCCGCTTCCCGCCACTCATAAATCCCCGTCTTCAAAAACACCAACCCCATCAACATCAACCGGGGGCGGGGGGGGGGGGGGCGGGGGGGGGGGGGGGGGGG
>JBCCIR010000114.1:0-17811 GCA_039028175.1 Verrucomicrobiota bacterium
AACGGTCCCACCAGTTGAAAATCGTCCGGCATCCCTCTTTCGCCAATACCTCCCGCACCGGCGCCACCGCCTTGAACGCAGGATGATACATCGGCGCAAACAAAAAACATGCCCCCACTTCCTCCAAGCACCGCACCGAATCCTCGGGATCCAAATCAATCGCAATCCCCAACGCCGCCAAAACGTCCGCCCCTCCACTCTTCGAGGTAATCCCACGATTCCCATGCTTCACCACCCCCAACCCGCCCGCCGCTAAAACAAACACCGTCGTCGTCGAAACATTAAACAAATTCAACTGATCCCCGCCCGTCCCACACACATCAATCAACGGCCGGTCCACCGTCTTGCCCGTAATGCCCGGATCGCGCGCCCGCTCCAGAAAACTCTCCACAAACATCGACACTTCCCCCGATGTCTCCCCCTTTTCCGCCAACGCCCGTAAAAAGGTCGCCTTGTCTTTCACCTCCACATCGTCCGACAACAAACCCTCCGCCGCGTCAACCACCTGGTCCTGGTCGAGCGCCTCCCCCTTCTTCACATGGGCCGTCAAACTCTTCACAAACAATTTTATCTTTTGCCGCGCAAATTATTGCCCCTTCTCCATCCCACGCCTAGCTTATTTATCGGAACCCAAAAACACTTCCGGAGCCCCCTCCCCAACTATGGATTTCGAAGACCCCTCACAGCTTCGCCTCGCCGGTAGCCTCATCCTCGCCGATCCCTCTCTCCGCGAAGCCACTTTCCGGCGCACCGTGCTCCTCCTCACCACCCACACCCCCGCAGAAGGTGCCCACGGCTACATCCTCAATCGGCCCATCGGAAAAACCGTCGGCGATTTTCTCAACGATGAAGAATTCGCCTCCCTGCGAAATGTCCCCATCTTTATGGGCGGCCCCGTCAATTCAGAGCAACTCACCTTCAGCTCCATTCGCTGGGATCACGGCTCCGGAGAATTCGACTACGAAATCCACCTCAACGCCGGCGAAGCCAAACAACGCCTCCTCGAAGGCTTCACCGTCCGCGCCTTCGTCGGCTACGCCGGCTGGTCGGAAGGCCAACTCGAACACGAACTCCAACAACGGGCCTGGATCACCCACAAGCCGGAATCCGTTGTCCTCCGAAACGAAAAAATCGACGACCTCTGGAGTGACCTCCTTCGCTCCATCAGCCCCTGGCACCGCCTCCTCGCCGACGCCCCCGAGGACCCGTCCCTCAACTGAGACCACAGCCTTTCCGATAGGCTCAGGCGCAAACAAGCAATCTCGCCACAACTCAAATCCCCGCGCGCAGGGGCCGCGTCAGCCGCGCCCACAGGTAATCCAGTTCCCGCGCCACCAAGGCAAAAACCTCATCAACTGAGCACCCGCTCGCCCCACGCTCCGCCCCTGCAAACATATCCGCCGCCGCATACATTCCCGCCACCGTCTCCCGATCCAACTCCACGCAGTCAATCAAACCCGCCCCTTCCGCAAAAACTTCATGCAAGGCCTTCCATGAGGCCACTTCCAACGGCTCGTGCACGGGACAAAAGACCACCAGCTTCACCGCCGGCACCAGTGGTGGAAAAAAATCATCCTCTTCACCCGCCTCTTCGCTCCGGCGCAATGACAAACCATGCTCGACCACTCCCTGCCAATACGGATAGTCCGTCGACACCTCAAATCCAAACAACACGGTGTCCCCGTCAAAACGCCAGGCCAACGCCGACGCCCCCACCCCCTCCAAGGAAACCTCCTCCTGCTCCAACATCGGCAGACGCGTTCCCACCCGCTCCAATACCAACCGAAGCTTCACCAAATCCAGCTCTCCGTTGATCCGACCGACCGCCATCGCTTCCGCACGTAACCGATTAAATTGCGCCGCGGGTGCCTCCTCCTCCTCGCATACGGCCGCCCCTGCCGCCCCACTCCGAATCACACTCCGCCCCCGCACCCGGCTCAATACCTGCTGAAAGCCATGAACCCCCGAACCCACCCGATCCTCCACCCCTTCCCCAGCCCCTTCACCCTCATCCGGCTCCCCAGACTCCTCCAACTCCTCCTCCGGCATTTGAATAAACTCCCCCCCCAGGTCCCCCGGGTCCACCAACGGCGTCGTGCCTCCCACGCCCCCATCATCAAATTGTAAAAAATCCAAAGCCGGCAACTCCAGCGGATCCTCAACCTCGTCTCCACCCACCTCCGGCAAGGCCCCCATGTCCACAATCTCCTCCATTCCCAAATTTCCCGCCTCACCCCCGGTAAACCCAGACGCCGCAAACCGATCCCAAACCGCCCGCGCCTCACGCAAGACCTTTCGAGGCGACAACACCTCCGCCCCCTGTCGCTCATAATACGATCGAATCCCTAACAATCCGTTGAATCGAGCCGCCATGTCATCCGGTATCCCCGCACGCCCCAAACGCTCAGAGACCATCGCCGATGCCTCAACCACATCGATCCCCCCCAACATCACCCGCCCACCGCTCAATCGATCCTCAAACGCGCTCGGTAAATGACCATTGAACGCCGATGCCCAAAGGTCCGCATTGACACTCAAAATCACCGCGCCCGAACCGCGCATCCCAGCCAGATCCAATAGCAGCGACGCCACATCAAACCCACCCTCACGATCATTGAAAAACGAATCCAAATGATCCGCCACATAAACCAACGGTTTCCCCCCACCCAGGACCTCCGCAAGCGTCTGAAACTTCGATCGCGCCTGCACCTCGGGCGACGACTCCCGCCAGTCCCCCGCCTCTTCCCCAAGTAAACCCGCCAATGCCCGCGTCCGCGCCTCGGATCCTCGCCCCGAATCCAAATGATAGCGAAACAACTGCGCCACCCAAAAGACTCCTTGCTCATGCGACACCGAAAACAACCGGGAAAAAATCTCCACCAGCGAGGGCCGCAACGCTTCAAAGACGTCCTCAAACCAACGCGCCACCGCTTCCTCCCGATCAGAAGGATCCAGCAACCCTCGCCAATTCTCCCGCAGCGATCGCAATGCCTCGTCCCGTTGCCCACACGGCACCTCGCCCCTCTCAATCATCTCCGCCACACCCGAAGCGAAAAAACGACGCGCACCCGCCTGCAAAAGCGACAATGCTTCTCCCTCCCGCACCTCGTCGCCAAACGAAAGTAACGACGCCAACATCTCGTCCCAATCCAGCAACTGCTCACGCCGATAATCCAAAGGAACCACCACCAAATCCTCCGCAACCGCCTCCCGGAGCCGCGCCAAAAAATGCGTTTTCCCGAATCCCGCCCGATCCGAACTCAACAAGATCACCTCGCTCCCCGGCGCCAGCATTCCCTCCTCTTCCTTTCCGCTCAAGGCCCGCAGTCGCGACAACACTCCTTCGTACGGCACCGCATACATCGCCACGCGGCCATACTCGCCAGGACTTGAGCGCAAGTCCTCGACGACGTCGTTGTCGAAAGGATTCAATCGCATTGGTGTGTTCTACAACGCTCACGAGCCCCCGCAGACGCGCCCATCCGCCGGCAATCACGAGCCCCCCATTATCACCGCTTTCAGCCCCAGAATAAAGCCAAGTTTTGTCATAAATGCAAAAATTATCAATTTTTATATTAATTATTGAGAGACATGAACAATTCGCCTCTCTTGAGCTTTCTCAGGCCCTGAACCCCCATAACCCTCATAACTGGCGATCCCCCAAGACCTGACTTATACTGCGCCCGCCATGCAAGACATTCTCAACGTCCTCAAACAACCCTTTACCCTCGGACTCCTCCTCGGGCTCCTCTTCTTCGCAGGCGCCCTCTACCACCTCATGCGCGCGAAACTCGACCTCGCACGCTTCCGCCGACACCTCAGCGATAAACTCGAACTCGAAGCCAAAAATCTCCAAGACCTCCGCCAGGAAAAAGATCGCCTCAGCCAAGAAAACGAAAACCTCCGCATCAAAACCGCCCAGTCCAGCAACGACCCCAATCAACACCTCGAACGCGAACTCGAACTCCTCGCCCGCGCCGAACGTCACATGAACCTCAACGCCCCCGGCTTCGCCGGCGCCTGGGAAACCGCCAAATCGCAAGCCCTCGCCGAAATCCAGGAAGAAGAACGCGGCAATACCCTCCCCAAAAAAATCTTCCGCAAGTTCTTCGGCTCATCCGAAACCAAACAAATCGCCGCCGACTCCACACTCGATCCCTCCACCGGCGAAACCCAATCGTCGTCCCCCGCCTCCTGACGCCACGCCGCCATGAACATCACCATCCCCGAAGGCGACTTCGAAGCCTTCATCTTCGACTGCGACGGCACCCTCGTCGACTCCATGCCGCTCCACCACCGCGCGTGGAGAGCCGCCTTCCACCACCACGATGCCCCCTTCGATTTCGACGAAGAAACCTTTTACGCCCACGCCGGCGTTCCCGACCTCGAAATCGTCCGCCGCCTGAACGAACGCCACGGTTGCAGCCTTGACGGCCATTCCATCGATAGCTTCAAACACGACTACTTTATGGAGGAACTCCACACCCTCGAAACAGTCGCCGCCATCGAAACCATCGCGCGGGACTACCATGGCAAACTTCCCTTCGCGGTCGCCTCCGGCAGCGCCCTCGAACTCGTCGAACCCTCCCTCAAACACACCAACCTTTTCCACCTCTTCGACACCATCGTCACCATCGAAATGGTCGAACACGGCAAACCCGCCCCCGATATGTTCCTCCTCTGCGCCGATCGCCTGAATGTCCGCCCCGAAGCCTGCCTGGTCTTCGAAGATGGGCAGGCCGGCATCCAGGCGGCCACCGCCGCCGGCATGCCCTCCGTCTTCGTCCCCCGCCCCGGACACCAAACTTTCACGCCTTAGCCGGGTTCAATTAGTTGTCTAGACTCCCCGTTTCAGGACGTTTTTACTAGGAGCCCCTTCTCAATAGTTGGCCCCAAAAAATCGAGCGCTCACCTCAACCCCATGATGAAAGTATTTCGCCGCCTCCTTCTCACCACCATCGCACCGCTCGCCCTCCTCACAGGCGCCTCCGCTCAGGGCCTCACCTCGGAACAAATCGTAAAGATTCAAGAACGCCTCAACGCACTCAAAGAAGCCGTCTCTAGCGGCACCGTCGAACGTAATTCCAGCGTCGCCGAAATCTTTATGACCGCCTCCAGCAGCGACAAAGCCGCCCTCGATTTCTACC
The DNA here is from genome assembly GCA_039028175.1 of Verrucomicrobiota bacterium. Classification (GTDB taxonomy): domain Bacteria; phylum Verrucomicrobiota; class Verrucomicrobiia; order Verrucomicrobiales; family DEV007; genus JBCDBW01. The sequence continues at coordinate 5,148 of JBCCIR010000114.1, forward strand.
TCAATACCATCCGCTCAATCAATTTCGACCGCTACGGAAAACGCGAAACCGAGTTCCGCGAATGGGAACGCCAAAACGAAGGACGCCACGATAACGACGAATTCGTCCAAGCCCTTCGCATCCAACTCCGATACCTCGCCCTGACCGCTCAAGCCGCCAACACCTCCGATATTGGCCCCATCCTCCCCGGCCTCCTCGAATACATCGACGGCCTCGCTTCGCTCGAAGAACCACCCCACCGCATGCTAAGAGACGGCGTTCAAAACTCCATCTTCGCCGAACGCTACAACCTGAAAGAATCACTCCTGTCACGCGAGGAATCCTGGGCCCTCGGCCCCGTAAACGTCGACGAGATGTACGACAAAGCCATCCTCCCCTACCTCCGCACGCACGACCCCTCGAAAGTCCTCTCCGCGTGGGACCGCCGTATCCAACAACAAGCCGCAATGGCCTCCGCGTTCGGAGAAGACGCAGAGGTCCGCTTCACCGTCGATAGCCTCCCCATCCTCCAATGGGGACGCCTCAAAGATATGTTCATCTACGATAATCGACCCCAGGCCGCCGCCGACATGCTCGCACACCTCGAGAAACACGTCGGACCGCCCCTCCATCCCCAAGTCGAACAATGGCTCGCCGAAATCCTCGACCTCATGGAAATGGGCGACGCCCCCGATGCGCCCGCCGAACCCACACCCGACCCCAACCCTCTCGGCCTCTCAAACCCCGACCCTGATCCCGTCTCAAATCCAGAACCAGCTCCCGCTCCCCCGCCCGCCGATTCGCCGCTCCCCGTTCCACCCTCTCCATAAATCAGGTTCAGACTGCCCAGCCGCGCCCAGCCTGCCGAATTCCCAACCGAAGGAAGACACCCAGCTTAGCCCCTAAAACATGAACGCATCCTCGGGCTCCTCCGTCTCCTCCATGCTCTCCACCATCAAGAGCGGCACCGTGATCCCGTCCTCTTCCACGTAGCTCATCGTCCCCACCACTTTCACCCAACCCATCTCCTGATACTCGGGAGGCTCCGCTCCAAACTCGGCCGGAATCGATAGCGGCCGCGCATCCGCCGCACAACACTCGACAAACAAACGGAAAATCCGCAAACGCGTCCCGTCCGGATTGTTCACCTTCTCCGGCATCACCTGCGCCACCGCCTCCACTTTCACCGTCTCCACCACCCGCTGCAACTCCTCGTCCCCCGCCGTGTAAAACAATTGCGGCACGGTCAATAGAAAGTTCCCGTCAGCCGTCTTCTCCACCTGCGCCTCCAAATCCGCCAAGGTATACTCTTCCCACTCCTCCTCCGCCGGTGCCCCGTCCGCCATCTCCCCATTCGCCCCGCTCCCCACTCCTTCATCCACGTCCACACCCCCATCCGGCTCCGATGACCCATCCACCGGCGGCGCCGGCCGCTCCAAGGCCACCGACTTCCCCACCGTCGCCGATGACGCATCCACGATATCATACAAACCCTTGTTCATCACCACTCGCTCGCTGAACGCATCCGGCGATAACCGCGCCGCCGCCACCAAGGGCACAATCAAAATCAAAAGCGGCACGACCCCAAGCGCCGGCGTCACATGATCATGATCGTCATCATCCCCATGATCGTGGTCATGGTCGTGATCATGATGGTGCCCATCGCCCACGTTCGCCCGCATCGTCAGTAGATTAAACAACGCCAATACCACCAATCCAAATCCCGCCAACAAAGCAAACGTCCGAAACTCACCGGTCAAATAAACGACAATCCGACCACTCACGTAAAACGCGATCATCACCCCTCCCCACAACAGAAGAATCGCAATCCCCACTAACGTTGCCAATCGCTTGCGCATCGTGCTTACCCGCCTGGAAACGCCGCCCGCACCCAAATCGTGCAAAGCAACCCAATCACTATAAACAGCCCCACCGCCAACGCAAAAACAAAGCGCTTACGAAACACCATCGAATACATAAAGATCAACTTCACGTCCATCATCGGCCCATAAACCATAAAAGCCAAGCGCGCCGCTAATCCAAACACTTCCCTCGTCGCAAACGTCGCCGCAATAAACGCATCCGATGTGCTGCACAACGACAACACGAACGCCATCGCCATCATCGCCGCCACTCCCAACAACTCATTCGAAGCAAATACCCCCAACGCCGCCTGGTTCACCTGCGTGTTGAATACCGCCGTGATCAATACCCCGATCGTAAAATACATCGCCGTATCCAGGAAATCCCGCATCGAACTCCGCATCGCCAACACCAACTTCCGCTCACTCTCCGGCGTCTCATCCGCTCCCCCATGCCCATGCTCATGCTCATGCTCATGCTCATGCCCATGCTCATGCTCATGCTCATGCTCATGATCGTGCCCATGCCCATGCCCATCCTCGTGCTCGTGCTCGTGCTCGTGCTCGTGGGCCGTCCCACCACGCCGCGCCAAACTCTTCAACACCGACGGCTTCAATATCCGGTCCGGCGTGAATCGCATGATCAGCATCCCCACCGAAACCGTCACGATATACGCAATAATCAATCGCGAACACGAGACAAACAACGCCTGGTTCTGCCCCGCCTCCTCCCATCGCGAAAAGGCCCGCCACGTGCTCAATACCACAATCGGATTGATGATCGGCGCCGACAACATATACGTCACCGCACACGAAATCGGTAGCCCCTTCTGTATCAACCGCCGGATCACCGGCACGATTGCACACTCACAAACCGGCAACACCGCGCCCAACAACCCGCACGCCATGATCGCCACCGGCTTCTTCTTCGGCAGCCATTGCTCAATCTTTCCCGACGGCAAATACGCGTCGATAAATCCCGATACCAACGTTCCCACGAAGATAAACGGCGCACCCTCAAAGAGAATGCTCAAAAACGCATACGAAATATCCTTTAATGCCGTCCCATCCATATAAGCCAATTCTTTAACGCCCCACCCACACCGGTATTATCACCCCACCCCCTCTTCCGCCTCCCCCGCGTCTAACTCCAATGACTTGATCCCGGGCAACGCTCCCTGCCCCACGATCCCCTGCACCCCCCCATACAACGACGCCGTGCTCGTGATCGCCCGCTCAATCTGCTTCTCGCGCGACTTCCATATCCGCTCCATCGCCCGACGCTCCTTGTCCAAATCCCCCTGCAAAGCCACAAACGTCTCCACCACCGCCTCAATCCCATGCCGAAATTCCGTCCCCGCCAGGTAATCATACAACTGCTCCATCTTTCCGGCTTTCCCCGCCTCCGCCTGCCGCGCCGCCGCCACCCCCACCAATCCCTGCCGCAAAGCAGCCGCCAACGGCAACGCCGATTCATAATCGCAAACCCATACCCCCTCCACCTGCCCAAAGCCCCGAACCTCCGCCGGCATCGCCTGCGTCACTAACACCGCCACTTCCGCCTGCGCCCCACGCTGGTCCTCCTTCAATTTGCCAGGCCACTGTGCACTCCAGTTCTTCGTCCGCTTCGCTTCCCAAAGAATCGCCCCGCACACTCCTCCCGTGTTCGTCCGCACCCGCTGCAAGGCATCCCCCCCACGCACCCCCTTCGCCACCGGCTCGATCTCATCAAACGGAAATGCCGCCCCCAATCGCTCTTCCAAATCCAATTCCAATACTTCCCCCTGCAATTGCATCGACCCCTGCTCCGCCTTCTGCTGCGCCACACTCAACTGCTTCTTCAAATCCTCGATCACTTTCTCCTTCTCACTCAACTTCAGCCGCTCCTGCTCCAAGGCCTGCTTCTTCGCCTCCTCGCCAATCTTCCCCCGCTCCTTGTCCAGCTGACGCACCATCTCCAATTCCATCTCCTTCTCCCGCGCTTCCAAGGCCCGCTGCTGCTTCCGCAATTCCAACTCCGCCGCCTGCGCCTCCTTCAGCTTCCCTTCACGCTCCTCCAAGGTCTCACGCAATTCCTTCAATTCAATCCCCGCTTTCTCCTCCATCGACTTTAACGCCTCCTCTTTCGCCTTCCCCTTCTCCTCCGCAAGACGCTGCTTGTATCGCTCCGCCATCGCCTTCTTCTCCGCCCCCGCCTTCGCTTCGAACTCCCGCCGCAAGCTCTGCGTCATCACTTCCGTCAATTCAATCTCGCTCCCACATTCAGGACAGCTGATCTTCTGCATCTCCGCCATACCCGGACGCTAGCACGCTTTTCCACAGATGCGAAAGCGCCAATCTCCTCGCCCCCCAATCCCCCCGATCCACCATTGATTTTCCCCCGAAGCTCGCTACCGTGAGGTCGCTTCCGCCCATCGCGCGGACACTAAAACCATCAACCAGATAAAGACCATGGCCCACGAACTACCCAATCTCCCCTACGCCTTCGACGCGCTCGAACCACATATCGACGCCCGCACGATGGAAATCCACCACGACAAACATCACAACGCCTACGTCACCAATCTCAACGGAGCCATCGAAGGCAATGCCGATCTCGAATCAAAATCCATCGAAGACCTCGTCTCCAATCTCGACGCCGTCCCCGAAAATATCCGCGGCGCCGTTCGCAACAACGGCGGCGGTCACTACAATCACTCCCTCTTCTGGACCATCATGGGCCCCAATGCCGGCGGCGATCCCTCCGGCGACCTCGCCGCCGCCATCGACTCCGAACTCGGCGGTCTTGACGCCTTTAAAGACGCCTTCACAAAAGCCGGCATGACCCGCTTCGGCAGCGGCTGGGCCTGGCTCAGCGTGAAAGACGGCAAACTCGCCGTCTCTTCGACGCCCAACCAGGACAACCCGCTTATGGACGGCAGCGGCACTCCCATCCTCGGCCTCGACGTCTGGGAACACGCCTACTACCTCAACTACCAGAACCGCCGCCCCGATTACATCGGCGCCTTCTGGAATGTCATCAGTTGGGACGCCGTCGCCGAACGTTACGCCGCTGCCAAAAGCTGACCCCATTCCAACCCATTTACCCAAAAGCGCGGCTTGCCCGGCAGGCCGCGCTTTTTTAATGTTCCCCCCCGTCCTCCCGACGGATAGACCAAATACAACCATGGCCCTCATCAACGAAAACTTCCTCAAACTCCAGGCCGGATACCTCTTCCCGGAAATCGCACGCCGCGTCAAAGTCTTCACCGATGCCCATCCAGACGCCGCAAGCCAAGTCATCCGCTGCGGTATCGGCGACGTCACGGAACCCCTCCCCGCCGCCGCCCGCGACGCCATCAAGGCCGCCGTCGACGATCTGGGCAACCGCGAAAGCTTCCGCGGATATGGCCCGGAACAAGGATACGCCTTCCTCCGCGAAGCCATCGCCCAACACCAGTTCGCCCCCCGGGGCGTCACCATCGATCCCGACGAAATCTTCATCTCCGACGGCTCAAAGTGCGACACCGGGAACATCCTCGATATCTTCGGCGCCGGGAACCGCATCGCCATCACCGACCCCGTCTACCCCGTCTATGTCGATACCAACGTCATGGCCGGCAACACCGGTGATGCCGGAGAAGACGGCGCCTTCGACGGCCTCCTCTACCTCCCCTGCACCGCCGACAATGATTTCGTCCCCGCCATTCCCTCGGAAAAAGTAGATCTCGTCTACCTGTGCTACCCGAACAACCCCACCGGCGCCACCGCAACAAAGGACCAACTCGCCGCTTGGATCGATTACGCGAGGGCCAATCAGGCCATCATCCTCTACGATGCCGCCTACGAAGCCTTCATCACCGAAGCCGACGTCCCCCACTCCATCTACGAAATCGAGGGCGCCCGCGAATGCGCGATCGAATTCCGCAGTTTCTCGAAGATCGCCGGCTTCACCGGGGTCCGCTGCGCATACACCGTCGTCCCAAAAGAACTGGAAGGCTCAAAAGCCGACGGCTCACGCCACCCCCTCCACCCGCTCTGGTCCCGCCGCCAAAGCACCAAGTTCAACGGCGCCTCCTACCCCATCCAGAAAGGCGCCGCCGCCATCTTCTCCGATCAGGGTCAGTCAGAAGTCCAAACCCTCGTCGATCACTACATGGGCAATGCCACCCTCCTGCGCGAGGCCTGCGCCGAGCTCAATCTCGCCGCCTACGGAGGCGTCAACGCCCCCTACGTCTGGGTCCAGTGCCCCGATGGCGTCGACTCTTGGACCATGTTCGACAAAATGCTCGAGCAGGCCCACGTGGTCGTCACCCCCGGTGCCGGATTCGGCGCCGCCGGCGAAGGCTACTTCCGCATCTCCGCCTTCAACTCCCGGGAAAACGTCGAGGAAGTCTGCCGCCGCCTGAAATCCCAACTCCAATAACCCCCGCCTCTCATGGAGAGCAGCGCTCCCGCGCTGCCGCGCCCCACCCGGAGCCCTCACCCCTTCTAGCTACCCCGGTTATAATATCTCCGACTCGCGCTCGTCACACGTCAGCGAAGCACCGGCGAGCACGAAAAAGATTAGTGAAAATGAGTGAAAAACGCGGTCGCGATAGCGCCCACAAAACCGGCAAAGCCAAATCAGTTTGGCCCGCTTAAGCGGGAAAAACTCATGGTTGAAAAAACCACCCACCCCTCACTGACTCACCCGCATCGGCATCAACACGTACAAAAACGACGAATTGTTCCGCACCACCCCGGGACTCATCTCATCGATCAAATCCAAAAAGATTTCGTCCGAATCCAAATTGCGCAACGGCGCCATCAGGAAGTCCGGGTTAAATGCCACCGAAAATTCCGCCCCCTTGTATGCCACCGGAATCGACTCCTTCGCCTCACCGATGTCCGGCGAATTCGCGGTGATATCGATGTTGTCCTTGCCGAACACCAACTTCACCGAATTCGATTTCTCGCTCGTCAATAACGACACCCGGTGCGCCGAACTCAAAAACGTCTCGCGCTCCAGGGTAATCCGCTCCTTCTTCTCCCCGGGGATCACCTGCCGGAAATTCGGGTAGTTCCCCTCGATCAACTTGCTCACCAACAAATTCTTGTTCAACTCGAATGCAATTTGATTGTCGCTGATCCGAATCTGCACCTCCCCCTCGTCCCCCAACAGGCGCTGTAACTCGTTGACCGCCTTGGTCGGCACAATCACGTCCACTTCCTGGCTCTGGGGTATCTCAATCTCGTGATCCACCATCGCCAGACGCCGCCCGTCCGTCGCCACCAAGGTCAAGGTGTTGTCCTTGAACGACGCATAAATCCCGTTCAACACATACCGCGTTTCATCCGTGGAAATCGCATACGACGTCTTCTTCAAGCTGTCCTTCAATGTCGCCTGCTCCAGCTTGAACTCGCGCGCACCGTCAAAATCCGGCAACGCCGGAAATTCATCCTCCGCCAATCCCAAAATCTTGAAGTAACTCGGGCCGCTGCAAATCGTCGCCACATTGTCCCCGTCCACCTCCACACTCACTTCCTCCGTCGGCAACTCACGAATAATCGTCGCCAACTTCCGCGCCGGCAATGTCGTCGTCCCGTCCTTCTCCACATCCGCCTCCACCGTTCCACTCACCCCCACGTCCAAGTCCGTCGTCGTCAGCTTCAACTCCCCTTTCCCCGCCTCAAGCAATACGTTCGACAATATCGGCAACGTGGTCCGAGTACTCACCACATGCTGCACCTGCTGAAGACCTTCGAGAAAACTTTCTTTGCTGATTCTAAACTTCATAAAACGCGTTCGTGACTTGAAAAATGGCCCGCCCCCCTGCGGCCCGGACCGCAATTTAGACGGGATATTGAACCCAAACCCTGCCCCTGTCTAGTTCTCAAATCCCACTAAAATTCGCCCCCGCGGGAGCGACCGCTACAGCCGTTTCAACCCCCCATTGCACCCCCCGGCACCCTCTCTCAAACCTGCTGAATCGTCTCCTTCAAATGCACCACCACTCGCCGCACATCGTCATCCGCCGCCATCTTCCGCGACACGGTCTTCACCGCATGAATCACGGTCCCATGATCCCGCCCGCCAAAAGCGTCCCCAATCGACGCCAACGACGATTTCGTCATCTCCCGGGACAAATACATCGCCACCTGCCTCGCAAAGGCAATGTTCGCGGGACGCCGCTTGCTCGTCATGTCCGCCAGGCGCACGTCAAAATACTCCGCCACGCCCTTCTGAATCTCGTCAATCGTCGTCGGCTTCAACGCCTGCTCCTGGAGAATGTCATGCAATAGGCGATCGACAGCCCCCGCATTCACCTCACCCCCACTCAATGACTTGTAAGCCGCCACCCGCAACAAGGCCCCCTCCAACCGGCGAACGTTGCTCGTGATCCGCTCCGCCAAATACCCGATGATCTCCTCGTCCACGTCCACCTCCCACTCGTTCAACTTCCGTTGCAATATCGCCACCCGCAACTCCACGTTCGGCGGCAGCAACTGCACCGTCAGCCCCCACTCAAAACGCGAGATCAAACGCTGCTCCAAATTCCGAATCTGACTCGGCGGACTGTCACACGACAACACTATCTGCCGGCGCCCATCCGACAACGCATTGAAGGTGTGGAAAAACTCTTCCTGCGTCGAATCCTTGCCCCCCAAAAACTCCACGTCATCCACCATCACCACATCCGCCTGACGATACCGCTTCCGGAACGCCGCCTGGTTGTTCGTCTGGAGCGAGGTAATAAAATCGTTCATGAATTCCTCGCAGGTCACATAGACCACCTTCGCCCGCGGCTTGTTCTTCAACACCTGATGCCCGATCGCATTCATCAAATGCGTCTTGCCCAAGCCCGGCCCCCCGTGAATGAACAACGGGTTGTAACTGCTCGCCGGATGATCCGCCACCCCCACCGCCGCCGCCTGCGCCAGCTGGTTGTTCCCTCCCACCACAAAATTCTCAAACCGGTAGCGAGGATTCAATCCCGCCGCCGCCACCGCCTTGCTCACCTTCTTTGTCGCCGGAGCCACTTGCCGCCAATCCGCACTGTCCTCCAGCTTGATCTCCTTCCCCTTGCCCTTGCCTTTCTTCGGCAACTCCTCCACCGGCACCACCGGTGCCACCGCCTCTCCCTCCTCCTCAACCGCCTCACCCTCAAGCTCCGAGAACCGAAACAATACCTTCCGGGGCCCCCCAAGCACCGCCAAGACCGCCTCCTGCATCACCGGAAGATGATTGCTCTCAATCCACACCTGATAAATCTGATTCGGCACCAACAAGGTCAACGCTTCCCCGTTCGCCTCCACCAACTCCGTATTCGAAAACCAATGATCCCGCGTGTGCTCGCCCGACGTCCGAGCTATATGATCACAAACCGCTTGCCACGTGTCCCTAAGATTCAAATTCGCCTCCATTCACTTCGATTTACTTCCCCCAAAACCAGGGCCGCGCCTCCGTATCCGATCCGCTGCCAGCAGACGACGTCGAATACTTCCTCGCGTGGGTTTCGCGGTGTTTTTCTTGTTTAACTGTTTCCCATCACTTCAAAGCAAAGACACAGGGGTAGCGCGGAAAGGATTATCTCCCGTTCCCCCAATCGAGCTGCCGGCCAGAATCCTTATTCCATCAGCCTTCCCTTCGAAAAACCGACCCCAATCCTGCCCCACGGCTGCGTTTTCCCATGCCGCCGAAGCGATATTCGAAGCATAAACAACGAAAAAAAATCCGCTCAAGTAAAAAAAATCACCCCTTCTAAAAATTCATGCCTCTAAAACCCCCGGTTTACCCTCGTTTTCCTATCATTTTCAAAATTTTCAGCTAACCGAATTCGCTCACTGCGACTTAATCGAAAATTTTTTCACCATCGACACCCCTGTCCCACCGCTTCCCCCTCACCCACCGATCGCCGTTCCCGCATCCCCATCCCGTCTTCCTGTTAGTCCTAGCGAACTCCAATTCCCCCGCTCTAACGCTGCCCCCGCCCCTAGCAAATCCCGGCGCCCCACCCGCCTCCCACACCAATCCACCAAACCGTTCCCCCTGCCGCTCCCAACATCGCTCCTCCACCCCTCCACCGCCCTGGCAAAAACACCGCCACGCCATGACTCGTTCCCACTCCATCCCGCTCGCACCAGCCACCGGACCAACCGCCCTAACGCTCCGCCCCAAGGTTTACAGTTTCCCCGGCTTTCCCTGATGGAATAAGGGTTCCGAAGGCAACCGTAATCAAGGTTGCGACCGGCCACATCCATACAAACGAAACCACCGATTGCAAGTTTCCTTCTGCCGACAAGGTATACGTCGGCAACGCCGAGACCATCTCCGCCGTCAAGGGCGTCAGCTTGATCAAGACCCCCATCAGGTCCGTTCCCACGCACAGTGACACCAGGAATGCCACCACCGAACCTATCATGAGCCCCCGAAAACTCCCCTTTCCTAGCAGGGCACAAAAGAACATCCCCAGCATCGGCCCCACCGTGTACGACGTCATCCCAAACGCCAACGGCAGAATCATCTCGTTCGACGCCTTGCTCATCACCCACGTAAAACCCGTCAATAACAACCCCCACATCACCACCAAAGTTCGCGAAAGCACGACCAACTTTCGTGCGGATACCCCCTCGATTTCCCCATCTTCGGTCCGAAAAAAAAGTGATAATGTGGTCTGGCTCAGAGCCGCCAAAACCGAATCCAGGCTCGAAATAGCCGCCGCAAAGACCCCCGCAAGGATTAATCCACTCAATCCCGGAGGCAATTCCGTTACAATCCACGTCGGAAAATAACGATCCGCCCGTCCCGGTAAACTTGGATCAGTGTCATCAAAAAAGGCCGCCACCTCTCCCGCCGGAGGCGTCAGTTGATAATGCACCCACAACGCCGCTCCAACCATCAACATCACGATCGTAATCAACTGCCCGAACGAACTGTATATGATCGCCTTCCGCGCCGCCTTCGCGTCACGACAGCAAAACATCCGCTGCGCATTCAATTGATCCACCCCGAACGCATTCAAATTCAAAAATGGCACCGCAATAATCGCCACCCAAAATGTAAACTTCAGCTCGTTCTCAAACCCAAATCGGAAATCAAAGGTCTGAAATTTTCCCGCCTCCCCCGCCGCCTGCATGAATTGCGCCCAACCCCCGTCCATATGCCCCACCAGCCAGAATAACGAAATCGTCCCCCCCACCGCAAATAATACGAACTGCATCACGTCCGTCCAAATCACCGTCCGCATCCCCCCCATCAAGGTCCAACCGATCGCAAAGAGTCCAATCACCGCAATACATGCCTCGAACGGCAAGGGAGTGACGATCTTCAACGGCAATGCCGCCACCAACACGCGCACGCTCTGCGCCAAGATGCTCCCCACCGCGAAAAATACCGTCGCCAGCTTCTTCACCCGCGACCCCAAGCGATTGCTCATGTAGTCATAAGGGCTGTATATCTCCCGCTCGTAATACACCCGCACGAAAAAGATCCCAATGATGATCCGCGCGATAATCGACCCGATCGCCCACTGCAGGTAAGTGAAATTGCCGTCCAGCGCAAACAAGGTCCCCGGTACCCCGATAAACGTCACCCCGCTGATCTCCGTCGCAATGATCGACCCGCACACCGCCCACCACGGCAAAGTCCGCCCCCCCAAAAAGAAATCCCGGATCGACGCCTGCTTCCCCCGCATCAGGTGCCCCACCAAGGTCGTCAACCCAAGATACCCGAACACCACCACCCAATCCAATACCGTGAAATACTCGAATATCTTCATCCGCCAAACTTGACGGCGCCGAGCATGCGAATATTCAGTTTAGGAGTCAAAGGGATATCATGACGACCTCACCCCCCTCCAAAGAAGAATTCCAAATCCTGGCCACCCTCCTCGAGCAACGCCTCGACGTCATCGCCGACCACGCCTTCCGCGATCGCGATCCCGACGCCCACCTCGAAGCCCTCAAATCCGTCTCAGAAGAAATCCTCGCCTGGCACACGCGCCACCACGACCAACTCCCCCCTCGCCTCGAACACTTCCTCGCCGGCTCCAGCTACCAAAAAGCCCAAGCCTACGTCCAATCCCTCCTCAAAGATCAGTAGCGACTCCCGTTCCCCCAAGCTGGTAGCGCGCTCGCGCCGATCCCGACAAAGGAGGGAGGTATCTATCTCGAACGAGATAGACTTGCCCACAACGCTCCTTCAACGCCCCCCGTTCTCGCCCGACAACCAAAGGCGGGGCTCGTTGTCCCTAGAGTTTACCCGCCGTGGCGGGAGCCTCCGAGCAAAGCAAGGACTCCCCCTCCCTCGCTCCCAAAACCCACCCCTCCCAACCCAAGACCCCAAGAACCTAAGAACCTAAGAACCCAAGAACCCAAGAACCTAAGAACCTAAGAACCTAAGAACCATTTTCCCGATTCTCTTGCTTATTTGAGAATTCTTGATATTCTAGTCAATATGCCAAATCTGACCTCTGTCTCCTTGGTCGCGGCCACCGGCCTCGTTGTCACCCTGTTCGCCTCCTACGAGGCCCAAAGCCAAACCGTCGCCGCGAATACCCACCCCGCCACGCTCTCAGAGGCCCAGAAACGCGAGATGTTCCTCCGCTCCCGCCCGTCATCCAGCGCTTACCGGCCCGCACCAGGCCCCTCGCAGGCCTCCCAGCCCACGCCGACACCCTCATCTTCCTACCGCCCCCCCCAATACAACAACACTCCTCAGCGTCCCAGCACGCCGCCTCCGGCCCCTTACCCCACCAATCGCGCCGCCCAAGGCCCGTCCCCGTCTTGCCAATCGCGGGCCCCCCCCCCCCCCGGCGCCCACCCCAAGACCACCACCCCCCCACCCCCCCACCCCCCCCCCC
>JBCCIR010000115.1:0-17777 GCA_039028175.1 Verrucomicrobiota bacterium
CCCCCAGCTCAGCCGCCTCACCGATGAACTCCTCCCCGCCCGCGAACTGATCTCCGCCCACATGGAAGAAGCGCAGTGCGCCCAATGCCACCGCAAAATCGATCCCATCGGATTCGGCCTCGAAAATTTCGACGCCGCCGGCCGATGGCGCGAAAAAGAATTCGTCGAAGTCGCCAGTCGCGACCGCACCGAAGAATCCAAAGAACACCCCGTCGACCCCTCCGGCACATTCCCCGACGGCGCCGCATTCGCCGACTTCTTCGAACTTCGCGACCAAATCGCCGCCCGCGAACCCGACTTCGCACGCGGCTTCACCGAAGCCCTCATCGAATACGGCCTCGGCCGACCCTACGGCTTCACCGACCAGGACCTCGCCGATCAAATCCTCACCCAAGCCGAAAAACAAGACAACCGCATCCGCTCCTTCATCACCGCCCTGGTCCTCTCTAAACCCTTCCAAACCAAGTAACCCATGAAACCACTCCTGACCCTCACCGTCCTCCTCGCCCTGACCGTATCCGCCTTCGCGCAAAAAAACCCGAAACGCGCCCCCGAGGACCTCGTCGCCACCCCCTTCGTCCCCGCGAACCCCACTGAATTCCCGGAAGGAACCGACCACCTCGACATCTTCCTCCTTATGGGCCAGTCGAACATGAAAGGACGCGGCGTCATGCCCGACACCCCGCTCAAAGACCCGCGCATCATCATGCTCCACAAAGCCACCGACGAATGGTTCCACGCGCGCCATCCCCTCCACCACGTCGGCGATCCCGAGACCTTCGAGAAATCTGACAACGCCGGCGTCGGCCCCGGCCTCGCCTTCGCCCTCGCCATCGCCGCCCATGACCCCGCCGCCCGCATCGCCCTCATCCCCTGCGCCGTCGGCGGCACCCAGATCGCCAAATGGCAAAAAGGCGAAAGACTTTACGAAGAAGCCGTCCGCCGCGCCAAGCTCGCCCTCGAACAAGGCCCCAAGGGCAAAACCCGCATCGCCGGCGCCATCTGGCTTCAAGGCGAAGCCGATTCCAGCACGCCCGAAAAAATCGCGGTCTACCCCGAAAAACTCGAACAAATGATCGCCGACCTCCGCGCCGACCTCGACCTCCCCGACCTCCCCTTCATTGTCTGCACCATTGGCGAACTCAAGGAAGACTCCGCCCCTCAGCGCGCCCAAATCAACGCCATCCTCCTCGACCTCCCCAACCAGGTCCCCCACACCGCCGCCGTCGACTCCCGCGACTACGCCGCCGACATCGGCGATAAAGTCCACTTCGATACCGCGACCCAAAAAAAACACGGCCAACAATTCGCCGAACAATACCTCCAGCTCACCAAGTAACCCCCCCTGTCCCCACGGGACAACGGAATAACTTAAAAAGCATATTCCCCTCGCCCATTCGTCTCCCCTTGGTCACACTCATTCTGCCCAATTCAACCAAAGGATTCGAACTACTATGAAAACCATCGCCCTCCCTGCCGCCACCCTCACCCTCGCCCTCGCCATCACCCTCGGCACCGCCCTTGCCGATAACCATAAAAAGACCGCCGAAGAAGAAGCCGTCCTCCTCGCCAACGCCGAGTTCTACGCCGCCCTCAACGCCATGTTCGAAGGCAATCTCGAACCCATGAAAGCCGTCTGGTCCCACGCCGACGACGTCACCTACATGGGCCCCGGCGGCGGCTTCCAGGTCGGGTGGACCGACGTCCTCAAAAACTGGGAAGGACAAGCCGCCCTCAAACTCGGCGGCGAAGTCGAACCCGACCAAATCCACGTCGCCCTCAGCGATTCGTTGGCCGTCGTCCACAACTACGAAATCGGCACCAACATCGCCGACGGCGATGCCCGCGTCGCTGTCAATATCCGCGCCACCAACGTCTACCGCCTCGAAGACGGAAAGTGGAAAATGATCTCCCACCACACCGACCTCCTCCCCTTCCTCCAGAAAGACGTGAATTAAAGGGCTCAGGCTGCTTCCCTGCCTCCCTGCCTCCCTGCCTCAAATTTCACCATTCTTAATTCTCCATTCACCATTCGGTGAAACACCGCCTCTGCCCCATCGTTATGCTATTGTATAAATAGCAACGCCTGCACCCATGCCATCCGCACCACCAGATCACCGCATCCCCCGCCGCTCCTTCCTCCGGAGCAGCACGGCCCTCATCGCTCTCCCCTTCCTCGAATCCCTCGGCTTCAAACGTTTCGCCGGAGCCGCCGCCGCCGTCTCCACTCCCCCAAAACGCATGGTCTTCCTCGGCTTCGGCTGGGGCGTCACCCGCGAATCCTGGTTCCCCGATACGAAAACCACCGGCGCCGACTACAAACTCCCGCCCGGACTCGCCCCCCTCGCCCGCCACAAAGACGACCTCACCATTATCCAAAACCTCAACAACCAGTTCGCCAACGAAGCCCACTGGGGCTCCACCTTCTACCTCACCGGCGCCAACCGATACGCCGAGCCCGGCCAAAGTTTCAACAACACCATCTCCGCCGACCAAGTCGCCGCGGAAATCCTCGGCCAAGACACCCGCTTCACCTCCATCCAACTCGGCTGCAAAAACGCCAACAACTCCGGCCACGGTCCCGGCCTGTCCCTCGCCTGGGATCGCCAGGGAAAACCCGTCGCCGGTCTCGACAACCCGCTCGTCGCCTATCACAAACTCTTCTCCGTCGACAACACTCCCCTCGAACAAAAACAAGCCATGCTGCAACAAAAACGCAGCATCCTCGATACCGTCCTCGACGACGCCAAAAGCGTCAGCCGCGGGCTCACCAAAACCGATACCGATAAGCTCGACGAATACCTTCACTCCATTCGCGAAATCGAGACTCGCATCGCAAAGGAAGAACAATGGCTCGACGTCCCCAAGGTCCAACCAAAGGACCCCGTCGAAGAACCGCCCGCCAAAGTCGCCGGCTTCGACGAAGTCAAAATTATGTATGACCTCATGGTTGCCGCCATGCAAACGGACGCCACCCGCGTCATGACCTACCGACAACCCGTCGATAGCTTCATCGCCAGCCTCGGCGCCACCATCTCCGGCCACAACATGAGCCACTACGACAACGGCGCCCGCAAGGAAGTCTCCCAGCTCCGTGACCAGAAACAATCCGAGCTCCTCGCCCACTTCATCGATCGCCTCAAAGCCACCAAGGAAGCCGACGGAAGTTCGCTTTACGATCACATCGCCCTTAGCTACGGCAGCACCATCAATTCCATCCACTACCTCACCAACTGCCCCACCGTCATCACCGGCGGCGGTGCCGGTATCAATCACGGACGTCACCTCGTCCTCGAAGACCAAAAGACGCCCCTCTGCAACCTCTGGCTCACCCTCCTCCAAGGCACCGGCATCGACGTCGATTCCCACGGCGATAGCACCGGCACCATCAAAGAGCTCACCGCCTGACACCCCTCAGCCACTCGACCGCCTGACCTAGTCTTCGTCCTGTTGTGGAATCTCTCCGCCAGGAGGCTCGTCGGCTCCGGGCCCACGCCCAATCAAGAATCGTCGGCCGATCGCCGTGAATGGTGCCACCAACTGTCCGAAAAATGTCGTGGGATATTCCTCGATCTTTTCAAAACCTAGCTTCAAATCAGTCCGCTCACTGGGCGCATATCCCGTCCCAAAAATAAAATCCCAAATGCTCAACGCATCGCCGAAATTCACATTACCGCGATCATGCACTTCCACGGTGTGATGCCAAATGTGCAACTGCGGATTGTTCAGCACATATTTCAATGGACCCAGAGGCACGCGGACGTTTGCGTGAGTAAAATACGAAAACACCTGGATGAATATCCCAACAATGAAAACATCCTGGACCGCAAATCCAATCAACCCGAGCGGTATATACGCCGTGAGCCGATATACCAGATTCTCAACAAAATGGAGCCGTATCGCGTTGAAAACATCCAGCTCCTTGGCGGAATGATGTACCTTGTGAAATTCCCACAGAAAATCAAACCGGTGCAACATGCGGTGCGTCCAATACGAAATGAAATCAATCGTCAACAACAACAACAAATACCGCACCCACACCGGCAACTCATTCAATCGAATCGCCACAATGTCTTCGATTCCAAAAAACCGATGGAGCACATCGCGAAAGATCAAGCTGGTAATCCCGGTGATCGCAGTCCCGATCAAAACCCAGAAAAGAGACTGGTTGAAAAACGTATAAAAAACATCCAATCCAAACTCTTCGCGAAATCGACGCTGCTTCTTCCGCCACGGACGCACCAACTCAAAGATAAAGAAGGGAAACACCACCCAGGGAAGAATCTCAAAAAGAAAGCGCCAGGATGGATTCCTGACCCTTTCCAGGAAACCGACAAGCGCACCCTTTTGCAGCATCAAAAACCGATCCCAGTAAGAAAGCCCCGGCTCTGCCAGCCCCCCCGTAACAGCATCCCAGCGTGCCACCATCGCCACAATGCCTGCCGCGTCCTCGTGCCGGCCAAAATACGATTTCAATACCTCGCTCGATGAAGCACTGATCGTCGCCTGACTCTCCTCATCCCAACCATATCCCATGTATACCGATATGGCATCGTCTTCCCTCGCAAATACAAACAGAATTCCCGAGGTCCAGTCGTGGCCGTCCAACCGTTCGAGCCCTTCCACTGGTTGATCCACAAGACTCTTCGTATACTGCTCAATCGTCTTCCCATCCGCTCCATGTGCAGCCAGTGATCTGATGATCGCAATGAAAATCGGAATCTCCCGCTCCTCATACAATCGCTCGCCAATCTCCTGAATCTCAGCCCGCTGCTCCACCGAAAGCAATCCCGTTTCATCGATCACGTGACTCAACTCACCCCCGAGGACTTGCTTGCCACAAAAGGCCAAAACCAACACGCAGATAATCAAGCCCAAATAGCCCCGTTCCCGACTGCGCAACCAATTGTCGATTTCTCGGTCCATTTTCCCCGCTCGTCGATTAGTCCACATAGAAAAACAAGGGGTAGTTGTAACGCCAGGAAATACTTCTCCTAATTCAACGTTAATCTGATATGGAACCCGTGCTTGCCACCATGAAAAAGTCGCTTATCCACCTCATATTTGTATTTATCGGTCTCGCATACCCCCTGCTCACGAGTGCAAATCAGCACCCCAACGTCGTCATCCTCCTCGCCGACGACCTCGGCTACCAGGACATCGGTTGCTACGGCGGCCCAGTCAAAACGCCCGCCCTCGACGAACTCGCCAAAAGCGGCGCTCGCTTCACCGACTTCTACTCCGGCTGCGCCGTCTGCTCACCCTCCCGCGCCACCCTCCTCACCGGCCGTCACCACATCCGCACCGGCGTATACAGCTGGATTCACGACGAATCTCAAAACTCACACCTCCTCGAACGTGAACATACCCTCGCGGAAATTCTCAAAGACAACGGTTACGCCACCGCTCACGTCGGCAAATGGCACCTCGGCCTCCCCACCGAGGACCGCGACAAACCCACCCCCGATCAACACGGCTTCGATCACTGGTTCGCCACTTGGAACAACGCCGAACCCTCACACAAAAATCCCGCCACCTTCATCCGCAACGGCAAACCCGTCGGCGAACTCGAAGGATACTCCTGCCAACTCGTCGTCGATGAAGCCATTGCGTGGCTCAATAATCTCGCCCACGAGCATCCAGCATCGAGTACCGAGAATCGAGCATCCAGCATCGAGCATCCGTTTTTCCTAAACGTCTGGTTCCACGAACCTCACGCCCCCATCGCCGCCCCCGACGAAATCGTCTCCCAATACGGCAAACTCGATGAAAAACCCGCGATCTACTCCGGCACCATCGACAACACCGACCGCGCCATCAAACGCCTGCTCGCCCACCTGAAAAAAATCGCCCCCGCCGAAGACACCCTCATCATCTACGCCTCCGACAACGGAAGCTACCTGGAAGATCGCACCGGCGGCTTCCGCGGCCGCAAAGGCTCCAATTGGGACGGCGGCATCCGTGTCCCCGGCATCTTCTCCTGGCCGAGCACCATCCTCGAAAACAAAACCATCTTCACCCCCGCCGGCATCGTCGACATCAATCCCACCGTCTGCGGCCTCCTCAAGATCGATCCCCCGAAGGACGTCCACCTCGACGGCTCAAACCTTACCCCCCTCCTCACCGGTCACCCCAATCAATTCACCCGCCACCAACCCCTCTTCTGGCACCTCCAGAAATCCCGTCCCATCGTCGCCATGCGCGACGGTAAATACTCACTCACCGCCGACCCCGACTACGAACTCTCCACCCACAACATGTTTGAAGAAGCCTGGATTCCCACCATCAAATCCGGCAGCTACACCAACTTCCAACTCTTCGACCTCGAAGCCGATCCCGCCCAAGAAACAAACATCGCCGCCGAAAACCCCGAACTCACCGAGCGCCTCAAAAAGAAACTCCTCAAGATCAACGAAAGCATCATGGCCGACGGCCACGATTGGCACCTCGAGTAAGTTTACCCTTCCAAGGGCACGAACCGCTTCAGCTTGTTCGTCTGCGCATGCCGCGGCAAATCAGCCACGGTCTCCACGGTCACCTCCGCCTCGACCAACCCCGCTTCCTGCAACACCTTTCGCAATGCGCTGCACGCCCACTCCGGATCAAACTCCCCATGCGCAATCGCCAATACCCGCGCCCCCCTCTCGGTCTGCTGCACCTGATACTCGCTGATGTGCCGGTCCTGCCCTAACACACCACGAAATATCATCGGGTGAATTTTCAGCTTGTCCCCGTAAACAAACCAATTGTCCGCTCGACCCTTGATCTCCGTCACCCGGCGACACCCCGGCGCATCCGGATTCTCCCCCAGATCAAACACCATCGTGTCCGTCATCTCATACCGAATCATCGGCATCACCGTGCCAAATAATTTCGTCACCAATACGCGATCCGCCGATGTCGGGTCATCTACCGGTTGATCATCCGCATCCACCGGCTCAAAAATCAAAAAATCCTCCGCCAAACTCAACCCGCCAAAACTCTCCCCCTCCATTCCCGCCAATCCGATTTCCACCGAACCCCACGAATTGTGAATGTCGATCCCCCACGCTTCCTTCGCCATGTCTCGCGCTTCCGGATACAGGGGCTCCGAGTTCGTCATGATCCGATTCAACGAAATCCTCAACTCCCCATCCAACGCCAAGGCACAAAGTTCCTGCACAATCGACGCATACCCCACCAATCGATCCGGCTGATACGCATTCATTTCTTCCACAATCCGCTCCAACGACAAATTCGCCGGCAATACCTTCACCTCCCGCTCCAAATCCAACGACGTCGGAAACAAAAATCGACTCCCATGCGCATACGACCCCGCGCAAATCACCACCGTCCGCTTTGGCCCCGTCGGCGGCTCCGCCAAATCCTTCTGCACCTCCATCCGATAGGTGATGTTCGCCGTCACCACAAAGGTCTCCCAATCCCACAGATAAACGCCCCGCTTTCCCGAGGTCCCGCCCGTCGCCGCCGCATAATACTTCTCCAATAAATAGGGGTTCTCTCCCTCCCCACGATGCAAACGCTCCAAATGCGACACCACATCCTCCAGCTTCAAAGCCGGATCCGTGACCAGATCATCCCAGTTCTCCATCACCAACGTCTTCGTCAAAGGCGGAATCTTCACTAAATCACTCAACTCCAAAGTCGACGCTTCCAGCCCCCCCAACTGCTCCCCAAAAAATCGCGACCCCTCCTGCGCCTCCATCACCACCCTCCGCAACCCCAAGGTCTGCTCCTCAATCACCCGGTCCCGACTCCACCCCAACCGCTCCACCGCCTCAGGAGTAAACTCCCGAACCGCCGCCAAATGCTTCGCCCGTACCTCCTCAAACACACTCATCCTGCAAAAATCAAAGATCATAAATCAATAATCGTCAATCACCCCTGCCTTCCCCCTGCCTCTAATTCACAATTCACCATTCACCCTTCACAATTCGCCCCTCCCCAGACACTATCAATCCATGGATACCCTAAACGATCTGGTTTCGAAAACCGTAGGCCTCATCTGGGGCGTCCCCCTCCTCGTCCTCCTCGCCGGCACCGGCATCTACCTCACCATCCGCCTCCGCGGCCTCCAGGTCCGCCACCTCGGACGCGCCATCCGCCTCGCCTTCTTCGAACGCAGCCCCTCCAAAGACAGCGGCACCGATGGCGATATCTCCCGCTTCCAAGCCCTCATGACCGCGCTCTCCGCCACGATCGGCACCGGTAACATCGTCGGCGTCGCCACCGCCGTCTCCCTCGGCGGCCCCGGTGCCCTCTTCTGGATGGGCGCCATCGCCTTCTTCGGCATGGCCACGAAGTATTCCGAAGCCCTCCTCGCCGTGAAATATCGCGTCAAAAACGAACACGGCAAAATCTCCGGCGGCCCCATGTATTACATCGAACGCGGTCTCGGCATCAAATGGCTCGCCGTCCTCTTCGCCGCCTTCGGCGCCCTCGCCGCCTTCGGCATCGGGAATACCGTCCAAGCCAACGCCGTCGCCACCAATGTCGAAAAACTCATCAATATCCCACCCCTCGTCACCGGAATCATCCTCGCCGTCCTCACCGGCCTCGTCCTCCTCGGCGGCATCAAATCCATCGCCCGCACCGCTTCCGTCCTCGTCCCCTTCATGGCGCTCCTCTACTTCGCCGGATGCCTCATCATCCTCATCCGATACGCCCCCGAAGTTCCCGGCGCCATCGCCCTCGTCGTGAAACACGCCTTCACCCCCGCCGCCGCCCAGGGCGGCTTCGCAGGCGCCACCATCTGGTTCGCCCTACGCATGGGCATCGCCCGCGGCCTCTTCTCAAACGAGTCCGGCCTCGGCAGCGCCCCCATCGCCGCCGCCGCCGCACGCACCAACAAACCCGCCGAACAAGGCCTTGTGTCCATGATGGGCACCTTCATCGATACCATCCTCATCTGCACCATGACCGGCCTCGTCCTCATCGTGACCGGCGCCTGGGACGACGGCTCCGAAGCCGCCGGCAATCTCACCCAGCACGCCTTCAACACCGGCATGCCCTTCATCAACGGCGGCTTCATCGTCGCCATCGGGCTCATCCTCTTCGCCTTTACCACCATCCTCGGCTGGTCCTATTACGGCGTGAAATGCGTCGAATACCTCTTCGGCCTAAAGTTCTCATACTTCTACCGCGTCCTCTGGGTCGGCGCCGTCGTCCTCGGCGCCACCACCCAACTCGACCTCGTCTGGGGCTTCGCCGATATCTTCAACGGCCTCATGGCCGTCCCCAACCTCATCGGCCTCATCGGCCTCTCCGCCGTCGTCGCCGCCGAAACCAAACTCTACCTAAATAACAAAGACTAACTCCTGCCTCCCTTACCTCCCTCTTAATCTTAATCTTTCCCTCAATCCCCCGCCTCCCCTGCCTTTAATTCAAAATTCAACATTCAAACTTCTCCATTCGCCGACTCCTCGCCACCCCAAAACCGAGCACCTGTCCCTGATCCGTGCCCCCACCCCACAACCCACCCATCCTCATCGTCGGCGCCGGCCCCACCGGCCTCACCCTCGCCATTGAACTCGCCCGCCGCGATGTCCCCTTCCACATCATCGATCGTCGCCTGGCACCTCTCCCGTGGAATCGCGCCATCTTTATCAAAGCCCGCTCGCTCGAAATCTTCGCCCAGATGGGGGTCATCGACGACTTCCTCGAACAAGGCGCCATCGTCCGCGATATCGCCCTCTTCGCCGAAGAAAAAATCGCCGCCTCCTACTCCCTCTCCCACATCGATTCACCCTACCCCTTTATCCTATCCATCCCCGAAGAAACCACCGAACGCATCCTTACTGAAAAACTCATCGCCTTGGGCCACTCGATCGAACGCGGAATCGAGTTCGTGTCTCTTGATCAAAATAACGAATCCGCCACCGCCACGCTCCGTCACACCAATGGCTCAGAATACCAACTCGAATCCTCATGGATCGTCGGTACTGATGGCCTCCACTCTCCCGTCCGCCACGCCGTGCACGACGAGTTCATCGGCCGAGATTACCCGCAGAAACTCGCCGTCGTCGACAGCCGCATCGCCAGTTGGTCACACCCCCGCGAGCTCACCTGCGTCCAGTTCGTCGCCCCCGCAGTCAGCCCCTTCCCCCTCGGCACAGACCAATGGCGCATCTACTGCCGGGTCCAAACAGATGAAGAACACATCATCCCGGATATCGCGTCCCGCATCGATACCATGTCTCCCGGCGCCACCCTCTACGACACCGAAGAACCCCAGATCTTCCGGGCCCACTCCAAAGTCGCCCAAAGATACCGCGTCGGACGCGTCCTCGTCGCCGGCGATGCCGCCCACGTAACCAACCCCCTCGAAGGCCATGGCATGAACGCCGGTATCCAGGACGCCTTCAACTTAGGCTGGAAACTCGCCCTCCATCACGAAGGCCTCGCCCGCGAGGCACTCGTCGATTCCTACGAAACCGAACGCCGCCCCGTCGCCCAGGCTCTCATCGCTTCCGGTGACGAATCCGAGGAACGCATCACCAACCCCCGCGGCGGAAAAGCGCTCGAAGAACTCGCCGCTTTTCTCGCAGACAAAGATGGTCAGGAATTTGCCGCGGTCGCTGAATCAGAAATCGGCTTCGCATACCCGGATAGCCCCATCGTCGCCGAACCCAGTCCTGCCTCAGAGCCCGCCCCCTCCTGCGTCCAAATCGGCTGCCGCATGAATGACGTTGGCGGCCTCACCGGCCCCGATGGCCCCACCTCTCTCTGTAAACTCATCGCTCACCCCCACCACACCGCCTTCATTTTCTTCGACAAAGCCGACCCGTCGCAACTCGACGACGCCCTAAAGCTCCTCCAAACAATTGGCGCCCAAAAAAATCCCCCTCTCCAAGGCTACGTCGTCTCCCGAACCGAATTCGATACCACACCGAATCTTGTGACCGATCCCAAAGGAGATCTCCACCATCACTTCGGTGCCCGAGAATCCACCCTCTGCGTCATCCGCCCCGACGGACACCTCGGCTTCCGCGCCCACCCCGCCTCTCTCGAATCCCTCCAAACCCACTTCATCTCAAAATACGTCACCACTTAGCGCCTTGCCCATCTCTCTAGCTCGACTTTCTTCGCTGCCTCCAAACTGACGATTTACCCCGCCCACGCCGCACCCCTCCCCGCAAAATCTCCCCGCCCAGCGCAACTCACAACCCGTTTGTAGGTTATAGTAAACGGTGCGACACCTCCCGAAATGGCTCACCCACACACGGCTCGCACCGGTGCTTTCTGTCCTCGCGCTGTTGTCCTCAACCGCTCCGATCGAAGAGGCCCGGGCAACGCCCCCGAATGTCCTCCTCATCCTCGCCGATGACCTTGGTTATGCGGATATCGGGGCCTACGGATACGCCGACGACATCGCTACCCCGCACATCGATCAGCTCGCCAAAAACGGCGCCCGCTTTACCCACGGTTACGCCACCCACCCCTTCTGCTCCCCCTCACGCGCCGGCCTCATGGCCGGGATGTATCAACACCGCTTCGGCTTCGAAACCAATTCCGGCCCCGAACTCTACGCCGCTCCCAATTTCGGCCTCCCGAAACATGTCCCCACCCTCGCCGAAAAACTGAACGCCGCCGGATACACCACCGGCATGATCGGCAAATGGCACATCGGCTTCCGCGAAGGCCTCCGCCCCCACGAACGTGGCTTCGACTCGTTCTACGGCTTCCTCTCCGGCGCCCGATCTTTCTACCCCGATCCCAACGGAAATTCTCCCCTCCTCCGCAATGATACCGTCATCAAAAAGGAACCCGCCTACCTGACCGATGCCTTCGCCGACGAAGCCGTCGCCTTCATTCAGGATAACCAAGACCATCCTTGGTTCCTCTACCTCGCCTTCAATGCCGTCCACACCCCCATGGAAGCCACCGATGAATACGAAGCCCGCTTCCCCCACATCACCGATCCCAAACGCCGCACTCTCGCCGGCATGCTCGCCGCCATGGACGACGCCGTCGGCCGCATTATGGAGGAAGTCCACACCACCGATGCCGAAAACAACACACTCATCCTCTTCTACAGCGACAACGGGGGCATCCCCCCCAAGAACGCATCCCTCAACGGCCCCCTGCGCGGGATGAAAGGAGCCACCTACGAAGGGGGCATTCGCGTCCCCTTCATCGCCCAATGGAAAGGAACCATCCCCGAAGGTCTCGTCTACGATCAGCCCGCGATGGGCTTCGACTGCCACGCCACCGCGCTCGCCGCCGCCGGACTGCCCCTCGACAATGGCGACGCCCCCGCCCTCGATGGCGTCAACCTCATCCCCTTCCTCACCGGCAAAGAAATGGGACCCCCTCATAACGAACTCGTCTGGCGCGCCGATAAACAACAGGGCCTCCGCACCGGCAAATGGAAAATGGTCAAGCAGGCCCGCGAAGACCCACAACTCTTCAATCTCGATGCCGATCCCGGCGAAACGAATAATCTCGCCAACACCCATCCCGAAAAACTCGCCCAACTGACGAACGCCTTCGACAAATGGAGCAACCAAATGATGGAACCCCAGTGGATCCGCCAAGACCGCGATAACGCCGAACCCGGTGGAAAACTCAAAGAGGTCGCGGAAACGCGAAACCGCCGATCCCCCAGCACCGCCCAACTCCGCGAAGTATTTGCCCGCGCCGACCAAAACAACGACGGCAAGCTCACCCGCGAAGAATACCCGCGTCCCGAAAACTTTCCCCAAGTCGATACCAATGACGATGGGGTCGTCACACTCGAAGAAGTCCGCGCGCGTTCCGCCGGCCAAGATCAACGCCGTATCCAACGCGATACTTTGCCCGCCGGAAAAACGCTTCAAATCTCCATCGACGAGCAAATACCAACAGATCCCATCCTCGAACAATCCCTCGCCGATTGGTTCACGTCATTCGACAAAAACAACGATCACTTCATCACGACGGATGAGATGGATGCCCGATCGCTTCGCGGGGGTGATCGCAATGCCGATCGACGCATCTCGCGCGCCGAAGCCCAGCGATACTTCCGCGATCTCCAGGCCACCGCTGCCGCCCGCGCGAATCCCGATATTTACGTCCCCTGGTCCAAAGCCGAAAACCAAACCCGCCTCAGGCGCGCCAAGTCCGGCGACCCCCTCCTGAACCTCGAATTCACCCGCGACCTCCCCACCGGAGAAAAAGACCCCAACGGTAATCTCATCACAGGTACCGAATGCCTCCACCTCGAAGCACACAAGGGCATGCTCTTCGCCACCCTCAGCGGCTGGAACCACGACAAAAACCGCGCGCCCTGGCCCGGCGCTTCCGTCGCCGTTAAAAAATCCGCCGATGCCCCCTGGGAAATCGAACAAAACTTCGGCAAAGACTCCGGCCGCGCCGGAAGCCTGCACTCCGTTTCCTTCACCACCCTCGCCGACGGCGAAAAACTCGACGCCCCCACCCCCATCCTCCTCTGTGGCATCGGTGGCCGCTCCGATGCCGGTAAGATCGTCGTCTGGGCCCGCAACAATGCCGTCGCTACCTGGGTCAAAACAACCGCCGGAGAACACGAAGGACCCGCTTCCCCGGAAGTCCGCGTCCTCTTCGACCACGTAGATTCCGTCACCGGAATTCATCACGTCTTCGCCGCCGCTTCCAACGGCATGCTCTTCCGCGGCGCCTACCACCCCGCTACCGAAGGAAAAATTATCTGGCACCCCGAACCGGAACTCTCCGGCCGCGAACGCCGCTTCATGGCCGCCGCCAAAGTTGACGACACCGTATACATCACGATTGACCTCGAACCCACCAATCCCGAAAACGGTGGCCTCTTCAAACGCATCGATGGAGAAAACCCGCGCTGGGAACGCGTCACCGGTTGGCAATGGTCCCACCCGAACCCCCATCACCTTCGTCCCTGGTTCGGAATGCGCGGCCTCACCGCCCTCGGGGACGGCACGCTCCTCGGCGCCCGCGAACACCCCGGCGCCATCGACCGCATCCACCCCAATGCACCCGCCAAAAAACGCAACACCGTCGAGTTCGACGTCCGCTCCGCCCTTCTCGATACTTGGAACCATCCGCCCGAGAACCCCGGCGGAATGGCAATCATCGCCTACAACGACATGCTCCCCCTCACCCATCCCACCACCGGCCAAGAAACCCACCTCATCTCGCTCGGAACCCGGCACCCCGAAGGCGGCACTCTCCGCGATCCCAATCCCCTCGGCGCCAGCGCCTGGTATCTCGTGCGATACAACGCCACTCAATACGGCCTCGGACGCATCCCCCATCCCGGCGATGGCACCCTCCGCGCCACCCGCACCATCTGCGCCTCCCCCTTCCCCGAAGAAAAAAATCGCGTCTGGTATTTCGCCGGATTCGACGCCTTCGGCGGCCCCTCCCACCTCAACACCGCCTGGATCGCCCGCGGAGAGATGCCCGACAACTAACGCATCCCACGCAAATCATTTCACCCCTTCACATCATGCCAGCCAATTCATTTAACCCTTACCCCACACTCGCGCTTTTCTTACTCGCGAGCACGTTCCTCGTTATCGAGCTCAACGCCCAAAACGCGAACCCGGCTCAACGCTTCCAACAGTTCGACCGCAATAACGATGGCAAAGTCACTCGCGCCGAAGCCGGCGATCCCCCATGGTTCGATCGCTTCGATCGCAATGGCGACGACGCCATCGAACAATCCGAACTCCCCGGAGGAAACACCGCCAACCCCGACCGACGCTCCGCCGGCACGGGCGATCTCAAAGCCCCCCCCGAACCCGCTCACACGGAACATCTCAATATTGCCTACGATGAAATAGACGGCGTCGACCCCAACCTCCTCAGCCTCGATCTCTACGTCCCCGATGACGAATCAACCGATCGCCCCGTGATGATCATGATCCACGGCGGTGGCTGGCGCGGCGGCGACAAAGCCAGCCCCGTCATCGTCGGAAACAAAATGCGGCACTTCCTGGGAGGGGGATACATCTACGCCAGTATCAATTACCGCCTTTCGCCTCCCGAGCCCGGTCAGGACGGTATCAAGCATCCCGTCCACGCCGAAGACTGCGCCAAGGCCATCGGCTGGATTCACGATCACATCGGCGAATACGGCGGCGACCCCAATCAACTCCACCTCATGGGTCACTCCGCCGGCGGTCATCTCGCCGCCATTCTCGCTACAAACGAACGCTTCCTCGCCGCTCACGACAAAGACCTCTCCATCCTCAAGACGAATGTCCTCCTCGATCCCGCCGCGATCGATATTCCCCGCTATATCGAACTGGTCGACGGCCGCGCCATGACCCCGCTCTACCACCTCGCCTTCGGAGACGATGCCGATAACCTGCGCGACGCGTCCCCGCAACAAAACATCGCCCCAAACAAATCCATCCCGCCCACACTCCTGTTCTACGGCGGCGAACGCATGCTCCTCGACCAAATCGCCCCGCCCTTCACCGCCGCCCTCACCAAGGCCGGCACGCCCTCACAAGCCGTCGACACGATCACGCTCGACCACGGCCAAATCAATTCACACATCGGGATGCTCGACGAACCCATGACCAAACTCATCATGCGCCTCCACGCTGGCGAAGACGCCTCCACTTTCCCGGCACGCCTCGATAATTCAAAAAAGCCACCCGCCACAACCGCAACCCCCGATCCCGACAACGCGGGGTCCACTATCCCCGATATCGCCTACGGCGATCACGACGCCCAAAAACTCGATCTCTACCTTCCCGCAAATCCCGACAAGGCGCCCGTCATGATCTACGTCCACGGCGGCGGCTGGCGACGAGGCGACAAATCAAGCGTCGGCCTGAAACCCGCCTTCTTTACCGACGAAAACTGGATATTCGCCAGCACCAACTACCGCCTCCTCCCCGACGGCCGGCATCCCAACAACGTCAACGACGTCGCCTCCGCCATCGCTTGGCTCCACGAAAACATCGCTGACCACGGCGGGGACCCGGACAAAATCTTCATCATGGGCCACTCCGCCGGTTGCCATCTCGTCTCGCTCGTCGCCACCGACGAACGCCCCCTCGCCCTCCACGATCTGCCGCTCTCGACCATCAAAGGCGTCATCGCCAACGACACCCAGGCCTACGATGTCGCTCGCTTGATGGAAACCAACCCGTCCGAACTGTACGCCCAAGTCTTCGGCGAAAATCACGAAGCTCAGCGCGATGCCTCTCCCTTCCATCACGTCGACAAAAACAAAGGCATCCCTCCCTTCCTCATCCTCTACTCCAGCGGCATCGGCTCGCGCACCAATCCGCTTCGACCCGTCTACGCTAACGCCTTCGCCGATACTCTCCGCTCCGCCGGTATCGAAGCTGCCGTGATCGATGGTAGCGATCGCGACCACGGCCAAATCAACCAACGCTTCGGTGATCCCGAAGACGAAAAAATAACCGGTGCCGCTCAGGCATTCCTCGAGAGCCTGCTCAACACGGAAACAGTTTCTCCCACACCTCTCTCGTTCACGCGCGATTACATTCCCGGCACCACCGACACTAAGGGCAACTTCATGGGCGGCACGGAAACGATGCGTATCATCCCCCACAACGACCAACTCTTCGCCGGGCTCAGTTTTTGGACCGACCAACGCGGCGACGATCCCTTTCCGGGCGCCCAAATCCTCGTCAAATCCGGCCCCGACGAACCCTGGCAAGTCTCTAAAAATATCCCCGGCGCCATCCGCGTCTCAGCCATGGAAACGATCACCTTCTCTTCCGATCACGAAGGCAACCCGCTCCCGAACCCCGTTTCCCTCCTCGTCTCCGATGCCGGACTGGCCACCGCTCGCGACGAAGGCCCGATGCACGCCCACGTCTTCGAAAATCAGGATTGGTCCAAGAGCACGATCCGCGAAGACGCCCCGCGCGCCTTCATCCGTGCCTTCGGCTCCCATCGCGACACTGAAACCGGCATCGCCCACATCTTCGCCGGCACCGGCGCCGGCGAAATTTATCGTGGCGCCTACAATCCGGATGTGCCCGGAAAAATCGAATGGCATCCCGAACCGGAATACGCCAACCCCGACTTCGACGGCGGTGCCTTTAAACGATGCCAGGGCTTCTGCGTCGCAAACGGAAAACTATACGCCTCCGTCGCGCCCCGCCTCCTCGAACGTCAGGACGGCCCCAATCCAAAATGGGTCGAGGTCTTCCGCTGGAATCCGGAAGAAAAAGCCGGCGCCGGCCTGCGTGGCATCACCGCCGTGCCCGCTCCCAACGGCGATCACGAAATCATCATCGGTTCACGTGAGCAAGAAGGCCGCATCCTCCGCATCGACCCCACGAACGATTTCCAAATCGAGGTCGAACTCGACTCCCGCGCCTTCCTGCAGGAAACGCTTGGCTCATTCCGTGGCGGAAAACTCGTCGCCTACAATCAACTCGTCCCCGGCACCCACCCGGTCACCGGCGCCCCCATCCACTGGCTCTCTGTCTCCGGCATCAAACCCGGCGACATCAACGCCGCCTGGCTCCTCATCCGAAACGCCGATGCCACGTACGAACCCGTCCGCGTCCACGACCCCGAACATCCCAACCCCCGCCCCTTGGTCTCCACTCGCACCATCGCCTACGCGCCCTGGTCATCCAACGAAATCTACACCGGCGGATACGACGGCGCCGCCAACAACCGCCAAAACCACAACACGGCCTGGATCTACCGCGCGGAATTACCCTCGCCCTGATCAGCTCGGAGGAAAGTTTCCGAAAAAATCCCGGCCGCCGCCCGTTCATTCGTGGTATCTCTTGTTACACGAATATAGATTCTTATGAAAACCCTCACCTTCCTGATCA
>JBCCIR010000116.1:0-17767 GCA_039028175.1 Verrucomicrobiota bacterium
CCCACATCCCCATACGTCCCCCGAAATTCCTCCAACTCCGCCCGCGCCTCCTCCGGCGTCTGCGCATGCCCCACCCGCAACATCACCTCCCCCTCAGCGCTCTCCTCCCCCTCACCCAACACAAACCCCATACACCCCCACACCACCCCTAAGAAAATCAATCCACCCTTCATCCCCCAATCTTCCCCACTCCCACCAACCCCGTCAACCCCCCTGAAAACGACCTCGCCTGCACCCTCATTGTCGGGCAGGCGCTCCGCCTGCCATCCCACGACGCCCGCCCTCATACAGTAGCCCAACCTAAGCAACGTCGAATGGCTCCCTCCTCGCCCGCCGTTCGTTCAACAAACCGACGAACCAACGAACCGCGTGCCCTTCGTAGCTCGAGCATTGCCTTCTTCGTCCGCTCTGGCAATCCCGGACCGCCCTCAGGGTCATTTCAACCACAACCACTCCTAGGGTCGCTCGAGCGAAGAAGGGATCAACCCTCAATCCCCCATATACATGGTCGCAATACTCCGCCCCTCCCAAAAAGTCACACGAATAATCTCCGCGTTATAGCGCCCGTCCGTTAGATCCAACCAAAACCGCAAAGTCCCGTCCTCCACATTCGCCCAAGTCGGCTGTGTATAACGCCCGCCCTCGGGAAATCGATCCACCAACTCCTCCAGTATCTCTTCCTGACTCATCCCCGGTCGCACACTTAGAAAAAACTTTTTATATGGCTTCACCGGACTCAATTCCACAAACGGAAGCACCACCAGAAACATCAAAAATACCCCCGCCAAGATCAGGTGCCGCAAGTCCCCGGTGCCTGACAACACGGCGAAAACCGGAACCAAACCAAACCCTGCTGCAATCGCCACGAATCGACCATCCAACGACACCGCCGCAAATCGATCCAAGACGACCATCAACGCCGCCACTGATCCCAAATACACACCCAGAATAATCAGCTGCGCGCGACGACCCATATTTGATTGCTCCTTTTCTTCCATTGCTATCACTCTCCTACTCTCCGTTCACGACTCACTTCTCACCACCAGATCTCCGCGCGACGCACGCCCCGCCTCCCACGATCAAAAAACCACCCACGCCACCCGCCAAGATCAACCCCACATTCACCACCGCATGCACCCGCGACCGCTCCTTCCGCGACTTCTCGCACGCACAATAATCCACCCTCCATGGCAGCGGCCACCCGTAAGCCTTCGTCGTGCAAAACTCAAACCATTGATTCCGCTTCTCCGCCGCCGCCACCTCCAAGCCCCCCACCAGCATCATCCCCACCACCGCCGCCAACAATCCGAATCCTATCGTTCTCTTGCTCATCTTCATTCCCAATTCCGCGCCCACCCTGACACCCCTTTGTGAAAATAAAATGAAGTCCCCATGAAATCGTCTCTCCCCTCGCCCACCCCCCGCCGACCAGAGTTTACCCGCCAGGGCGGGCCCCCTGCCTCCTGACCAAAGGACCGAAGGACCAATCGACTCCGTTCATTGAACCAAATACCCCCCATACCCCAACCCCACCAACTCCTCAAACGCCAACCAAACATCATCCGGTATCTCCTGCTCAATCTGAAAGCCTTTGTCCGGATACACCCGGATCCGATGCAAATCACCCACCATGATCCGAATCACCTCATCTCTCGAAAGCCACGGCAACGGAAACTCCGAATACGCAAGACGAGGAGACGTCACCCGCACCTCCGGCTCCGGCCACCGCTTCCTGAACGTCGCAAACGAACGTCGCTCCATATACGGCTTCTGCACCACGATCACCGACCCCGGACTCATCCCCCGCGCCTCCAACAACGCCCGGCAAAACACCACATTCTCCCCCGTGTTCGACGCCCGGCCCTCAATCAAGATTGACTCCCGCGGCACCCCCCGCTCCTCGGCAATCCGCGCAAACTCCTCCGCCTCCGAAGAACGATACAACCCTTCCGTCCACGAACTCACCCCGCCCGTAAACACGATCAAAGGCGCCAACCCCTCGTGATAAACCTCCGCCGCCCGTTCCGCCACCCGCGGATCATTCGTCCCAAATCCAAGAATCACCTCCGCCTTCTCCAACTCATGATCCAGTCGATGATAATCGCAAATCTTCTGCGCAAGAGCGTCAACGTGCGAGGAATCCATGACCATCAAAGCGAAAAAGGCCCAACCAATGAGCTTCCACTATTCAATGCCGGAAGTGGTGACTTTTTCTCCTCCTCCTTCACCAGTCCTCCATTCAGCTCCCGCGCCCACAATCCGCCGATACATCAATCGGTCCGCCCACCCCTATATCACGCTCCAAGCAATAGGCCGCATTCGCCGCATACTTCTCCCCCCAATAGCGAATGCCGTTCCGCTCCTCCCCGCTCAATTCCCGCACCACCTTCGCCGGCGATCCCATCACCATCGACCCCTCCGAAATTTCCATCCCTCGCGTCACCACCGCCCCCGCCCCCACGATCGACCGCGCCCCCACCACCGCCCCATCCATCACGATCGAACCCATCCCAATCAAACACTCATCCCCCACCGTACACGCATGGACCACCGCCCCGTGTCCCACCGTCACATAATCACCGATAATCGCCGGATAGTCGTCCGATAAATGCACCACCGAATTGTCCTGAATATTCGTATACCGCCCCACCTCAATCCGATTGATGTCCCCGCGCAACACCACCCCATACCAGACACTCGAATGATCCCCCAAACTCACATCCCCAATTACCACCGCCGTGCTCGCGATGTAAACCCCCTCACCCAACCGCGGCGATGCCCCCAAATGACGATCCAATCGCTCTTCCAATCCCTCCATCTCAATCAATACGGCGATTCCGTGAACAGCAGCAGCACCATCAACAACGAAATCAATATCATCCCCACCGACCAACCCCGCATCCGCTTCTCCATCTTCCCGTCCCCGTTCTGCCGTCCCGCCGCCAAACTCACCACGCTCAAAGCAATAATCGCCAACGGTATCGGCAACACATGCCGCATCGTCTCCTCCGATACCGATTTAATGTCCGGCCGATGCGCCCCCAAAAACACATACAAACAAATCGGCCACCCCACGAACGATACGATTACCGCCAACCAATAAGTGATCTGACTCAGCGTCTTCAAACCCCTGTTATCAGCCCGCCCCCCACTCGGAAGCAAGCCAATTTCGAAGTCTCAACCCGCGAACTTGCCCTCCGCCTGCCGCGCCATCAACCAACACAAATCCGACAGCCGGTTCAAATACCGCAACATCTCAAGGTTCGAAACCTCGCCCGACTCAAGCAAACCCGCCACCTCCCGCTCCCCCCGCCGACACACCGTTCGCGCCATATCCCAACGCGCCGCCAACTCCGATCCCCCCGCTCCCGGCAACGCCCACCCCTCAAACTTCATCGCCCCACCCGCCTCCAATTCCGCGATCTCCTTGCTCAACCGCTCCACCGCCTCCCCTCCAATCAATCGCGCCCCATCCCCGAGATACCGCTCCCGATCCTCGCCTAACACCGCAATCTCCCCCATCAAATCAATCAAGTCCCGCTGAATCACTTCCAACAATCCACCCTCGCCCGATTCAAGAACCCGCACCATCCCCAACGCCGCATTCAATTCATCCACCGCGCCCCCCGCCACCACCCGCGCATGCGTCTTCGGCACCCGCCTCCCATACATCAGGTCCGTCTCCCCGTCATCCCCTCTTTTCGTCGTGATCGACATAAATACAAAACGGGGTCGCGCCCTTTACCGACGCGACCCCGTTCTCATGATCGTTTCTTAATTTGAAGTTCGACGACCGGCCTAAGCTTCCTCCGCTTCCGCAGCCGCCTCGGCCGCCGCTTCCGCAGCCGCCGCCAATTCTTCCGGCTCCACCGTCTCGTGAACCTTGATGCTCCGCATGTCCTGGTATCCCGTGCCCGCAGGAATCAAGTGCCCCATAATCACGTTCTCCTTGAACCCGCGCAGAATGTCCACCTTGCCCAAGGTCGCCGCATCCGTCAAAACACGCGTCGTGTCCTGGAAAGACGCCGCTGAAATAAAGCTGTCCGTCTCCAATGAAGCCTTCGTAATCCCAAGCAAGACCGGCTCCGCTTCCGCAGGCTTGCCGCCTTGCTCCACGATCTCACGGTTCTTGTTCTCGAAATCAATCCGCTCCACTTGGTCGCCCCAAAGGAAATCCGTATCACCCGGATCGGTGATCTTCACCTTGCGCAACATCTGGCGAATGATGATCTCAATGTGCTTGTCATTGATCTCCACACCCTGGAGTCGATAAACCTCCTGCACCTCGTTCACCAGGTGCTCCTGGAGCTCCTGCGGTCCGCAAATATCCAGCACCTCATGCGGCACCACCGGACCTTCCGTCAACTGCGATCCCTTCAACACAAAGTCGCCCTTGTGCGCAATGATGTGCTTGCTCAACGGAATCAAGTGCTCCTCTTCCTCCCCCGTCTCCTTGTCCGTGATGATCAATTTGCGCTTGCCGCGCACCGTGCCACCAATGTCGACAATCCCGTCAATCTTCGCGATCTCACCGGAATCCTTCGGCTTGCGCGCCTCAAACAACTCCGCAACCCGCGGCAGACCACCCGTGATGTCCTTGGTCTTCGCCACCTTGCGCGGCGTCCGTGCCAATAACACACCACCCTGAACCTTCTGCTTCTCCTTAACACTCAGGTGCGCACCCGACGGAATCGAGTAAATCGCCAATACATCCTTCGACTTCGGATCAACGATCGCAATCTGCGGATGCAAATCCTCCTTGTGATCAATGACCACCATCCCCTTCACACCCGTGGCTTCATCCGTCTGCTTCGCCACCGTAATGCCGGGAATCATGTCGCGGAATTCCACCACACCCGCGTTCTCCGTAATAATCGGCACGTTGTGTTGGTCCCACTCCACAATCTTCTCACCCTTCTTCACGTTGTCGCCGTCGGCCTTGTAAATAACCGACCCAATCACCAACGGATGCGATTCAAGCTCACGGCCATCCTTGTCCTCGATGATCAGGTTCCCGTTCTTGTTAAGAACAACATAGGTGCCTTCGATCGTCTGCACCGTGCGCAAACCTTGATATCGAAGTGACCCGCCGTTCTTCGTGACAATCTGCGGCTGCTTGAAAGTGTGACTCGACACACCACCGATGTGGAATGTCCGCATCGTCAGCTGCGTGCCCGGCTCACCAATCGATTGCGCCGCGATGATCCCCACCGCTTGCCCAATCTTACAGGCCTCCTGTGTCGCCAGGTTCAACCCGTAACACTTCGCACAACACCCGCGCTGCGATTCACAAGTCAATACCGACCGGATCTTCAATTGCTCGTGACCGATGTCCACCAGCTTGTCCGCCGTGGCCTCGTCGATCAGCTGATTGACCTTCACCACCACTTCGCCGTCCGGCGCCTGCACCTTGTCGCAGGATACCCGGCCGTAAATGCGCTGCTTCAAATCAACCACTTCTTCGTCACCCTCGTAAATCGACTTCACAACGATGCCGTTCACCGTGCCGCAATCTTCTTCCGTGATGATCACGTCCTGCGCCACGTCCACCAACTTCCGCGTCAGGTATCCGGAGTCAGCCGTCTTCAACGCCGTGTCTGCAAGTCCCTTCCGCGCACCGTGCGTGGAAATAAAGTACTCCAACACCGAAAGCCCCTCGCGGAAGTTCGAAACGATCGGCCGCTCGATAATTTCACCCGACGGTTTCGCCATCAGTCCGCGCATGCCCGAAAGCTGCTTGATCTGCTGACGATTACCCCGTGCGCCGGAATCCACCATCATGTAGAGCGGGTTCGCGGTCGCTTTCCCGTCGTTGTGCTCCAAGGTCCGGAACAACGCATTCGTGATCTGCTCACTCGCATGCGTCCAAATGTCGATCACCTTGTTGTATCGCTCACCGTCAGTGATAATCCCCTGACGATACTGCTTCTCAACCGTATCGAGTTCCTTGTAAGCAGCATCAAGCTCGGTCTTCTTCTCGTCCGGAATCACCATGTCCGTGATCCCGATCGAAATACCCGCACGCGTACTCTCCTTGAACCCGAGCGCCTTCAGCCGGTCCAATGCCGCCACCGTCTCGTTGTGACCCGCCACCTGGTAACAACGCCAGATGATATCACTCAAGAGCTTCTTGCCCGCCGTCTCATTGATGAAGCCGAGCGCATTCGGCCAAATCTCGTTGAAACGCACCCGGCCCGGCGTCGTCTCAATCACCTTGCGCTTGTTGTCGCCAAAGATCGTGTCCTTCTCGCCGCCCGGATCATAATCCGGATTGCGCAAACGAATGATGTCGTGCACACCCACCTTGCGGTTCGCAATCGCAAACTCCACTTCCGTGGTGTTCTCAAACAACGGGAATGACTGCTCCCGCTCCGCCTCACGCAACGGCAATTGCCGGCTGTGCGACAGGTAATAACAACCCAAAGTAATGTCCTGCGAGGGCGTCGTCACCGGACGACCGCTCGATGGCGAAAAAATATTGTTCGGCGCCAACATCAACATCCGCGCCTCCATCTGCGCCTCGATCGACAACGGCACGTGCACCGCCATCTGGTCGCCGTCGAAGTCGGCGTTATACGCCGTGCACACCAGCGGGTGCACGCGAATAGCCGATCCCTCGATCAAGACCGGCTCAAAGGCCTGGATCGACAACCGGTGCAAGGTCGGCGCCCGGTTCAAAAACACCGGGTGCCCCTTCGTCACCTCTTCCAAAATATCCCACACCTCCGGCGTCTTGCGCTCGATCAATTTCTTCGCACTCCGCACCGTGTGCACATATCCCAACTCCTTAAGCCGGCGAATAATAAACGGCTCAAACAAAACCAAGGCCATCTTCTTCGGCAACCCACACTGATTCAACGTCAACTCCGGCCCGATCACAATCACGGAACGCCCCGAGTAATCCACGCGCTTGCCCAAAAGATTCTGACGGAAACGACCGCTCTTGCCCTTGAGCATGTCGCTCAAAGATTTCAAGGCCCGGTTGCCCGCACCCGTCACGGCGCGACCGTGACGACCGTTGTCGAACAACGCGTCCACCGCTTCCTGCAGCATCCGCTTCTCGTTCCGGATAATCACGTCCGGCGTCTTCAACTGAAGAAGGTTCTTCAACCGGTTGTTCCGGTTGATCACCCGCCGATACAAATCATTCAAGTCAGACGTCGCAAAACGACCGCCCTCAAGCGGAACCAGGGGACGCAAGTCCGGCGGAATCACCGGCAAGACATCCAAAATCATCCACTCCGGACGCGAGGTCGATCCGTCAAAGCCCTGAGCCAACTTCAAACGCTTCGCCAGCTTCTTGCGAATCTGCTTCGAACGCGTCTTCGTCATCGCTTCCTCAAGCTCCGTCACCAGCTCCGGAAGGTTCGTCTGCGCCAACAACTCGCGCACCGCTTCCGCTCCCATGCCCGCCTTGAAGGAACCGTCACCGAACTCCTCCTCCGCTTCCCGCATCTCCAACTCCGTCAAAAGCTGACCATGCGTCAACGGCGTGCTCCCCGGGTCCGTCACGATGTAATCCTCGTAATAAATCACCCGCTCCAACTGCCGCGCACTCATGTCGAGCATCAGCCCGATCCGCGATGGCATGCACTTGTAAAACCAAATGTGCGAGACCGGCACCGCCAGCTCGATGTGACCCATCCGCTCACGACGCACACGCGAAAGCGTCACTTCCACCCCGCATCGATCACACACAACCCCCTTGTGCTTGATCCGCTTGTATTTGCCGCAGGCACATTCCCAGTCCTTCGTCGGACCAAAAATACGCTCGCAGAAAAGTCCGCCCTTCTCC
Source organism: Verrucomicrobiota bacterium (assembly GCA_039028175.1). Taxonomy (GTDB): domain Bacteria; phylum Verrucomicrobiota; class Verrucomicrobiia; order Verrucomicrobiales; family DEV007; genus JBCDBW01. Next base: position 7,796 of record JBCCIR010000116.1, read on the forward strand.
GGCTTGAACGTCCGGTAATTGATCGTTTCGGGGTTCTTTACCTCCCCTTTACTCCAGGAACGAATCCGTTCCGGTGAAGCCACCGTGATCGATACCTGATCGAATTGCTCAGGTTCTTGGTCCATTCCGAAGTAGTCAGCAAGTTGTGGTTCCGCGCTCATGATTTTTGTCTCTCGTCTTAAGTTGCGTCTAACGTGTTGTGATAGTTTCTAAATTCTCCTCCGCTATGCAGTCAGGGTGTCCAAATCGAGGTCCGGCCCCGTTCCGCCCGCCGGCCCCGCCTTCACATCCAAACCAAGGCTCTGCATCTCCTTGATCAAAACATTGAACGATTCCGGTGTCCCCGCTTCCAGGTTGTTGTCACCCTTGACGATCGCTTCATATATTCGCGTTCGACCCTGCACGTCGTCCGATTTCACCGTGAGCAATTCCTGCAGCGTATAGGCCGCCCCATACGCTTCCAGTGCCCACACCTCCATCTCGCCGAATCGCTGCCCGCCATACTGCGCCTTGCCGCCCAAGGGCTGCTGCGTCACCAGCGAATACGGTCCGACCGCCCGCGCGTGAATCTTGTCCTCCACAAGGTGGCCAAGCTTCAACATGTAAATGTATCCCACCACCACTTCCTGGTGGAAAGAGTCACCCGTCCGGCCATCAAACAAAACCGACTTGCCGTTCAACCCGATCCACTCATAACCCTCCTGCTTCTTCGCCTCGGAAAGATATTCCATCACCTTCTCTTCGGGAATCCCGTCGAACACCGGCGTCGCCACCTTGAATCCAAGCGCCTTCGCCGCCACCCCAAGGTGCGTCTCCAAAACCTGGCCGACGTTCATCCGGCTCGGCACACCCAACGGATTCAAACAAATGTCCACCGGCGTCCCGTCCTCAAGGAACGGCATGTCTTCCTCCGGCACGATCTTCGCCACGACACCCTTGTTCCCGTGACGACCGGCCATCTTGTCGCCCACGCTCAACTTGCGCTTCTTCGCGACAAATACCTTAACCTGCTTGATGATCCCGGGATCGACTTCGTCGCCGCTCTCAATCCGGTCCAACGCACGCTCACGCTCCAGGTCCAGGTCCGCAAACTTCTGCTCAAACCCGGAAATAATCTCCAGTATCTTGTTCCGGATCGGGCTCGGATCAATCTCGATGTGATCATACACCGCCGCCAACTTCCGCAATAAGGTCTTCGTGATCTTCCGGTTCGCCGGAATGATGATCTCGCCGCTCTGCGCGTTGACCACGTCCAACGGAATCTTCTCACCCAACAAAATGTCGGATAACTTCTCCGTCAGCTGCTCGGAAAGCTCGTCCCGTTTCTTCTTGTGATCGTCCGTGATCGCTTTCAACTGCTTCTTCATCTCCGCCGGCGGAAGCTTCTCCTTCGCCGCTTCGTTCCTCGAAGAAACACGCACGTCCATGACGATCCCCGTGCAACCCGACGGAACACGCAATGAGGTGTCCTTCACGTCCGCCGCTTTCTCACCAAAGATCGCCCGCAACAAACGCTCTTCCGGCGCCAGCTCGGTCTCGCTCTTCGGCGTAATCTTGCCCACCAGGATGTCGCCCGGCTTCACTTCCGCACCCACGCGAATCACGCCGTCCGGACCCAGGTTGCGCAACGCTTCTTCACCCACGTTCGGAATGTCACGCGTGATTTCTTCAGGACCCAATTTCGTGTCCCGCGCTCCCACCTCAAACTCATCAATGTGAATCGAGGTGTAAACGTCATCACGCACCACCCGCTCGGAGATGGTAATCGCGTCCTCAAAGTTGTATCCGTTCCACGGCATGAACGCCACCAGGACGTTCCGGCCCAAGGCCAGTTCGCCCAACTCCGTGTTCGGCCCGTCCGCCAAAACATCGCCCGCCTTCACCTTCTGCCCCTCGCGCACGATCGGCTTCTGGTTGATGCACGATCCGGAGTTCGAACGCATGAACTTGCGCAGAGGATACACATGCACACCCTTGCTCGGATTCGACTTTACCTTCTCCGGCTTCGATAAAAATTGCGCTTCGCTGCAAGGCAACTTCCCGTCCGGCGTCACGATAATGTGATCCGCCGTCGCCGCCGCCACGGTGCCCGCGTCTACCGCGGAAACCACTGCGCGCGAATCCTGCGCCACTTTGCCTTCCATTCCCGTGCCCACCAACGGCGACTCGGAAACCAACAACGGCACTCCCTGCCGTTGCATGTTCGATCCCATCAACGCCCGGTTCGCATCGTCGTGCTCAAGGAATGGAATCAAACTCGCGGCCACCGAAACCAATTGCTTCGGAGACACGTCCATATACGTCGCCTTGTCCGACTCCACCTCAAGAAAATCACCGCGATAACGCACCGTGATCTTCGGAATCGTGAAGTTGCCCTTCTCGTCAACCGGGTTGTTCGCCTGCGCGATGAGATACTTCTCCTCCTGGTCCGCCGTCAAATACTCGATCTTCTTGGAAACCACCCCCTTCTCGATCTTGCGATAAGGCGTTTCAATAAATCCAAACTCGTTGATCTGGGCAAAGCTGCTCATCGAGTTGATCAATCCAATGTTCGGTCCTTCCGGAGTCTCAATCGGACAAATCCGGCCATAGTGCGACGGATGCACGTCCCGCACCTCAAAACCCGCACGGTCACGGTTCAATCCGCCCGGCCCAAGCGCCGATAAACGCCGCTTGTGCGTCAATTCGGACAAAGGATTGATCTGGTCCATGAACTGACTCAACTGAGACCGCCCAAAGAAATCCCGCACCACCGCACTCAACGCTTTCGGGTTGATCAATTTTTGCGGCGTCATCCCTTCGATGTTCACATCAAACAATGTCATCCGCTCCTTCACCAAGCGCTCCGTCCGGGCCAGGCCGACACGACACTGGTTCGAAAGAAGCTCGCCCACCGCGCGCACACGACGGCTGCCCAGGTGATCAATGTCGTCCAAAACCCCCTCACCCTTCTTCAACTTCAGCAGATACTTGATCGACGCCAGGAAATCCTCCGGCACCAGGATGCGCTCGTCATCCGAAACGGTCAGATCAAGCTTCTGGTTGATCTTGTACCGCCCCACACGCGTGAGATCGTATTTCTTCGGATCAAAGAACAAACGCTTCAACAACGCCTTCGCGTTCGGAATCGTCGGCGGATCCCCGGGACGCAAACGCCGGTAAATGTCCTTCAACGCTTCCTCCTCGTTGCTCGCCGGATCCTTCTTCAATGACTTGATCAAAATGTCATCCTCTTTGGAATCCACCACCGGGATGGTCTTCTTGCCCAAGGTCAAAAGCTGACGCACCACGCCGATCGTCAATGGCTCATACGCTTTCGCCACCACCGTCTCACCGTCGAGAATGTCTTCAAACACCACCTTGGAGCTCAAAGCCTCCTCGTCCATCTTCTCGCTCAGCTTCAAGTCCTCAATCGTGTAGAACTGCTTGAGAATCTCTTCGTCCGTGCTGAACCCGATCGCACGCAAAAAGGTCGTCGCCAAAAACTTCCTCCGGCGGCGGCGGCGATCGAGATACACATACAATAGATCGTTCGTGTCGAACTGCACCTCGATCCACGAACCGCGGTCCGGAATAATCCGAAACCCGTGCAGCAACTTCCCGTTCAAGTGCACCGAGGTCTCAAAACACACACCCGGCGAACGGTGCAACTGACTCACCACGACACGCTCCGCACCATTGATCACAAAGGTCCCACGATCAGTCATCAAGGGCAGCTCGCCCATATACACCTTCTCTTCCTTCGTCCCCGTGTCGTCCTTCAACTTGAACGTCACATACAAAGGCGCACTGTAACTCTCACCCTCACGCTGGGCCTCCAAAGCCGTCAACTTCGGCTCCGCCACGTCATAACTCGCAAAATCCAGGGTGAACTTCTCGTCGTAACTCTGAATCGGAAACACTTCCTTGAACACTGCCTGCAACCCAATCCCCTTCCGCTCCCTCGGCGAAAGATCCTGCTGCAGAAATTCCTCATAGGACCGGATTTGAACCTCAATCAGGTTCGGGGTCTCAATAACTTCAGCAATCTCCCCGAAATAACGGCGATCTGCTTTGGGCGGGCTCTTCTTCTTGGTGTTGGTGCTCACGGTTCTGGTTCGGTTCAGCGGTTTAGGTAAGGACAGGTTCTAAATGATGTCTCGTTCGGAAAATTAGCGGGAGAGAGGTGCGGAAATTCGCATAAAATCAGCATCCATCCGTACGTCAGAAGACCCCCACCGCTGAAACTCGTTCGCGATGCGGGTTTGGATAGGACCGGAAAGGGTAAAATAAAACAAGGTGACGAAAGACCGGGTGACGGTACGATGCTGGTTGAGAGGATGGGGTTCGCTTCTAATAAAGCTCTTCTGGTTTCTACTCTGTTCTGTGCTTCTTCTTTTTGGTTCTTCTTGAGGCTCCGGTCACCCCGCGCCCTCCCTCTTCGGTCAGGCGCGGAGTGCCGGAAAAATTCTCAATTAATTGTCTTGCTGAATAATAGGAAGCTACTTACTTGATCTCGATTTTCGCTCCGGCTTCTTCGAGCTTCTTCTTGATCTCGTCCGCTTCGTCCTTGCTCACGCCCTCCTTCAAAGGAGTCGGGGCGCTTTCCACCAATTTCTTGGCGTCGGCCAGTCCCAATCCTTCGACGGCGCCGCGGACTTCCTTAATGACGGCGATCTTGTTGTCTCCCGCTTCCGCAAGGATCACATCAAATTCCGTCTTCTCTTCCGCGTCACCACCCCCGGCGTCTCCACCGGCGGCAGGTGCACCCGCCGCAGCTACCGCCACCGGAGCGGCCGCACTGACACCGAGTTTCTCTTCAAGAACTTCAACAAGTTCCTTCGCCTCAAGCAATGTGATGCCCGAGATTTCTTCTGCTAGTTTTGCTATATCAGCCATTTCTTTTCCTTTCGGTATCGTCGCGCCCCGGAGCTCCGGGTTCGTTTAAGACCAATAGCCATCGGCCCGACGAGGAACCATTTGTTTGGGTTCAGCACTCCCGGTCCTTAAGAACCAAAAGCACATCTGTTCAAATTCGTATTCTTTCTTTCTATCTATTCGGATTTCTCGCTGTAAGCGTTCATCAAGCGAGCCGTCTTCGCTCCCGGCTCGTTCAATAGCTGCGCCAACTTCGTCGCCGGTGCCTGTATCACACCCAACAACTGCGCAAACAACACTTCCCGCGGCGGAATGTTCGCCAACTCCTTCACCTGGTCCGCCGATATCAGCTTCCCGTCCAATACCCCCGCCTTCACCTCAAGCTTCTCAAACTCCTTCGCAAACTGCTTCAATACCTTCGCCGCCGCCGTAATATCTTCCTCACCCGTGACAATCGCCGTCTGCCCCGACAACGAATCGTTCAACTCCTCAGGAAGCTCAACCTCCTTCGCCGCCCGCTTCACATACGCGTTCTTGACGACGTGACACTCCGACCCCGCTTTGCGCAATCGATCACGCAACTCTGCAAAATGCGGCACCGTCAATCCCGTGTAATCAGTGACCAGCATGTATGGCGATTCATTGATCCGCGCCAGCAGGTCGTCGATGATGACTTGTTTTAACTCTTTCATGGCTCTTCGTCCGCTCTCCCTAAATTGCTAAACTTTCACATACGGTGACGCATCCAACGGCACCCCCGGTGACATCGTCGCCGCTACCGTGAGACTCTCGATATAATTTCCCTTCGCACTCGCCGGCTTCGCGCGCACCACCGACTCGATCACCGCTTCCGCGTTCTCGACCAACTGCTGCTCCTCAAACGAAACCTTGCCCACCGCCACCGCGATGTTCGCGTTCTTGTCCAATTTGAAATCCACCCGGCCCGCTTTCACCGCCTTCACCGCTCCCGCAGTATCGTCCGTCACCGTCCCCGTCTTCGGATTCGGCATCAACCCGCGCGGCCCCAAAAACCGGCCCAACTTCCGCACCTCAGACATCGCATCCGGTGTCGCCACCGCAACATCAAAATCCTGGAAGCCCTCTTGAATCTGCTTGATCACATCTTCAAATCCCACGATCTCCGCTCCCGCCGCTTCCGCAGCCTTCGCCGCTTCACCCTGCGCAAACACCAAAACCCGCACTTCCTTGCCGCTGCCGTGAGGCAAAGGACATGTGCCGCGCACCATCTGGTCCGTCTGCTTCGGATCAATACCCATCCGGATGGATACCGTCACCGTCTGATCAAACTTCGGCGCCGGGAACTTCTTCAAAACCGCCACCGCATCCGTCAACTGGTAGGATCTTCCCTCCTCAACCAGCTTCGCCGCTTCTTCGTATCGTTTGCTTCTCTTTCTAGCCATCGTCTTGTTGCAGTTCATGCGAACCCGTCCGGATTCTCCTGCTCTTTGTTGATTAAAATTCTTATCCCTCGACTTCGATCCCCATCTGCCGCGCCGTGCCCGCAATAATTCGCGCCGCCGCTTCCTCGTCGTCCGTGTTCAAATCACTGATCTTCGCCTTAACCACCTCCATGATCTGCGCCTTCGTCAATGTGGCCACCTTCTCCTTGAGCGGATCACCCGATCCCGACGCCAGGTTCGCCGCCTTCTTCAACAACACCGCCGCCGGAGGCGACTTGCAGATAAACGTAAAACTCTTGTCCTTATAAACCGTGATCACCACCGGCAAAATGTCGCCCGCCCGGTTCTGCGTCTCCGCATTAAACTGCTTGCAGAAATCCATGATGTTCACACCCGCCTGACCCAGGGCCGGACCCACCGGCGGCGCCGGATTCGCCTGCCCCGCAGGAATCTGCAACTTCAATGTCCCAATTACTTCCTTAGCCATACTCGTAAATCCTGTTTCCTGTTTCCCAATTCCTGTTTCCCAACCATCACGCCCGGTCCACCTGCCAATACTCCAAATCCACCGGCGTCGCCCGACCAAAAATACTCACCGATACCCGCAACTTGCCACGCTCCGGATCAATCTCTTCCACCACCCCGTTCTGACTCTCAAACGGCCCGTCCGCAACCTTCACCGTCTCGCCCACCTCAAACTGAATCTTCGGCGTCACATGATCCTCACGCTCCTTGATCTGAGCCAACATGCTCTGCACCTCCGACTGACGCATCGGAATCGGCTTGCTCCCCTTCGTCCCCGCAAAATTAATCACCCCCGGCGTGTCCTGAATGAAATACCACGTCCGGTCCACCAACTCGTTGTTCTCGTCGAGCAGGTTCATGTTCACAATAATGTACCCCGGAAAAAATTTCCGCGACGTCTCGGACTTGCGGCCGCGCTTCACCTCAGATACCCGCTCCGTCGGCACCAATACCTCATATACCAAATCCCCCATCTCTTCCTGCTCAATCCGCCGGGTAATACTCTTCAACACCTTCTGCTCCTGTCCGGAGAGAACGTGGACGACATACCATTGGTCTTTGGGCGCCGGGACGGATGCCATGAATTTAGTCAGTTTCTGGTTTTGAAATTAATATGGTGCGGGTTCGTTCCTGCGTTGCAGCCTCTAAATCTAAAGCGTCAATACCTTCATCACGTTCAACATGATGATGTCCCAAAAAGCGACATACCCGCCCAACAACATCATCGCAATCAACACCACAACCGTGGAATCCGTGAGCTCCTTGAAACGCTTGAAACCACGCTCCTTGTCCTTCGACTCCCAAGGCCATGTCGCCTTGTGCAGCTCCGCGCGAACTTCACCTATATATTTCGTAATCCTGGACATCAAATGTGTTGCTGGGGAAAAACCGTGATTCCGGTTGAGAGTCGGCGCCGGCGGCGGGGTTTGAAGGCGATCCGCTGACCCGTCCTCCTGGAATCCTCCGGAACTGGCAGGACAGGCGGGACTCGAACCCACAACCAACGGTTTTGGAGACCGCTACTCTACCAATTGAGCTACTGTCCTGTATCAGGATGGTGCCGTAACGAATACTCTACCGTCTCTCAATTCAAGTTCTATATAATCGTCGTCTCGCTCGTCTTTTCGCTTCGGTCCAGGACCCCTTTTTTCAGGCCCCTTTCCCTTCTCCTCGTTTAGGCGGGGAAACCCGCCCCCCTCTGATCGGGAAAGCGGGTTTTCACCAGCTTGATTGTTTTTTCAGGTATCTAACTAACCTGCCGTTCCGTTCGCCCGACTCCCGCCGGTCTTAGTCAAGAATGTCCGAGACACGACCAGCACCCACCGTGCGGCCACCTTCACGAATCGCAAAACGAATCGTCTTCTCCATCGCGATCGGCGTGATCAACTCGACTTCCATCGATACATTGTCACCCGGCATCACCATCTCCACACCGTCAGGCAACTTGATCGTCCCCGTCACATCCGTCGTCCGGAAGTAAAACTGCGGACGATAATTGCTGAAGAACGGCGTGTGACGGCCACCTTCGTCCTTGCTCAAAACGTAAATCTCGGCAGAAAACTTCTTGTGCGGAGTAATCGTGCCCGGCTTGGCAATCACCTGGCCACGCTCAATGTCTTCCTTCTTAACACCACGAAGCAAAAGCCCCACGTTGTCGCCCGCTTGACCCTCGTCAAGAAGCTTGCGGAACATCTCAATGTCCGTGATCGTCGTCTTCGTCGTCTCCTTAATCCCGACGATTTCAACCTCTTCCATCTTCTTCACGATGCCGCGCTCAATACGACCCGTGGCCACCGTGCCACGACCTTCAATCGAGAACACGTCTTCAACCGGCATCAGGAAATCCTGGTCCACCGGACGCTCCGGCACCGGAATGTATTCGTCCACCGCCGCGATCAACTTCAGGATGTTCTCCTTCTGCTCCGCGTCGCCTTCCAATGCCTTCAACGCCGAACCCTTCACGATCGGAATCTCGTCGCCAGGGAACTCATACTGCGTCAACAGGTCACGAACTTCCATCTCCACCAGCTCAAGCAACTCTTCGTCGTCAACCTGGTCGGTCTTGTTCATGAATACCACGATCGCCGGCACACCCACCTGGCGGGCCAACAAAATGTGCTCACGCGTCTGCGGCATCGGTCCGTCCGCCGCACTCACCACCAAAATCGCGCCGTCCATCTGCGCCGCACCCGTGATCATGTTCTTCACGTAGTCCGCGTGTCCAGGACAGTCAACGTGCGCATAGTGACGGTCGTCACTCTCATACTCGACGTGCGCCGTCGCAATCGTGATACCACGCTCCTTCTCTTCCGGTGCGGCATCAATCTGATCGTATCCCTTCGCCTCTGCGTTGCCCTTCTCGGCAAGAGTGTTGGTAATAGCTGCCGTCAACGTCGTCTTGCCATGGTCAACGTGACCAATCGTGCCGACATTAACGTGCGGTTTGTTTCGCTGAAACGCTTCTTTAGCCATTGCTTTTCTGGGAGTGCTTCTTGGGCTGCCTCTGAGTTTGGTGTTGGTTAGTGATACTTTTTTTGCTGCTTGTTCCTTAGTCGGGTGCCAGAGCTCTTGACGGGATTTGAACCCGTGACCTCTTCCTTACCAAGGAAGTGCTCTACCCCTGAGCTACAAGAGCAGAAATGGTTTCCGCCACGACAAATAGGGGCAGTTCACCCGTCAAGCCAACCGTGAAAACACCCAGCAAAACGACCGAAATACACCCTCTAGGATCGAAGCGAGCCAGAACCTAGCAAAATCGATCCTCCTGTCAAAACAATTCTGCCCCATTTTCTCAAATTTTCGAATCCCCACAATCCCCGCCCCCACAAGGCCTCACACCCCGTTTCCACCCCCCTTACCAAGGCCCCATTCTCACGCCCACCTCACCCCCCTCTCGCCAGACCCTCAGCCCGCCTCAGGAGCCGCCCCCTCAGGCAAGTATTCCTCCGCAAATCGCTCAATCCCCAACGCCCGCCCCGTCCCCACGCGCCAGCTCGGCCTCCCCGTCACGCCTCCCGACGGCCCAACCCCACCCCCGGCATTCAGACCTACTCTGAGTTGGGACCGAATTTCAGGTACATACATAGGTATGGATGTGTATGCGTCTAGTTAATGTTTGATTCGTGTCCCTCTAGGGTGCAGACGGGGACGCCAGCTAGGTGCGGGGGGG
>JBCCIR010000117.1:0-17722 GCA_039028175.1 Verrucomicrobiota bacterium
CCGCCCCCGCCTAATCCAAAATCCCCCCGCCCACCCCCCCCAAAACCAAAACCCCCCCCAAGACGGGCCCGCCTCACCCCGGTGGGCGGGCGCCCGCGCGGCGGGCGCACAACGCCCCTCCAAAAACCACCCGTCCGCTCTCAAATCAACGGTAGGGGCGAGCGGCCCGCTCGCCCGCTCCAACCAATATTCGATACCCAATCCTGGCCCTAGCCATGCGAACACCCCCATTACATCTCTTCTCCCCACTCACTCTCCTCCTTCTCCTCCTCACCCCCACCCTAACCCCTGCCCAAACCCCCGACACCGACCCGCCCGCCTCCTGGCGCGTCATGTCCTTCAACATCCGCTACGACAACCCCAAAGACGGCCCCAACGCCTGGCCCAAACGCAAAGACTTCGTCGTCGATACCATCACCACCTACAACCCCCACCTCCTCGGCCTCCAGGAAGTGGTCAAACACCAGGGCGACTTCCTCGAATCCAAACTCCCCGATTACCACTTCGTCGGCGTCGGCCGAAACGACGGCAAAGACGACGGCGAATTCGTTCCCATCATGTTCCGCAAAGACGCCTTCGACCTCGTCGACGAAGGTCACTTCTGGCTCAGCGAATCCCCCGATCAACCCGGCTCCAAATCCTGGGACTCCTCCCTCCCCCGCATCGTCACCTGGACCAAGCTCAAACCCAAAGACCCCGCCGCCAGCGCCCCCAACATCCTCTTCGCCAACACCCACTTCGATCACCGCGGCAAACAAGCCCGCCTCGAATCCGCCAAGCTCGTCCGCGCCAAGCTCCAGGAAATCGCCGGCAAAGACACCCCCGTCATCATCACCGGGGATTTCAATACCACCGAACTCCTCGAACCCTACGCCGTCCTCGTCGGCTCGGAACCCGGCCAGCTCATCGACTCCCATCGCGCCGCCCATCCCACCCCCGATCCCGAAGAAACCACCGCCACCGGTTTCACCGCCCCCAAACCCGGCCGCCGCATCGACTGGATCCTCCACAGCCCTCACCTCAAGACCACCGATGCCGCCATCAACGAAACCATCTCTGACGAAGGACGCTACCCCTCCGACCACTTCCCCGTCGAAGCCACCGTGCAACTCACCTCACCCAACAAGTCCGCGAGCACCCGCCCTAGCGTGCTGTTCATCTGCACCGACGACCTCCGCCCCATGCTCGGCTGCTACGGCGACCCCGTCGCCCAAACCCCGAACATCGATCGCCTCGCCGCCCGCGGCACCCTCTTCAACCGCGCCTACTGCCAGGCCACGCAATGCGGCCCCTCCCGCGTTTCCTTCCTCACCGGCTTGCGTCCGGAAACCACCCGCGCCTTCTCCCTCGCCGATCACTTCAACTGGGATCGCAAGGAGCACCCCAAACTCGTCACCCTCTCCGAACACTTTAAAAATCACGGATACCACGCCCAATCCTTCGGCAAACTCTTCCACGATGGCCGCAGCGATCCCCATTCCTGGTCCGTCCCCGAATCCCCGGGCCGCGAACGCGAGATGTGGGAACTCGTCGACGAAGAAGCCATCGCCGATGTCCCCTTCAAGAAACGCAAAAACATCCCCACCCTCATCGCCCCGCGCGAAGATTGCCCCGCCTGGCAATCACCCGATGTCCCCGATGACACACTCTTCGCCGGCCGCATGACCACCGACGCCATCGCCACCCTCAAAGAACTCAAAGACCAACCCTTCTTCCTCTCCGTCGGATACCGACGCCCCCACCTCCCCTTCGTCGCCCCAAAAAAATACTTCGACCTCTACGCGAAAAATAAATCCCTGCTCCCCGACCCCGACCATCGTCCCACGCCCGAGGGAGCCCCGGTTGTTGCCTTTTACAACACCTCGTCCTACGCCCCCAAACCAGGTGGCAAACCCTCTCGTTGGAAACCGGCGCCGCCCCGCCGCGTCGAAACCATGGAGGACGCCATCCAATGGTCCGGCTTCGAACTCCGCAGCTACAACAACATCCCGAACGAAGGCGTCTTCGACGACGACCTCGTCATCTCCCTCCGCCAAGCTTACCTCGCCTGTGTCTCATACGTCGACGCCCAGGTCGGCCGCCTCCTCGACGCCCTCGAAGAAGAAGGCCTCGCCGACAACACGATCATTGTCCTCACCTCCGACCACGGCTGGCACCTCGGCGAACACGCCACTTGGGCAAAGATGACCACTTACGAATGGAGCGCCCGCGTCCCCCTCATCATCGCCGCCCCAAATATCACCCCGTCCAAAACCAACGGCCTCGCCGAACTCGTCGACCTCTACCCCACCCTCGCCCACCTCGCCGCGCTCCCCCTCCCCGCCCAACTCGAAGGCGATTCCCTCGTCCCCCTCATGAAAAATCCCGCGAAGAAAAACTGGGACCGCCAGAACCCCGCCTTCACCCAGTTCGCGCGCCGCGACTGGGCCATGGGCCGCGCCATCCGCACCGACCAACACCGATACGTCGAATGGCGAGACAAAAAAACCAACCAACTCATCGCCACCGAACTCTACGACCACCAACTCGACCCCGCCGAAACCCAAAACCTCGCCCACCAAAAAAACCAAAGCCAAACCATTACATCCCTCGCCCAAAAACTCCACACCTCTGTCCCACACTAACCCTGTAGGCCGGGTGCCACCACCCGGCGCCACCGTCCACAAAGCCTCCCCATCCACCCACTTTGGAGAGTCGTGCTCCCGCGCGACCGCTCCCACAGTGTTCCCGCTTCCCAATACCGGCAGGGACGATCGTCCCGATCGTCCGCAACGCTCCTCCCACGATCATCGCTCGCACTATGGGCGCGAAGCCAGGAAGCCTCCACACGCCCTCATCGCAATGAAACCCGCCAAAGTAGCCCCTGTCTGTAGCCACAAAACCATACACCCACAATTCCACGAACGCCGACGATCGTAACCAATAGGTCACATCTAAAGCTTGCACCTAGGCTACTCAGTGCTAGCCGGATGCTGTCTTACACTCTTCGCCCTGTCGAAATTTCTCTTCTTCCAAGGTGTCACCCAAATATAGAGAAGGGACACTGCGAAAAAAATCCCTGCGACCGTCAAAGGGCGCGTTCCTCTATACGGCAGAGGATTCAATACCCCAATGGAGGGTTCAACAGGTGAAAAATAGGCATTCCAAGGCGGATCACCAGCTGCTTCGATTCCGCCGCCATTGGGAGTCGCCTTAGTTCCCGTGTACGTGACCCCGTTGACGGAATAAGAGAACTCCACGTACCGGGCGTCGATGAGTCCCTGGCCTGATCCCAGAACAGACTCGGTTCGATACGGATGCAACTTTCCCTTCTCAATCACGTTCTCTGCAGGCACCGACGGCCAATCTTCAATCCCGTCATACTTGTGCTTTGCCAAGATGAAAATCGCCAAAGCTAAAAATACAGGACCCGCCAGCCCTGCAAGAATCGAGTGAGATAGTAAATTTTTCACCTTACCTCCCTACAACGCACTAATGTCCTGCTGACTAGCAATGCGGCGCCAATACACAACAGAACATAAAACAACCAATTATCTTTCAACTGCGGTCGAATCACCGCATCCCTCAACCGCCTCCTTCAACCTTCTCCAAATCCTCATCGTCTTCGTCAACGAACGGATTGTCGGTGGAATAGCCACCGAGCCTTGCCGCCTCCAAGCAATGCGCAGGCGCGTGAACCAGAAATAGCTCCACACCCTCACGAATCTCTTCATCGGTAAACTCGTCTGGATACAAGAGCATCGCGACAATAAATGCCGCATCGGAGTTCCAATCCACCAGGTGGAACCCAATCCCATCCAGCTTCACGGGGTCATAAATACTCGATCCAAGTTCTCCACCCCGTATCGCAGATGTAATTCGATCGTTTATCTCTGCCGGGACTCGATCGCCCCTCAAGATCGCAGCCCGATCTCCAACCAACCTCTCAAAAATTTTCTGAACTTTGGCTGTTACGGCCGCCATGGGCTATTTGTCCTTACCGATTTTTGCTCGGGCAGAATCACTTCCGAACAGCGAAAACAATTGAACCCCTTCAATCAAAAACATTCGTCCACTACAACCTTCGTGTCCATTCGTGTCCATTCGTATCCATTCGTGGTTTCTCAATCCTCCCCCAACACCCTCACCTCATCCGGGCCATTCGGCACCAAACACAAAAACTCAAACCCTTCCTCCCCATCCGCCTCATACCAATGCGGTGCCCCCGCCGGAATAAAAACCACGTCCCCCGCCTTCACCTCAAACGTCTCCTCCCCAATCCCAATCCGCGCCTTCCCGCGCAACACATACTGCTCGTGCTCCACTTCGTTCGTGTGACGCGGCATCCCGCCCCCCGGCTCCATCGTAAATCGCCGCATCGCAAAATGCGGCGCCTCCTCCGGACCAATTAAAACCTGGAACGAAGTCCCCGTCCCCGCCGGCACCTCCGCCCGCGTCACCTCATCCGCCGCCACAACTTTCCCATCACTCATACCCAAAACCCTACCCCGTCCCCTTAATTCTGACCACTCAATACGAACTCGCTCCCCTTGCCCCACCCGCCAATTTCCTCTACCCTACCCCCAATCCCCATGCCCCCCCGCCTCCCCACCGCCCTCGCCCTCGCCCTGACCTTCACCGCCGCCCTCCTCGCCGGCTGCGGAAAAGAAGCCCCGCCCCCGGTCGAAACCGTCGCCTACACCCCGCCCCCGCCCCTCAAGGTCTTCGTCAGCAGCTATCCCCTCGCCTACTTCGCACAAAAACTCGGCGGCGACGATATCGAGCTCTTCTTCCCCAAATCCATTACCCCCGACCCCGCCAAGTGGCGCCCCAACTCCGACGAAGTCGCCGCCTTTCAGGCCGCCGACCTCATCCTCATTCCCAGCACCGACGCCGCCCCCTGGATTGCCAACATCGATCCCCCCACCTCCGGACAAATCATCGACCTCACCGCCGCCTCAATTGCCTCACCCGCCCTCCACCCTAACGAAGCCCCGACACTCGCCGCCGCCGTCTCCGATGCCCTCGAAACCGCCCTCGCCGAGATCGATCTCAATTCGCGCCCCGATCCCACCGAAACGCTCCAAACCCTCGAAGCCGATTGGAAGAAGCTCGCCGATCAAATGAACGACCGCGCCTCCCGCATCGAGGAACCCGTCGTGCTCTCTACCCCCGACCTCGAACCCTGGGCCCGCCAACACAACCTCAATTTCATCACCTTCGAACTCGATCCCCGCTTCGAAATCGGCCCCTCCATCAGCATCAAACTTAAGTTCGACCTCCGCAAACACCCCGCCAAATGGATCATCTGGGAAGCACCCCCCTCCGATACCATCAACGGCGAACTCGCCGAGATCGGCCTCGACAGCATCGTCCTTAATCCCGCTCTCACCCATCCCGCAGACCCGGAAACCGATCTCGCCGCCATTACCCAATCCAATCTCGACGCCCTCTCCCCCATCGCCACCGGTGAAGCCAAGCTTATCGCCACAACCTCCACCCCCGCCGCCGACACTCCAACCAAAGTCGCCGCCCCCAAACCACGCGTCCCCTGGAAACCCGGCCACTACCAGGACACCATCCAACCCCTCATCGATAAATACTGCATCGAATGCCACGACGCCCTCACCAATGAAGGCGAACTCGACTTCGAAGAATTCGCCTCCGAATCCGACGCCCTGCACGCCCCCGACCTCTGGGAAAACGTGTCCGCCCTCCTCGAGATGCGCGACATGCCCCCGCGCAAAGAAAAAAATCAACCCACCGAAGAAGAACGAACCGCCATGATCGACTGGGTCGCGTCCCTCACCGGTCATTGGGCCGCCGGTGCCATGGGCGTCGACCCTGGCAAAACCACGATCCGTCGCCTCAATAAAAACGAATACAATTACACCATCCGCGATCTCTTCGGCCTCCGCATCCGCCCCGCTGATAACTTCCCCGAAGAACCTGGTGGCGAAGCCGGCTTCGATAACAACGCCGACGCCCTCTTCCTCCCCTCCCTCCTCATGGAGAACTACGTCGAAGCCGCCGGCATCATCGTGCAGGCCCTCTACGACGATCGCACCCTGCGCTCCCGATACCTCTTCGCCGCCCCTTCCGGCGGCACCTCCCCCGACGCCGCCGCCCGCAAAGTCCTCGAATACTGGACCACCCGCGCTTACCGCCGCCCCGTCGATGAAGAAGAACTCAATCGCCTCATCGCCATCTTCCAACACGAAACGAAAAAGAAAAAACGTTACGACGAGGCCATGAAAATGCCTCTCCTCGCCATCCTCATCTCGCCGAACTTCCTCTACCGCAGCGAACTCGAACAAAATTCATCGAAACCCTACCCCGTCGACCAATTCGACCTCGCCAGCCGCCTTTCCTACTTCCTCTGGTCCTCCATGCCCGACCAGGAGCTCATCGACCTCGCCAAGGAAGAAAAACTCCACGACCCCGACGTCCTCGAAGCCCAGGTCCTCCGCATGCTCGAAGACGAAAAAGCGAAATCCCTCTCCATGCACTTCGCCGGCCAATGGTTCAAGTGGGAGATGCTGCGCTCCACCGCCAATCCCGACGAAGTCAAATACCCGGTCTTCACCTTCGACCTCCGCGTCCTCCTCTACCGGGAGTCTGCCGCCTACTTCGGACACCTCATCAAGGAAAACGGTAGCATCCTCGACCTCCTCGATTCCGATTACGCCTTCCTCAACGACCGACTCGCCAAACACTACGGCATCCCCGGTGTCTCCGGTTCGGAAATCCGCAAGGTCTCCCTCGACAATCCCAACCGCGGCGGCCTCCTCGGCATGGGCAGCGTCCTCACCGCCACATCCATGCCCCTGCGCACCAGCCCCGCCGCCCGCGGAAATTACATCCTCGAAGATATCCTCGGCACCCCCATGCCGGAACCACCCATGGACGTCGCCATGCTCCCCGATGACGATCGCGAAATCGAAACCAAGACCTTCCGCGACGCCCTCATCCAGCACCGCGAAGACCCCAATTGCAAATCATGCCACGAAGCCATCGATCCCATCGGCTTCGGTTTCGAAAATTACGACGCCATCGGCCGCTGGCGCACCAACCAAAACGGCAACCCCCTCGACACCCAAGGCACGCTCCCCGATGGCCGCTCCTTTTCCTCCCCCGCCGAATTCAAAAAAATCCTCCTCGAAGACAAAGACCTCTTCGCCCATCACATGGCCGAAAAAACACTCGGCTACGCCCTCGGCCGCGAACTCTCACCCTATGACCGCCCCGTCGTCGCCCAAATCGCCCACCAACTCATCAACGACGACTACCGCATCCATCGCGTCTTTATTGAAGTCGCCAAAAGCACCCCCTTCCTAAACCGCCGCAACGACGACTTCCAACCCACCAAATCCAAATCCATCGCCCAACACTAGCCTACAGACATTTCCCTTCCCGCCAACCCCCTTTTCCCTTACCTTAACTGTCCGAATCCCCTTTCCCACGACGTATAACCCCAGACCGAAGGACTGAAGGGCCGACAGACCGAAGGACCAAATAAAGAAAGCAAAAACGATGTCTAGACCCTGGCATATCTCACGACGCCACATGCTCCGCGGAATCGGCGCCACCATGAGCCTTCCCTTCCTCGAAGCGATGCTCCCCGCCTCCAAATCCCTCGCCGCCGGCACCATGGGACCCGATGGCCAACCCGTCCGCTTCGCCGCTTTCTTCATGCCCAATGGCGTCAACCACGCCATGTTCGATCCCAAAGGCTCCAGCCTCTCTTCCCTCCCCCCGTCCCTCCAACCCCTCGAGGGCCTCACCGATCACGTCGCCGTCATCACCGGTATCAATAACGCCGAAGGCGGTCACGCCGCCGGCACGACCGCGTTCCTCACCGGCGCCCGCCCCAAGAAAACCGGCAAAGCCGCCGAAGTCGAAGTCGCCAACCCCAGCGTCGACCAAATCATCGGGAACGCCCTCAAGGAAGGCACGGTCCTGCCCACCCTCGAACTCGGCCTCCACACTCCCAAAAGCGGCGTCAGCATGAGCGGTCACAGCCGCATCTACGGAAGCTTCGTCTCCTGGAAAACCAAAAACACGCCCGTCCCCCACGAGATCAATCCCCAACGCGCCTTCGATCGCCTCTTTAAAGACGCCCGCCTCACCGGCTCCGGCGGTGGCGCCCGCTCCGGCGCCGACGCCCCACGTCCCGACAAGAGCGTCCTCGATACCGTCCTCGAAGACGCCAAATCCCTTCAGAAAAAACTCGGCCGCGCCGACCAACAAAAGCTCGACGAATACCTCACCGCCGTTCGCGATGTCGAAGAACGCATCCGCCACCAAGCCCAGGCCGCCAAAGGCCTCAACATCACCGCGGAAGTCCTCGACGAAATCAAGAATGTCGACGCCCGCATGAAAAAATCGATGGGCGACAGCAAAAGCGGCGCCTACCAGGCCGCTCCCAACATCCCCTACCAGGAACACGGGCAACTCATGATGGACGTCATGGCCCTCGCCTTCTGGAGCAATTCCACCCGCGCCTCCACCTTCATGTTCGGCGACGGCTTGAACGGACGAAACATGTCCTTCCTCGAAGGCATCGACGGCAACCACCACTCCATCTCCCACCACGGGAACAAAGCCGAGAACCTCAAAAAGTTCGCCATCATCAATACCTACTTCGTCGATCAATACGCCTACTTCCTCAATCGACTCAAAAACATGTCCGAAGGCTCCAGCAACGTCCTCGAGAACTCCCTCGTCCTCTTCGGCTCAAACCTCAGCGCCGGTCAACAACACAACGGCACCAACATCCCCATCATCCTCTCCGGTAACGCCGGTGGAAATTTCCGCGGCGGTCGTCACATCGATGCCAAGGGCGAACCCATCGGCAAACTCCACCGCTCCATTCTCGACCTCATGAACGTCGACGGCGATATCGGCGAAGGCAGCGGCACCCTGCGCGGCGTCTGATCTTCTGATCAAACTGCATCGAACGGGCTACAGCGACTCCACCCACTTCTTATACCCTGTCGCGCCCTGGTTTTCCGAAAACCCAGCCCGCTCCCCCAGGACATTCCCGTCGTAATCCATCACGACCATCGTGGGGACCCCCTCCACATCAAATCGCTTCAATAAATCCCCCTTCAAGCCCGACCGACCGCCCCCCGCGGAATACTCATAGGTCTGAAAAATGATGTCGTCCGCCGCAAACTTCTGCCACACCGGCGTCCGAATCACCTCACGCTCCAAATCCACACAATAAGGACACCAACTCGTCCCCGTCAGCAAAACCACAATCTTGTCCCGCCCCGTCATCAACGCCTCCTCCTTCAACCCATCAATCGCCGCCTGCACATCGCCCCCACTAAACGGATTCAACCCCAAAAAACTCAGCCCCCAATACAAGGCCACACCAAAAACTCCAAACTTGATCAAATTGCCCATCAATACCTCCCGGTCGGTTCAAAAAAGTCCGTAAAACAACAATCGCACGTTTATAATAATCATATAACACATAATTTCAACAAGAACCGCCCCCAGCCCCCTCCCCAAAACCAAGCCTCACGACAGAAATTTGCCAAACCCCCTCAGTTTCTGTCATTAACACATCCTAACAATCAAACATCCATTATAAAATCATGAACCTCAAAGCCCTAATCTGCGAATTCGTCGGCACCTTCGCCCTCTGCTTCGTCGGTATCCTCGCCATCAACTAACTCGGCGACGCCGAAGCCGGCCTCATCGGCATCGCCCTCGCCCACGGACTCGTCATCGCCGTCATGGTCTCCGCCACCGCCGCCGTCACCATCGGCCTCCTCACCGGCGGCGCCATCAACCCCGCCCGACAACTCGAACCCGCCATCATCGGCGGCGACGGCGCCCAACTCGCCCAAGCTTGGGTCTACTGGGTCGGCCCCGTCATCGGAGGCATCCTCGCCGCCCAACTCTGGAAAAAATGCCTCGAAAAAACCTCCGACTAATTCCAGTCACTTCCTTCCCCGGAACCCTGTAGCCGCGATCGCCGATCGCGGTCCCCCCCCGACAAAAAGACCGGAGGACCAAAAGACCAATCAACCCCCCCTTTTAAGGAGGGGCAGCCCGGCTGACCAAAGTCCGCGGGAAACCCCCGAAACCCGCAAGAAAAGAGCGGCCAGCCGGACTGCTTACTTCAACCTCCAAAATTCGCTTTCTGGAAGCGAATACAACCATAGAAAGCATCACCCGTGCCAATCCCCGCAAACCCCTCTGCTTTTTTCGTCACCTTCCCACCGACTCCCCTTCCCACGAGGAACCGCCCCCAACCGAATAACCGATTTACTGCGCCAAAGCTGCAACCAGCGCTACAAAACATACTCCCCATCCCGCAACACCCCCGCCGGAACACGCTTCGCCTCCTCCCCCTCATTCGAAATCAACACCCGCCCCTCCACCACCCCATCCCCATAAAACTCTACCGGGCCCACCACCTCCAAACGATCACACCCTATCATCGACGGCACCCCCTCCCGCGTCGCCGCCTCCAACTGATCCACCATCTTGTAATGCGCCCCATCCAAAACCACCTCCGGCGGCGTCCCCCCGCGACTCGCCGCCAACACCAATCGCGCATCCTCCGTCAACTCATACGCATCCGATCGCACCGAAAATAAATCACTCGTCGATTTCACCGGCGCAAACCGACTCCGCGGCACGACCAACGCTCCCGCCCCCTCAAAACACCCGATCGCCGCTCCCATCGCCGTCTCCAATTGATACACCCGCGCCGATCCGCCATCCCGAGGATTCACCGTCTTCTCATTCTTCATCACCGGCAACGGAATCGCCCCCCCGGACGCATCCAATACCTCCTTCAACACATCCAACCGAAGCCACAAATTGTTCGTGTTAAAAAATCGATGCCGCTCAATATCCTGAAACGCCGCCCGATCCTCCTCGGAACACTGCGCCGATTCCCGCAAGATCAATCGCCCGCTCCCCGCCTCCACCGCCAAGTGCCCTCCCTTCGAATCCGAAGGCGTCCGCCGCGTCACTTCCATCAAGAAAGGCGCCCCCGACGACGCAAAATACCCCAACAATCCCTCGTCCAGCGTCGCTCCCAAATTGTCCGAGTTCGAAACAAAGGCATACCGCACCCCCTGCGCCAACAACAAATCCAACCAACCCGTCCCCAATAAAGACGCATACAAATCACCGTGACCCGGCGGACACCACTCTAACTCCGGCCGCTCCCCATACTCCACCGGCGCCATCGTCGCCGCGTCCACCTTCGGCACCTGGCTCTGCATCAATTCCATCTCCTTCCCCCCACCCAACTCCGAATACCGCTCCTCAAAAAATTCCAAAGTGTCCCCGCTCGTCGCGTAACTGTTCATCAACAAAAATCGCAACCCCTCTCCTTCCCCCTCCCCCGAACGCCCGCGCCACCACTTCACCTGCCGCGCAATCAAATCCAAAAACGTCAGCCCCTCCCGCACTTCCAATAAACTCTTCGCCCGCTCCAATCCCATCCCCGTCCCCAATCCCCCATTCAACTTGATCACCACGGTCTCCCCCACCGGCGCCTCTCCCTCACTCTCCACACCCCCCGATACCACCGCCCCATACTCCGGCAACTCCTCCACCGGCTCAATCTCCCCCTCGTCCACCAACCCAGATACCCCCCGACACAACCAATCATAACTCCGCTCAAACGCGTCAATCGCCGCCCCGCTCTGCCCCGCCTCTTCCATCTTCTCCCGAAAAGGCCCGAATTCTGCTCGCTCTTCCGTCATACACTCCATCCTGAATCCGCAGAATACCTCGCCCCCCAGCCCAATACGTCAACCATTTCTTGTTTGCCCGCCCACACATCACCCGCCACCATCACACTGTGACCGATTCCAATAACACCTGGAACCGATACCAGGAACTGCTCATCCGTTACCCCGACCTCGGCTTCTCTCTCGACGTCAGTCGCATGAGCTTTAGCGATCACTTCCTCGAACGCATCGCCAAGCCCGTCGAAAAAGCCTTCGCCGATATGCGCGAACTCGAAGCCGGCGCCATCGCAAACCCCGATGAAAACCGCATGGTCGGTCACTACTGGCTCCGTAACCCCGGCCTCGCTCCAGACGATACCATCCGCGAGGAAATCACCGCAGGCCTCGACGCCGCCAAAGCCTTCGCAAAAGCCATCCACCATAACGACATCATCACCCCCGACGGCTCGCCGTTCTCCGATCTCCTCCTCATTGGCATCGGCGGCTCCGCCCTCGGACCACAACTCGTCGCCGACGCCCTCGTCGATATCGACGCCCCCCTCAAAATCCACTTCTTCGACAATACCGATCCCGATGGCATCGATCGTGTCCTCGACCAAATCGGCCATCGCCTCGGGAATACCCTCTCCGTCGTCATCTCCAAGTCAGGCGGCACCAAGGAAACCCGCAACGGCATGCTCGAAGCCGCCCACGCTTACGAACGCAACGGACTCGATTTCGCTAAGTTCGCCGTCGCCGTCACCGGCCCCGGGTCCCAGCTCGATGAACTCGCCAAAGAACAAAAATGGCTCAAACGATTCCCCATGGCCGACTGGATCGGCGGGCGCACCTCCGTCATGTCCACCGTCGGCCTCGTCCCCATGACCCTCCTCGGCGTCGACGTCGATGCCTTCCTCGAAGGCGCCGCCGCCATGGACGAAAAAACCCGCTCCCTCCCCACCACCGAAAACGCCGCCATGATGCTCGCCCTCATGTGGCACTTCGCCGGAAACGGCCGCGGAGAAAAAGACATGGTCGTCATCCCATACAAAGACCGCCTCGTCCTCCTTTCAAAATACCTCCAACAACTCGTCATGGAGTCCCTCGGGAAAGAACTCGACCTCGACGGCAATACCGTCCACCAAGGCCTCGCCGTCTACGGAAACAAAGGCTCCACCGATCAACACGCCTACATCCAACAACTCCGCGACGGCGTCCCCAATTTCTTCGCCACCTTCCTCGAAGTCCGAAAAACCCGCGCCAGCGCCTCCATCACCGTCGAAAAATCCGGCGTCAATACCGGCGATTTCCTCCAAGGCTTCCTCCGCGGCACCCGCTCCGCCCTCGCCGGAAACAATCGTGACTCCATCACCATCACCGTCGACGACGTCGACGCCAAATCCCTCGGCGCCCTCATCGCCCTCTTCGAACGCGCCGTCACCTTCTACGCCTCCCTCGTCAATATCAACGCCTACCACCAGCCCGGCGTCGAAGCCGGAAAAAAAGCTGCTACCGCTTTCCTCGACCTACTCGTCGAAGTCCAACGGGCCCTCACGCACACGCCCCAAACCGCCGACACCATCGCCGACACCCTCGAAGCAAATCCCGAAGACGTCTACCACTGCCTCGCCCACCTCGCCGCCAATACCACCACCATCACCCACACGCTCTCCGACTCCCCCGCCACCGACACCTTCACCCTCTCCTAACCCGCCCCATCTCCCGCACGCGCTCCCCTCTCCCACGGTGCGGTAGGGCGTGGCCTCAGGACGCGCCAAGCGCCTCCGGCGCTTCTAATCCAACCGCGCTTAGCGCGCACTTCCGGTAGGGGCGAGCGTCCCTGCTCGCCCGCCCACTCCCACGATGCCCCCACCACCAACGCGAAGCGGGTAGGGCGACTTACGTGCCGTTCGTAGCTCAACGAGCGAAGAATCGTCCCCAAGGAGCCGCCACGGTAGAAAATCGCATCCCCTCGATTCGCGGCCAAAAAAATCACTCAAACACCACCTTCTCCCCCAACACCACTTCCCCCTCCACATTTCCAATCTCCCCCACCACCGTCACCCCGCCCTCCGGCTCCCCCCAATCAATCGTCAAAAAGCCGTAATTCGGCATCTTGTAAAGACCGCCCCCCACCCGATACCGGTTCTCCTCCTCCTGCTCCTTGTCATCCCAACTCTGCGTCAACCCGCTCGACGTCACTTCCAATAACTCAAACCCCGGCCCCTCCCCAGCCCCCGCGTCCATCCGCGATATCTCCCCCATATGCCGATCCCCACTGATCACAACCGTCCGCGTCGCTCCCGCTTCCCCCAATAACGTCAACAAGCGCTCCCGCTCCCGCGGAAAATTCCCCCACTTCTCCCACTCATGCTCGTCCGGAATCACCTGAATACTCGACGCCACAATCCGCAAGTCCGCCGGCTCCCGCACCACTTCCTCCAACCACTCCCACTGCGCCTCCCCCAAGATCGTCGCATCCTCGCCCGTCATCGGCGAATACCGCCCTTTCTCCGGCCACTCCTCCTTCGGATTGCGCGGCAACTCACTTCGGAAATAACGCGTGTCCAACAAAATCACCTGCAAACGCCGCCCCTCCGGCCCAAAAGTCACCGCATCATAAATCCCCGGCCGCGATCGCCGCTCCGAACCCGCCGGCTCCTCGAAAAAATCCAAAAACAACCGCTCACTCTCCTCCCGCATCGGATACTCACGCCCCACGTCGTTCGCCCCGTAATCATGATCGTCCCAGATCGCCAATACCGGACACATCGCCTTGATCGCTTGGTATCCCGGCTTCGCCGCCAGCTGATCATACTT
This sequence comes from Verrucomicrobiota bacterium, assembly GCA_039028175.1. Classification (GTDB taxonomy): domain Bacteria; phylum Verrucomicrobiota; class Verrucomicrobiia; order Verrucomicrobiales; family DEV007; genus JBCDBW01. Next base: position 14,505 of record JBCCIR010000117.1, read on the forward strand.
CGCCTGCATCACTTCCATGTCCTCCGTGTCCGCATATATGTTGTCCCCCAAAAAAATGAACAACTCCGGCTCCCGCTCCAATATCACATCCCACACCGGCTGCTCTCTCCCCTGGTGATTGCATGACCCAAACGCAATCCGCGTAACCGCATCCTGCCCCGCCTCGCTCCCTCCCCCGCACGAGACCAGCATCATCATTCCCGCAAACACCATCAATTTGCCCCGTACTCTCGTCATTGCCTTGGGATACTAAACTCTCGCCTCCCACCGCCACATTTTATTTCCTCTTTCTCGCCCCCCAAGCTACCTTCCCCATTGAAACACACCTGCCTCGCCGGAAGCCCTACATGTCGTCACACCAACAAAAAGTCCTCGCCCACGCAGAGGAACACCTGAAGCCCGGGCGCCAAAAAAACCGCTCCCGCGCCGATCTCATCAAGCTCTACAAACGCTTCCTCAAGATCGAGGAAAACCGCATCCGCATGCAGCACAAAGCCGGCGCCGGCGGCCTCGAAATCGCTCGCCTCCGCTCCAACCTCCTCGATATCACCCTCCAAAACCTCTTCGCCGACGCCCTCTCCACCGCCGACCTCAAACCCGAAGACATGAACCGCTTCGCCCGCGATCGCGGTTCCATCACCCTCATCGCCCAGGGCGGATACGGCCGCGGCACCCTCAACCCCGGCAGCGATATCGATCTCCTCTTCCTCCACAATTCCAATTCCCGAAATATCGCCCCCCAAACCAACGAAATTATCGAACAGGTCCTCTATATGCTCTGGGACGTCGGTTTCAACGTCGGGCACGCCGTCCGCTCCATCAAAGAATGTATCAAGCTCGCGAACGAAGATACCGAAACAAAAACCGCCATCATCGAAGCCCGATACCTCACCGGCGACGAAGACCTCTTTAAACAATTCCAGGAGACCTTCCACAAAAACTGCATCTCGGGAAAAGAAAAACAATACCTCGCCACCCGTGCCGACGACCTCCGCGTCCGCCACAATAAATACAAAGAAACCGTCTACCTCCAGGAACCCCAAATCAAAGAAGGCTGCGGCGGCCTGCGCGATTACCAAAACCTCATCTGGTCCACCTACGTCACCCGTGGCACCCGCGATATCGAAGACCTCGTCGAAGAAAAACTCCTCACCCGCTCCGCCTATCGCGCCCTCCAGCGCGCCTACGAGTTCCTCATGCGCGTCCGCAATGAAATGCATTACTCGGAACGCCGCGAAGCAGACATCCTGACCCTCCAACTCCAAGGCGTCGTCGCCACCAATCTCGGATACCCCCAACGAACCATCCTCCGGCGGATCGAGGAGTTCATGCGGGACTACTACACCCACACCCGCGCCATCTATTACCACGTCACGTCCCTCTTCCAATCCTTCCGCCTCGAAGAACAACAACAAGCCGAACAATCCGGCCTCATCAGCTTCCTCGCCCGCCGCGGCGCTTCCAAAAAAGAAGAGTTCGATTGTTTCTACGCCAAGGACGGCCTCATCTACCCACAGAAAGCAAACATCTTCGTCGACGATCCCTTGCGGATGATGTCCTGCTTCCAACACGCCCAACGCCGGCACCTCAAGTTCTCACCCCAAATCCGTCGCGCCTTCAAAATCGCCCGCTCCGTCTTCGATCGCCCCTTCCTCTACAACAAAGCCAATCGCGAAACCTTCGAAGCCATCCTCTTCCGCAAAGGGGATGTCGCGCGCATCCTCCGCATGATGCACCGCGTCGGATTCCTCGGCAAATACCTCCCCGAATTCGGCGCCCTCGATTGCCTCGTCCAACACGAGTTCTACCACCGATACACCGCCGACGAACACACCCTTCGCTGCATCGATCAACTCGACGATCTCATCGATACCAAAAATCCGCGCTTCGAAAAATATCAGAAACTCTTCCTCGAAGTCGAAGACCCATACATCCACTACCTCGCCCTCATCCTTCACGATACCGGCCGCGCCAAAAATGTCCGCCATCACACCGACGGCAGCACGCTCCTCGCCGGTAAAGTATGCAGCCGCCTCCAAATCAAAGGCGAACGCCGCAAACGACTCCTCTTCCTCGTCGATCACCACCTCACCCTCTACAAAACCGCCACCACCCGGAATCTCCAGGACCCCAATACCATCGCCGAGTTCGCCCGCGCCATCCCCAATCCCTCCTACCTCGATTCCCTCCTGCTCTTCACCTTCGTCGACTCCCAGGGCACCAGCGAAGACTCGTGGACCGATTGGAAAGAATCCCTCATCCTCGACCTCTACCGATCCACCAAGGCCTACTTCGAAGATCAGGAAGGCTTCCACGCCCGCATGGCCGGTGCCCACGCCGAACTCAAAGCCGAGGTCTCCAAGAAACTCGGCGACGAGTTTGAAGACGAAATCGAAGCACACTTCTCGCTCATGCCGGAGCGATACTTTCGCTTCCGAAAGCCCGAATCCGTCGTCTCGGACATGCGGGGCTTCCATTCCTTTTTCAGAACCCTCCAGAAAAAATCGGAAAATACCCTCACCCCCATCCTCAAATGGAAGGCCCACGAAGACCGCGGATACAGCACGGTCAAAGTCTTCTCCTGGAACCGCCCCCTCCTCCTCGCCCGCGTCGCCGGCGCCCTCGCCGCCCGCAACCTCAATATCCTCAGCGCCGATATCTTCACCCGAGAAGATGACCTCGCCCTCGATGTCTTCCGCGTCTGCACGACCAAGTTCGAACCCGTCACGTCCAAACGCGACACCGATACCGTCGAGAAAGTCCTCAAAGCCGCCTTCGCCGTCGATGTCAACGAGTTCAACCAAACGATCGCCGCCCAGGCGGAAATCGAATACCCCTCGGTCGATCCCAATCTCTTCCCCCAACGCGTCCACCTCACCAACCAACCCAGCCCCGATTACACCGTCCTCGAAATCCAGGCCGTCGACCGCATCGGGCTCCTCTACGACATCCTCTGCGCCATCGGCGTCTTCGGCCTCGATACCCTCTCCGCACGCATCAACACCGAAAAAGGCGCCGCCATCGACACCTTCTATCTCACCGATTACCAAGGCAAGAAAATCACCAACCCCGAACTCCTCGAAGACCTCGCCGATAAACTAGAAGAAGTCCTCGGCATCACCACCCCCAATACCCCCCATTCCCCGTTAACCTCCCCGGCCACCAAAAACCACTCAAGCCGCCCGCGTTTGAGGGTCGGGCGCCCCCCCGGCCCCCCC
>JBCCIR010000118.1:0-17716 GCA_039028175.1 Verrucomicrobiota bacterium
CCCCCACAAAAAACAACATCGGAAACCACACCGTGTAAAGAGACGCCTTCGTGCTCTTCTTCAAAATCGCCTCCTCCGGCACCTCCGGATTGACCCAACACCGCACCGTCGCACCCACAGGATACTTCTCCACCCACTTCTCCACCCTCTCACGGTGCCCGCTCACCACCCCGCCCAAACGCGTCGCCCGTTCCGATACATAACGCTCCCCCTCATACTCATACCCATACCCAAACTCCCACCGATACCGCGGACGACCCGTCTCCTCATGCCGATACTCCCCCAACCCCGACGACAAAACCGTCCCCGTCGTCTCAACCCAATCATCCAACGCCACCGCCCGCTGCCACGCCCACACCAAATAACCCGTCGCCAGCCCCCCCATCACCATCAACGCCACCCCCACCAACACCGGAAGCACCACATGCCCCCTTGTCACCTTCCTGGCTACCCTCTGTTGCCTTCCCTTCAATGTCGCCTCCCCGCCTTTTCCTTCTCCCTCATACTCCTACTCATAATCATACTCATACTCCTGCCTCCCCTCCCCCTCCGTTCCCTCCAATAGCCAGCGAAGCGCCAGCAAGCTCGAATACCAACCAACCCGCTGCTTCCTCTGTTCTCTCCTGTTCAAACACAACATCCCGCATTACCATACGCCCATGAGCAACCTCGCAGATCAAATCATGGACGATATCAAGACCGCCATGAAGGCCAAAGATACCACCGCCCTCACCGTCCTCCGCGCCCTCAAATCCGCCCTCAAATACGCCGCCATCGAACAAGGCGGCGCCGACGCCGTCCTCAATGAAACCGACGCCCTCGCTGTCGTCCGGAAACAAATCAAACAACGCCAGGACTCCATCCAAAGCTACCAGGACGGAGGACGCCAGGACCTCGCCGACAACGAAGCCGCCGAAATCACCGTCCTCGAAAAATACCTCCCCGCCTCCCTCAGCGACGACGAAATCACCGCCCTCGTCAATGACTGCATCGCCGAAACCGGCGCCTCCTCAAAAAAGGAAATGGGCGCCGTCATGAAACTCCTCCAGGAAAAAGCCGCCGGCCGCGCCGATAACAAGCTCCTCTCCCAAAAAGTAATGGAGAAACTCAGCTGACCAATCCCACACTTGGGGGCAAGCATAAGCGAGCACTTGCTCTACCGTTTACTTTTTACTTTCCCACCTTTTACGGCGCCATCGACGCCACCCCAATGAAAACCGCCGCCATCATCGTCGCCGCCGGCTCCTCCTCACGCATGGGCTTCGATAAACTCTTCGCCCGCCTCGACGGTCACCCCGTCCTCCGATTCTCCCTCGACGCCTTCCACAACTGCCCCGACGTCGACCACATCCTCATCGTCACCCAGGAATCCAACTTCGACCGCATCACCCCCTGGCTCGACTCCGGACAATACCCCAAACTCATGCCCCCCATCACCGGTGGCGAAGAACGATACCTCTCCGTCCACGCCGGCATCCAAGCCCTCCCAAAAGAAACCTCCATCGTCGCCGTCCACGACGGCGCCCGCCCCCTCATCACACCGGACCAAATCGCCGCCTGCATCCAAAAAGCCGCCGACTCCGGAACCGCCGTCTGCGCCCGCCGCATCGTCGACACCGTCAAACGCGCCAACTCCCAAAATATCGTCACCGATAGCGTCGACCGCGATGGCCTCTGGGCCATGGAAACCCCGCAAGTCTTCCAAACCGCCATCCTCCGCGACGCATACGACAAAGTCATCGCCGAACAAATCCCCGTCACCGACGAAACCTCCGCCGTCGAACTCACCGGCACCCCCATCCACCTCGTCGAAAATTCCCACGCCAACCACAAAATCACCTATCCCCGCGACCTCGACCTCGCCCACATCGTCCTCGATACCCGCGCTTCCTGATCTCTGCCTCCCCTTCTAATCGTAATCGTAATCGATCTCCCCCTCCTAAACACCTTTCTCCTTCCCACCTTTTACCTTTTACCTTTCACTTTCCCACCTTTTACGGCGCCAACAACGCCTCCGCCATGAACACCGACTACCGCCTCACCCAACTCCCCAACGGAGCCACCATCGCCACCGCCTCCATGCCCCACATGGAAAGCGTCTCCATCGGCGTCTGGTCCGCCGTCGGCGCCCGCCACGAAACCGCCCGCCAAAAAGGCATCGCCCACTTCACCGAACACCTCCTCTTCAAAGGCACCCAAAAACGCTCCGCCCGCCGCCTCATCACCGACGTCGAATCCGTCGGCGGTTCCGTCAACGCCTTCACCACCCACGACCACACCTGCTACTACGCCAAGGGACCCGCCACCAAACTCAATCGCCTCACCGACGTCCTCCTCGACATGTATCGCTGCTCCACCTTCCCCGAACCCGAAATCAATCGGGAACGCGAAGTCATCGAGGAAGAAATTGTCATGTATCGGGAACAACCCTCCCAACACGTCGACGACCTCCTCGGCGCCACCTGCTGGAACAAACACCCCCTCGGCGACCTCATCACCGGAACCCCAAATTCCATCGCCCGCCTCCACCGCCCCGACTTCGTGAACTTCACCTCGCGCTTCTACCAGGCCCGCAACACCACCATCGCCGTCGCCGGAAAAATCGACCACGACAATGTCGTCCAACGCCTCGCCCCCGCCCTCGCCGATATGCCCCACGGCCAAAAACCCCGCTTCAAAAAATTCGAAGCCTCCAAATCCTTCCGCGGTCCCCGTATCCACATCGAAACCCGTCCCATCGAACAAACTCACCTCGCCCTCGCCTTCCACGCCTGCCACCGGCGCGATCCCGACCGCTTCGCCCTCAAAGTCCTCAACGTTATCCTCGGCGAAAACATGTCCTCTCGACTCTTCCAACAAGTCCGCGAAAAACGCGGCTTCTGCTACGAAATCAATTCCACCGTCCACCTCCTCGAAGATACCGGCATCTGGCAACTCTACGCCGGCCTCGACACCGCCAAAACCATCCGCGCCCTCGAAATCATCTGGAAAGAACTCCGCCGCATCGCCACCAACCCCCCATCCAACAAAGAAGTCCGCGAAGCCCGAGAATACACCATCGCCCGCTCCCGCGTGGCCCTCGAGTCCACCTCCCAGCAAATGATGTGGACCGGCGAATCCACCCTCACCTTCCAGGAAATCGTCGAACCACAATCCGCCTGGAACCAAATCAACCGCGTCACCCCCGAAAAAATCCAGAAACTCGCCGCCAAAATCTTCCGCCCCAGACGCCTCTCCATCGCCCTCATCTCCCCCTCCCTCACCCAAGCCGAGGTCCAAAACACCATCCACCTCCCCTGACTCTCCCAAGGCCCGGTAGGGACGATCGTCCCGATCGTCCGCAACGCTCCTCCCGACACTCCCGTCCACCCCTCCACCCCCCCACAATTTAATAGCATTTCCCAACCCCTTGTCTTAGTTTCCTCCCCCAATTGTCCTCCCCCGCCTCCACGGCTCCCATTCCACGCAGATTCAATGAATATCAATCTCGAACAACTTCCTCACTGCCAAGCCGTCATGCGAATCGAGGTCCCCGCCGACAAGGTGACCTCCGAACGCAAGTCCATCACCAACGCCTTCGCCAACCAAGCCAAAATCCCCGGCTTCCGCAAAGGCAAGGTCCCCCAATCCCTCATCGAAAAACGCTTCGAAAAAGACATCGCCGAAGAACTCGAGTCCCGCCTCGTCAACCAAGGCTTCCAGGAAGGCGTCAAAAAGGAAGAACTCAAGGTCATCACCATCACCGGTATCGAAGAACGCGCCTTCCACCCCGACGATACCTTCACCTTCACCGCCAATGTCCTCCTCGCCCCGGACTTCGAACTCCCCGATTACAAAAATATCACCGTCCAGGTCCCCCGTATCGATATCTCGGACGATAACGTCGAGCAATCCCTCGAAAACCTCCGCCAACGCTTCGCCGACTTCAACGACCTCGAGAACCAACCCGTCGAAATGGGCGGCTTCGCCGTCATCGACTACGAAGGCTCCCTCGATGGCACCCCCCTCGCCGATGAATTCCCCCAGGCCGGCGCCTACCTCGCCAAAGGCCAGGACTTCTGGCTCAATATCGCCGAACAAAGCTTCCTCCCCGGCTTCTGCGACGGTCTCGTCGGCGCCAATGTCGATGACAAACGCGAAGTCGAACTCACCCTCCCCGAGGACTTCCCCTTCGAACCCCTCCAGGGAAAAACCGTCAAATACGACGTCGTCATCAAGGCCGTAAAAGAACAAATCCTCCCCGAACTCGATGACGAACTCGCCGGGAAAATCGAAGAAGGCAAAACCCTCGACGAAATCCGCGACGCCATCCGCACCCAAATGACCCAGGAGGCCGAGAATCGAAACGAAGAACTGAAAACAAACCAGATCATCACCTGGCTCAGTGAACGACTCGACTTCGATATCCCCGATGAACTCGTCCACTCGGAAACCCAGCGCCAAATCAACGACATCGTCCAGCGCAGCCAGCAAAGCGGCGTCGCCGAAGACGAACTTCGCCAGCACGAACAGGAAATCATCAACAACGCCAGCGGCCAGGCCCGCATGAACGTCAAAACCAGCTTCATCCTCGACGAAATCGCCGAAGCCGAAAGCATCACCGTCGGCCAGCAGGAACTCCTCCAGCAAATCAACCTCATGGCCGCCCAATACCAAACCCCGGTTAAAAAACTCATCACTCAACTCCAGAAATCCAACAGCATCGGCCGCGTCGAGAACCAGATTCGCGTCCGCAAGACCCTTGATTTCCTTCGCTCAAATGCTAGCGTGGAAGAGGTAGAGCCGCCGGAAGAATCGGAAGAAACCGCCTGATTTTCAGGCCCCTCCCACCGCCGCACCTCACCCCGCCTCCTCCCGCTGTTTCCAATCCATTTCCACCCACTTTATGAAGCTCAATCAAAACCATCTCACCTGGGCCACCGGCCAATTCCAACTCCAAAGCCCCAATCTCCAAAAAGACGATAAAATCGCGGACGTCCCCCATAACTACATCGTCCCCATGGTCGTCGAACAGGAAGGACGCCAGGAACGCGCCTACGATATCTACTCGCGCCTCCTCAAAGACCGCATCGTCTTCATCGGCACCCCCATCGATGATACCGTCGCCAACCTCGTCATCGCCCAACTCCTCTTCCTGCAAATGCAGGACCCCAAAAAAGACATCAACATCTACATCAACTCACCGGGCGGCTCCGTCACCGCCGGCCTCGCCATCTACGACACCATGCAGTTCGTCACCTGCGACGTAAACACCTACTGCGTCGGCCTCGCCGCCAGCATGGGCGCCGTCCTCCTCTGCGCCGGCACCACCGGGAAACGTTACGCCCTCCCCAATTCGGATATCATGATCCACCAAGTCTCCGGTGGCGCCCAAGGCACCGCCAGCGACGTCGAACGCACGGTCGACTTCATGTATAAACTTAAACAACGCCTCAACCAGATCATCTCCCATCACACCGGTAAAGACGTCGAGACCGTCGCCCAGGACGCCGACCGCGACTACTACCTCACCGCCGAAGAAGCCCAGGAATACGGCCTCGTCGATAAAGTCCTCGAAAACAAAAAGGAACTCCTCCCCGATTCCGAAGACAAATCAGACTCCTAAAAAAACCAACCGCTAACCGCTAATCGCTTAAAAATGGCCCGCGCATCAAACCTCACCATGTGCTCCTTCTGCGGAAAGAGCCACGCCGAGGTGCGCAAACTCATCGCCGGACCCGGCGTCTACATCTGCGATAACTGCATCCTCGTCTGCAAAGATATCCTCGATCGCGAACTCAACGATCCCGACTTCGACGAAGCATCCGATAACCTCGAAGTCCCGAAACCCAAAGATATCTGCGCCCTCCTCGACGAACACGTGATCGGACAAGACCACGCCAAAAAAGTCCTCTCCGTCGCCGTCCACAACCACTACAAACGCGTTCTCGGAGAAAGCCAAGCCCTCCACGAAAAAGGCGGCCGCGTCAGCCAGTTCGCCGACGTCGTCCTCGAAAAAAGCAACATCCTCCTCCTCGGCCCCACCGGCTCCGGCAAAACCCTCCTCGCCAAAAGCCTCGCCAACGTCCTCAACGTCCCCTTCTGCATCGCCGACGCCACCACCCTCACCGAAGCCGGTTACGTCGGTGAAGACGTCGAAAATATCATCCTCCGCCTCCTCCAAAGCGCCGATTACGACGTCAAACGCGCCGAACGGGGCATCATCTATATCGACGAAATCGACAAGATCGGCCGCAAAACCGAAAACGTCTCCATCACCCGAGACGTCTCCGGAGAAGGCGTCCAGCAAGCCCTCCTCAAAATCCTCGAAGGCACCATCTGCAACGTCCCCCCCCAAGGCGGTCGCAAACACCCCCAGCAGGAATACATCCAGGTCAATACCGAGAAAATCCTCTTCATCTGCGGCGGCGCCTTCGTCGGACTCGAAGAAATTATCTCCCGCCGCCTCGGTAAAAAAATCCTCGGCTTCCGCCACGACGAAAAAACATCCGAATCCGCCAACGAAGAATACGAAGCCATCCTCAACGCCGTCGAACCCGAAGACCTCCTCTCCTTCGGCCTCATCCCCGAATTCATCGGTCGCCTCCCCGTCATCTCCACCCTTCGCAAACTCACCGAGGATCAACTCGTCGAAATCCTCACCCAACCCCGTAACGCCATGGTCAAGCAGTTCTCCAAACTGCTCGCCATGGACGGCGTCACCCTCAATATCAAGAAAGACGCCCTCCAGGCCCTCGCCAAACAAGCCATCGAACGCGGCACCGGCGCACGCGCCCTCCGCTCCCTCTTCGAAAAACTCATGCTCGACGTCATGTTCGAGATCCCCAGCCGCGACGACATCTCATCCATCGGCATCAACCGCGCTGTCGTCGAAGGCAAACGCGCCCCCACCATTCGCAAGAAACAAGACCGCGACGCGGCTTAACCACCCCGGTCACCCTATCAAATCCCCCGTCACTTCGACGATTTCACGGTTTCCGTGAATACCCGCATATTCTCACCCGTCATTCCCACGGTTTCCATTGACATAAAACCACAAAAAGCGTTCACTGATTGAACGCATCTTCTAACTAATCTTAACTAAGTTCACCCATGAAAAAGGCAATCGTCTCACTAAGCGTCGTCCTTCTTGCCTTCGGAATTTCCACCTCGTTCGCCGCCTTTGACGAACAAGGATACGTCACCGAAGTCACCGGCACCGTCACCTACGCCGAACCCGGCTCTTCCGATTTCCGCCCGCTGAAAGCAGGCAAATACCTCGATATCGGCAGCACCATCCGCACCGGAGCAGACGGCACCGCCATCGTCTCTCTCGTCCGCGGTTCCGCCGTTAATGTCCAGCCGGATACCGAACTCGTGCTCACCAGCCTCGTTCCCGAAACCGACGTCACCGCACCTCAGGTCCTCGTGAACCTCCGCTCCGGCACCATGAGCGCCCTCATCGATCGCGACCTCGAAAATCGCCCCGACTTCAGAATCGAAACCCCGCAAGGCACCGCTGCCGCACGTGGCACCTTCTATTCCGTCTCGTCCCGCGATGGCGTCACCTATGCCGCCGTCAAAGAAGGCCAAGTCGCCGTGACCCGCCACTAGGACCGACACCGATTCAGTCAATTCAAACCAAAAAGGAGGAACCGCAAAGGTTCCTCCTTTTTCGTGTACCCCTCCCCCCTTCAAAGAGGAGGGCAGCGCTCCCGCGCGGCCGCGCACGCCCAAAAATCTCTCCGTTTCCCCAAGTCCCCAATAAGCCCATCGCCCCGATCTTCCTTCCCCCAACAACCAATAACAAATAACCGATAACCGTGGCGCCTCCGGCGCCACCCACTACTTACTTTTCGCCTCCTCCGCAAATACCTCCGCCGCCGAATACCCCTCCCCCGGAGACTCCACCTCAAACGCCCGGCTCACCTCCAAATACCGCTCGCACACCAGGTTCCCCGGCCGCTCCGCCGCACACTTCTCAAATAACTCCCGCGCCCCCGCATAGTCCCCCGACAAAAACTTCTCAAAACCCTCCTCGTGACGCCGCACCCAGTCCTGCGTCTCCGAACTCGGCACCTCCCCCTCCGCCCCGTCCAACTCCCCCATCACCTCATACAAACGCACCGCCTGCGTCTTCCCCTTCGGCGCCACCAAGGCCAAACTCCGCGTCAAAAATCCGCCCCCCAACAAATCATTCACCGACTCACTCACCACAATCTCCACCCCAAACTTTTTCGTAAACCCCTCCAGGCGCGAAGCCGTATTCACCGCATCACCAATCACCGTAAACTCCCGCCGCTGCTGCGCCCCAATATCCCCCACCACCACCTCCCCATAATTCAACCCACACCCAATCTTGAACACCGGCTTCCCCTCCGCCTCCCACCGCTCCTGCAATTCCCCCAACTCCCGCACCATCGCCAAAGTCGCCCGCACCGCATTCTGCGCCGTCTCCTCACTCGACTGCGCATACACCCCGCGCACGTTCACATCCCCCCACACCGCCATGATCGCATCCCCGATATACTTGTGCGTCGTCCCCTGGTGATCGTTCACACACGCCACCATCTTCTCAAAATACTCGTTCAACTGCGCCACCAACTCCTCACTCTCCATCCCCTCGCTGATCGTCGTGAAACTCCGAATGTCAGAAAAGAATATCGTCACCCCCTTCCGCTCCCCACGCAAATTCACCAGATCCGGACGCGTCAACAAATGCTCCATGATGTCCGGACCAATGTATGAAGAAAACATCGACTTGATCACCTCCCGCTGCCCCGCCTCCTGCATCCAACGCGCCGTGATCGCCCCCCCATGCAATGCCGCAAATCCCAGCACCGGCCACGCCAACGGCAATACCAAACTCTCCCGCTCAAACAACAAAAACGCCGCCGCCACATACACCACCAACAACACAAACGGCACCCCGATCGTCAACGCGATCGAACTCTGCCGCAAAAACAACAAGGTCGCCATCGACACCACCACCCACACCCCCAAGGCCAACCAAAAATTCACCGGCCGCAAAAAATCCCCCTGCAAAATGTTGTTGATCACGTTCGCATGCGTCAAAACCTTCGGACTCTGCGGATTGTAAGGACTCGCACCCAGGTCAATCAGCCCCTCCGGCTGCGCAATCCCAATCAACACAATCTTCCCGTCCGGCTCCGGCAAATCCTCCGGCCAGGGCTTCCCCTGCAACAAAAGCTGCCCCAGGGGCTGCGCAAACATGGCGTAATCAAACGAGGTCCGCCCGCGCGCATCAAGAAATCGCTCCTCGTTGCGCCAGTTGATCAAACACATCCCCCGCTCATCCATCGGCACCGAGACATCACCGCCCTCCGTGCGAAACACCAACTCATTCCCCAAATCTACCGTCACCTCGTCCGGCCCCAACCCCCAATACTGCATCAACGCCGCCGTCGCCAAACTCGGATACACCTCCTCACCCACCCGCACCACCAAATGCTGCTCCCGAAAAACCCCGTCCACACTCGGCTGCGCATCAACAAACCCAATATGCGCCCCCTCCGCTAACACCGGCAACGGCAACAAGGCACTCTCGTTCCCGCTCACCTTTGCCACGTCGCCACGCACATCCGTGATCGGCTTCGTCCGCCCGAACTCCGTCCGGTTGCGCTCATACTTGATCTTCGTCGTCTTCCGAATCTCCGCCTCCTTCCGCAATTCCTCCTCCGTCGGCGCCGGAGCCGCATGCGCCCCGATCACCGCCACCCCCAACCCCAACGCCGCCTCCCCCATATACTCGTCGTTCTGGTTGTCCTCCAACCCCTCCTGCTCGGTAAACAAAACGTCATAAGCCACCGCCGCCGGCTTCTTGTGCGCCAACAAAGTCAACAAATCCCCATGCACCGCCCGGTCCCACGGCCACCGCCCAAACTTCACCAAGTCCGCTTCCGTAATCCCCACCATCAATACCCGCTCGTCCACCGGCACATCTCGCTCCGCCCGCATCCGAAATCGCCCGTCCACCGTCACGTTCTCCACCCGCTCCAAAAACGGCACATACGATCCCCCCCAAATCACCACCGCCATCACCAACGGCGCCACCACCGCATACAACGGACTCGCCAGTAAGCGCCGGATCCCCGTGCCCTCTCCACCACCTTCTCCGCCCGTCGTCTTCGCCATAAACCCACCTTAATCACCTCCCCAAATAAAACGCAAGCACCCCACCCAAACACCCAATCCCTCACCCCGGATACCACCCACAACACAAAAATCCCCACCGCGCAAAATCCATCACACTCCCCACTCCCACATCAAACCCCATCCACCCACACCATCACACCCCCCAACCCAATCCCACAACACAACACCCCAAACCACGTCTCCAAGTCATTTTAGTATCATAATTATGGTAATTCAGTTCGCTGATCCCTTTCTTTCCCATGACTCTCACGAACAATAATCTGGCAAATGCCCCGCTGTTTAGCCAGAATCCAGCCCAAATCACCCAAATAAGGAGCCTCGATTTGCCGACCCCCGGCGCCAATCGAACCCACCACAAGCATAACGACGAAACTAACTCACCCAAAACCACCTCCACACACCGGATTCCCGTTTCCCGCTCCCGCACACACCGACTCTCGCAATGAAGCTCGCTCACTCTCTACTCACATACCCCACCCTCGTCCCATCGATCGCCGTCCTGGCCTTCCTCCACTACGGAGTGATTCCCGCATCAGCCCAGAACGCAACCACCACTTCCACCGCCAACGGCGACTGGTTCACCCCCGCCAATTGGGACAACGGCGTCCCCTCGGGAACCGTCGGATCGTCTAACGTCTTTGTTGATTCCACGCTCTTCCTCAACACCGGCACCGGTACCGTCAACGATCGCATCATCATCGGCAACGGCGCCGACGGCACCCTCACCGTAAACGGCGGCATTCTCAGCACCCACGTCGGCTCCGCCGTCGCCGGCGACGATATCATCGGAAACACCGGAAGCGTCGGCGTCCTCCAACTTGACTCCGGACTCGCCCAGTTCGGAGACCGCGCCTTGCGCGTGGGCGACTCGAATACAGACGGCACCCGCGGCGTCATCAATATCACCGGAGGAACCTTCGCCCACACCGCTACCGATGCCGCCGATCACATCTTCGTCGGGGACGGCAACGCCGGCACTGTCGGCGAATTCAATCTCTCCGGGGGCGTCGCCACCATCACCATGACCGGCAACAGCCCCGATTTCAGAGTTGGAAATGTAAACGGCGGGAGCGCAACCCTGAACATCACCGGAGGTAAATTCTCCTTCCAACCAAACAATAACGGCTCCCACGTCCAGATCGGCAACGGCGGCGCCGGCTTTTTTAACATCTCCGCCGGCACCTTCGCCATCGAAGGGGGCTCCGGGAACGGCGACCTCCTCTTCGGAGGAAACCTCGGCGGAAATGCAAAAGGAACCGGCACCATCAGCGGCTCCGCTTTCCTCTCTCTCAAAGACGATCTCACAATCGGAAGCGGCGCCGGCGAAGCATTCGTGAACATGACGGGTGGCACCGTCGCCGCTCAGGACGTCCTCGTCGGGACCAATGTCGGAAGTGCCGGTACCCTGACCGTGTCCAGCGGCCTAATCACCACCCTCAACAATTTCCAAGTCGCCAACGGGCGCTTCCGCAGAACCGCACCAAACGGCGCCGCCACCACCCGCGGGGTCGGCGTCGTAAACCTCACCGGCGGCACCATCAACGTCGGATCCGATACCACCGGAAATTTCTCGATCGGTAACCAGACCGATAGCTCCGGCACACTCAATCAAAGCGGCGGTCTCCTCACCATCGCCACCAGCCTCCAAATGGCCATCGTCGGATCCTTGAGCAGCTTCGACGACGGCACCGGAGATGTGTTTCCTTCCGTCTTCGGCGCCGCCGAAGGATTCGCCAATTTCTCCGGCGGCACCACCCGCATCGGCGACAACGTCGGAAACGACAACTGGGTCATCGGGGTACGCGGCCTCGGCTCCGTTAACGTCAGTGGCACCGCCGATATCCACAACACCAACAATATCGTCCTCGGGTCCACCGTCTCCACAATCAGCACCTCAAACAACGGCGCCGGCACCGGAAACGGATTCCTCAACGTCAGCGGTGGCACCGTCGGCGCCGACAATAACATCCAAATCGGCAACGGCGGCGCCCGCGGTCACCTCATCGTCTCCGGTGGCACCGTCGGCGCAGCCAGAAATATCCTCGTCGGCAACAGTATTGGCGGCCTCGGCAGTGTCACCGTCACCGGCGGTCACGTCCTCTCCGATGCCAATCGCGATGGCCTCGCCGCCAATATTACCCTCGCCAACAACGCCACCGCCACCGCTTTCATGACCATGAGCGGCGGCACCGTCTCCGCCGGAGAAGACTTCATCGTCGGCGCTTCCGGCCAGGCTATCCTCAGCCACAATGGCGGCGTCATCCAAACCGGCCTGGGCACCGACGGTATGGGAGCCGACGTCGCAGGTCAGTTCGTCGTAGGGGGCGGCGCCACCGGCATCGGCACCGCCATCGTCAACGGCGGCACCATCGTCAACTTCGACACCGGAGGCCCCAATGGTCAGGATACCGATCACATCGTCGGCCTCAACGGCCGCGGTCACCTCGAACTCCGATCAGGACTCATCGAAGTCGACGGCGCCGGTGGCATCTTCGTCGGCCAAAACACCGGTTCCAACGGTGTCTACATCCAATCCGGCGGCGTCCTCGATACCGGCTCCGGTACCTCCAGCCCGGACATCGGCGAAGTCCTCTTCGCTTCCATAGAAGGCTCCCTCGGGACCGGCACAATCTCCGGCGGCCTCGTCGATACCGGTACGCTCAATGTCGGCAACGGCCGCTTCCGCACCGGCGTCGATGTCGGCGGCTTCTCCGTCGCCTCCGGGAACCTCACCATCTCCGGTGGCACCACCATCGTCGCCGGTCAGTCCTTCGTCGGAAATAACGACGACTCCCAGGGCATCCTCAACATCTCCGGAGGCCTCAATTCCTTCGGTAACGCGAACAACGAAGACCTCCGCGTCGCCCACGAAGGACAAATGGCCGAAGATGCAGACGTCATCGGCTTCGCCGATGCCTACGCCGGCGGCGCCCGCGGCATCCTCAACATCTCCGGAGGCACCAATATCATCGCGACCAACTTGGAAATTGCCCAAGGGATAAACAATGGTCAGGCAATTACCTCTCTCAACGGAGGAGGCATCACCACAAACGGCGGCGCCGCCCGCGGTGTCGTCAATATCTCCGGGGGATTCACCCGGGTCGGCAATAATGTCGGCGGCGTCCGCGGCGCCGTCGTCGTCGGAAGCACCAACGGCCCCGACCCCACCGCCGCTTCCTTCGCCACCTTCAATATGTCCGGCGGCCGCCTCGAAGTCGAACGCTTCGACGTCAACGTCGGCGCCAATGCCACCAATATCGCCAACAACGTCCATAACCTCACCGGCGGCACCATCGCCCCCGTCTCCGTCGCCAACGGCGGAGATGGCAATATTGAACTCGATTCTAACAATACCCCCTTCAATATCAACGGCTCCACCCTCGACCTCGAAGGAGGCAATCTCACCGATGCCAACGCTGCCGTAAACACCCTCCTCATCACCGGCGGAAACGTTTTCAATGTCAATGTCCTCGACGCCCAAGTCACCATGCGCGGCGGCACCTTCCAAACCAGCCAGGACGGCGTCGCCCGCGTCACCAGTATGGAAAATGGCGCCACCGATCATGACTTCGACGGCGATACCGGCACCCTCATCTTCGATATCTTCTCCGATCCCACCTCAGGCGGCGGGGGCGCCGGAACTCCCGGCACTGACCACTCCGCGATCGTCGATATCGACGACATTAGCCTCCTCGCTACCATCGATATCATCGTCGCCGATCCCAACGCCATTGGCCTCACCCTCGATCTCGGCGACGAATTCGACCTCCTCGAGTTCGTCTCATTCGACGGCGGTGGCACTTTCATCTCCCTCCCGGTCCTCGCTCCCGGCCTCACCTGGGATACCACCACCCGCTGGACCAGCGAAGGCGTAATCTTCATCATCCCGGAACCGACTCCCTCGCTCTTCCTCGCCCTCGCCGGCTCCCTCTTCTTGCGACGCCGCCGTAAATCGTAAATCTCGGTCGGTCAAAACCCCGCTCGCCACCTCACCTCCGCCAACGGGCCATCATTCGCGCGCCCGCTGCAACCTCCCCTCACCCGCGAGACGCCTGCACACCGGCGCAACTCACAGCATATTCCGGAACCTCTTAATTTCACTCGTTATGGAAATCGAGATTTCCCAGCGAATGAACGCCCACAATCCGCCAATTCAATGTTGCCTTAAACGGCAATTTTTCGAAAACTTAAAGGGCTCGTGCAGCACGCCCCAGCGGCACTCGCACAGGCAAATCCACTACTGCTATCAGCACCTCCTTCAAACAACCTCTCTCCCAATGAAGCACCTGTCCCAATTCTCCACCCTCCTCTTGGTCGGACTCGCCTGCGTCGCGCTCCCCGCCGTCAGCAACGCCCAAACTGCCGGCGACACCTTCGGCATGGAAGCATCCGCCGACGATATCACCGGCGGTGCCGGTGCCGTCTACTCCTGGAATGGTGCCGGCGGCATCACCAACGACGGCTCAGACTCTCCCGGTGGCAACGGCTCCGGCGCCCTTACCACTTGGACCAATTTCACCAACAACAACGCCATCACCAATCCCGGTCTCGTCAATAACATCCCCGGCGGCGGCACCAACGATACCGCCATCATCACCTTCAACGACAACGAAGATGGCAACCCCTCCATTGATATCGACCTCAATGGCCAAAGCATCTTCCTCGACTCTCTCATCTTCGACGAAATCGCCGGCAATGGCGACGGCAATTTTATCGACTCCGGCGGCACCTCCGTAATCCACATCACGAACCAACTCCTTTACGAGCCCGGTGGTAACCGCGAAATCGACTTCTCCGTCCTCATCGACGCCGGCCTCTTCGACGCCGCCGCCAATACCGTCAATATCCTCAACAACGCCGCCGCCAACGGCAACTTAGACTTCCGCAACGGCCAAACCCAGTCCTGGGCCCAAGGCGCCAACGACACCATCATCTACAACTCCGGCAATGGCACCAACGCTCGTAACACCTTCCTCGCCATCGGCAACGACTCTTCCACCGGCACCTACCTCGCCGGCACTGTCCGCATGGAACACGCGACCGAAGTCATCGGCATCAACCCCTTCAACCAAAGTGGCTTTCTCCAGTTCCAGGCCGTCAACGACGATGATGCCGGGATCGAAATCGAGCGCCTCGAAGTCGCCGCCGGTAATAATCCCGGCGAAGGCAACGAACAGTTCATCCGCCTCGACGAAACCGGCGGCGTCCTCCGCCTCGACGTAAACGACCTCGTCTTCGAAGCCGCCGCCATAAACGTCCGTAGTCAGGACACCCAGAGCAACAGCCTGCGCATCAACCAAAACCTCTTCCTCACCGGCGGAACCTCCATCTCCACTTTCGGCTATCGCGCCTCCAACATGCTCCGCACCGAGTTCCAAAACGGCGCCGTCTTCCGCTCCCTCAGCACCTCCGAACCAAACGCCCGCGACGCCGAATTCAGATTCTCCGGCAATGGCCAAACCCGCTTCCTCGCCTCCGCCGGCGCCAGTGTCGCCTCCTCCACCGTCCACATCGCCGATCGACACTCCGTCAGCCTCGCCGCCACCAACGGCGCCCTCGGCACCAATCTCGTCGTCAATGTCCAACAAGCCGGCCAACTCTTCCTCAACGCCGCCAATACCGCCCCCACCATCTCCACCATCACCGTCCAATCCTTCGGCGCCCTCGTCGGCGATATGACCGGCGCCACCTCCATCGGCACCATCGGCTCCGGCGCCCAAATCCAACTCGCCACCAATGCCATCTACGACGACCGCGGCGCCGGCCCCGCCGTCACCACCGCCAATGTCGGCGTCGAAACCCTCTTCAACGGACTCGACGGCGTGAACGAAACGATCACCTTTGACGGCACCACTCCCTTCCGCGGCGCCGCCTTCACCGACGACACCGGCAATAACTGGCGCGGCACCCTCACCGATACCGATGGCGACCTCGATATCATCGTGACCGGCGTCCTCCGCAACGGCGTCAATAACCTCACCCTCCGCGCCAACGGCGGGGGCGACGCCCCCATCCTCAACGCCGCCTCAGGCACCGTGAACTTCCACCTCCAGGGCGGCAGCATCCAGTTCCGCACCAACGGCGGCACCGGCCTCGCCGGCAATTGGAACACCATCAACGTCATGGGTGCCGATACCAACGGCAACGGCCAAATCAATCTCGACAACACCCACGACAACCTCTTCCGCTGGGCCAAACAAGCCGCCGGCGACACCGGTCTCATCGCCGATGCCAACCAAACCATCAATATCGGCCCCGCCGTCCGCTTCCAGCCTCGCAACAACGCTTCAAATGCCATGCAGGGCACCGCCAATTTCTTGCGCGACTCCGTCCTCCAGCAAGACCAGGGCCTCGGCACCAATCCCCCCACCACCCAGGACCCCGACGTGCTCTCCGCAGGAAATATCAACCTCCTCGAAGGCTCCTTCCTCGCCGTCAACGGCAATGACCGCTTCGGCGGCGGCGCCACCTACAACGTCACCCCCGGTGCCAAAATGATCCTCGTCGGCGACCGCGATCTCACCACCCTCTTCGCCACGGTCGGCGGCTCCATCGGCGGTGTCCTCAATGGCGCCGTCACCGACTTCGATTTCATCCTCGACTCCGGTGGAGCCGATAACCACGTCGGCCTCGTCCTCGGCGAAGGCCGCGGCGTCGCCGGTCGCTCCAACGGAAACGTCGACTTCGTCGCTGCCATGCCCGACGTCACCGCCGGCGGCGGCGTCACCAGCGTCAACCTCCGCTCCCCCATGGTCACCACCGAAACCAACGACCTCCCCTCCACCAACCCCTTCTTCCGCACCTTCGACGTTAACAACAACCTCAACCTCCCCGGCGTCCACCTCGAAGTAAACCCCGTCGGCTCCTACTCCATCCACCACGGCGACGCCCGATACGACCTGGATTACTTCACCATGGCCGGCATCGTCCGCCTCGACGGCGCCCTCACCACCCTCGGCTCCGCCCGCGTCTCCAATGGCCGCCTCCTCGTCGGCGACGGCGCCGGCGATACCCTCACCGTCGAAGGCGATCTCGCCTTCAATTCCACCATCGGCCAAAACGACCAACAGGAATTCCAGCAAGGCACGGTCACCGTCGGTGGCGATATCATCGTCAACGAATCCGGCGGCGTCGGCACCCGTTTCGAAAACGGAATCGCTACCGGCGACAACAACAATATCAACCAACTCCTCATCGACGCCGATGCCACCGACGGCTCCGACGCCGGCCTCATCGCCGGCCTCATCAACGGCACCATGGCCGGCGGCACCAACGGCATCCAGGTCAACAACAACGGCGTCCTCCACATTCAGATGGCCGGCCTCGATACCGCCCACAACCCCTCCGGCGGCATCGTCACCCTCAACCAACGCATCACCTCCAACCAAACCGTCTTCCAGGCCGGCACCGGCGCCATCGCCGCCACCGCCCGCATCAACGACCAAAACGCCGGCAACCCCGTCGTCACCTACAACCTCGCCGATACCCGCATCACCCAAGACAGTATCCTCCGCCTCGATGAACAAAGCGCCTCCGTCGTCCGCGCCCAAATTAACCTCAA
>JBCCIR010000119.1:0-17274 GCA_039028175.1 Verrucomicrobiota bacterium
CCCCGGAATACCCCACCGCCCGACGCTCAAACGAACGCGATCGCGTGTTCTCGCCCTACCCGCCCCACAACCTCATCAACACGGAAGGCTTCCGCAGCGGTGACCTCGCCATCGACCCGACCACGAACAAGGTCTTCCGGGTGCCCTGATACCGCTGGACACCACACGAGACTCAATGATACGGGCAGCACGGAAAGAACGAGGTGCCCTTGTCGATCCCTGAAGGATGACCATGCGAAGCCGCCCCATGATCGGAACCCTGCGCGGAATACATCGTTTGACACCCCCCGCTTCCCCCGTGTGATATTGATCTCAATCACCCCCCACTAACGACTCGGGCGCAATATCCCGATAGCCTCCGTCGATGACAAGGACAGGTTTCGCAGCGGTGATCCGACCCACGTAAAGGCGGCCATGATAGCCCGTGTCCGCGTTGACGTGCATCTCAACGAACGGATGATCACCGCGATCCTCGCCACGAACCGAACTCACCCCGGTCCCCTCGGCACGGGTCCCCCACGATTCGCCCCCGGCTGTTTCAATGTTCAAACCGATCACCTGCGGCAACGCCTCATGAACGTGCCATCCCATTGGAGCATACCCTTCATCCCACGGAGCACCTTTCTTGATATTCGCATGCACGTTCCCGGCTAAAGCCAAAATGAGCGCATCGGGAAAATCTTTCCTCGCTCGAATGACATTCCTTCCCATCTCACGATCGCGCTGATTCGCCAACTCCGCCATTCCCTCACCCTCCCCCGCCGACAGCAAGCTCGCATCCATCGCGACGACTCGAATATCCCCTCCACCGGCTCGTAATCGCCGCATGAGCTCCAGCATCCCAAACATACCCACACTGGCCCGGCCGTCCTGGTGTTGCCAATGCGGACCACGGAACAACGCGTCGGTCGCGTCGGCACCACCGTCACTATTGAGAAACGCATCGAGCGAGGATTGCTCTGAGGCGGCGAGTTCAACGCACACGACCGTCGTCAGTCCGTCGTGCATCGCCATCCGCGCCAAGGAAGCAACCACCAGGGGAATCTCCCAGGTCCCATGCAACTCGCCAATCAATACCGTTGCCCCCCTCTTGAGAATCAGCTCGGCCCCGCCAATGTCGTCCGCCGCCACGAACTCGATCGACCTCTCAATATCTCGTCGCACCGGCGCCCCCGCCCGGTCGCAACCGGATGGCAAAACCACCAACAAACCAACGACTGCGAGGAGGACACCAAGCAAAGTTCGTCCCGTCTGTTTCATTCTAAAAATCCTCAGCGAACGGATCGGCGTTCAGCGACTGGCAACCGCGCCGTCCGAATCCAAACCTACCACCCAACGATGCCGATAGACAGCATCATAGGCCAATTGAAGCAAACGGTTGCCGGTTCGCTGCAACGGCTCGTTCGGCGGCTGGCACCACACCGATACAAACGGGATCGGGTCCACCGCAGTCTGGTTTAGATTCGTGCCTGCCACCCTCGATAGCCCCAAACCATGGCGCCGATGACCCAAGCCAGCCCAATCAGGCCGCCCAGATAGAGATTCATCCCACCCCCGGGTGCCAAGAACCCCCGCTGCCCGAACACGGTGATCGTTTCGACTCCTTGCTCAATGAATAGTACCACACTGAGCCAAGCGAGCCACCGAGGAACGATCGCAGCGTCCCCAAACCCGAGAAGGATGAACGGTAGAGCCATCGTCATGGTCGAGCCGTTGATGATAGGTCCCCAAAACTGCGGGATAACGAACATGATTTCAGCGATTCCCGGTTCGAGACTCTGCGCGCGGTAAGCCAACGCGGCCCAGAACCAGGCCTGCACCATTCCCGTGATGACCCACATGAGGACGCCGCCAAAGATAATGTAGCGGTGCGGGCTCGGGAAAAGACCAGTCAGCATGGCGCCAAACACGGTCAGCGACAGAGCCGCGAACGCGGCCGTCCAAGCGTAAAACAGAGCCCTTGTTCCATTGTCAGTGAACCAGGCGACAATTTCGGAGCCCGATGAGCCAACCGTCGGGAAGGCTTGCCCGAGGGCCGCGAAGCTTGCGACATAGAACACGATCCAAAGAATGCAGCTCCACAGAGTAAGGCTCGGCGCGTGCTTAAAATGCAGTGTTCCCATCGTATTCTCGAGCTCTTGGCGAAGTCTACTGGCACGCCATGACATACGCCACGAAACTCTTGAAGTCTCCCAACGTCAGAGTGCTGCCACAGGCTGCCTGAAGGCGCGCTCCGATTTCGAGGTTATTGGTTTGAGTGCCATGACGCTTTCGACTCGCGGCGGGCAGCCTGTTGGAAGCCACGTCTTGTTAGCCCCTGGTGGTCCGCTCAGTCCAGCCTCTCTCCCACGCGTCACATGCCAAAAACGAAGCCACCTGCCAAGGTGAGTTGTATTTCGATTCAAAGGAGGATCGAACGCCATCAGCGGAGTAGTCTAAGAGACCGGCGGACAGCGTTCCAATTATTCCATGCTCTGAGTCAAAGACCCAAGCTTCTCCATCAGTCTGTCCGCACCAATCCCCAAACTGGATAAATCCAAGGGATTGATCGATCTCACACACAGGCGCGTAGTCGTCCTGATTCGCCCAAATCTCTGTGGCTCCCCAAAAAGTAATCAAATTGGAGCGAAGTTCCGTCGGCTTCAGTATTTGAGACAGGAAGCCTTCGAAGCAGGGACATCGCTCGCCGTACTTTGGCGTTCTGCGGTCAATCTCCGCAAAATGTGGTTCCAAGGCCTGATCGGAGAGGAATGTGTCGCATTGTTCCGCAAGCTCCGGCTGCAATTTCTTGAGAAGGCCCAGTATCTCCAAGCCAGCTGCAATGCCATCTTCGCGCGACTTTAGGACCAGGCTCATTCAATTGGGCTAACGTTCTAGGTGTGGAGAGCTCTCTACTGAGAGCGCGCCTCCGAAACAGGATTAGGTGTTGAAGTAAACAGTGTCATGTCGACTCGGCGGGAGTAGCCGCTTGTCCACCACCGCCTTGTTCGCTCCGTGTTTGGTTCTGCGCCTTCGCTTGGTCGAAGACCTTCAAGAGAATAGTAACATCTGCATCGGCACGATGGACAGTGCCGACTTCGTCAATCGCTTGCTGCTTCAGACGATCATACTCGCCGCGCTCGTAGCAGACCGCACGAATCTACGGCACCTTCGAAACACCTAAGACCAGAATCGGGCAATCAATGCCTTCGCCAGCCCGAAACAGCCGATTGAGCCAAAACCGTTCAAGCTCGGGAGCATCAGAATAGGCGGTGACTCCAGAAAGTGAGGCCCGAATTAACCTGCAAAGCTCCGCTGCAGATATTCCGTCCTGCTCAAGCTCATCTCGGGTGATACCATGTATACGCTCTGCTTCGGAATCCCACGAAGTCCAATCCGACTCGGGCTTCACGAGATGATTCGTGATCAAACCCCCGGAGTCGTTCCAAGCAACCTCGATCGGGAACGAAGTGTTGCCGAGTCCAGATGCTTCAATGTCGATGAAAGTGGGCAGCATCTTTTTTAGCGTACAGGATTAGCCACCCGCCTGAAGGCGCTGATCCTGCTTCGCAGGATCCGTGACCGAAGGGTTAAGGGTTGGCTGCATCCGCTTGCTAAATCCTATTTACGGTAGACATCCCGCCTGTCGCCAACCTTTACGACGGTGACGATTAGGCGATCATCCTCGATCTCGTAGAGAATCCGGTAGTTTCCCTGTCGCAAACGGTACCGTTCCTGGCCGGAGAGCTTCTTGCAGCCAGACGGGCGCGGCTCCTCGGCGAGCTCAGAGATGCGCTGAAGGATCCGGATCTGATCCTTCTTCGAGATCGACCGGAGCTCCTTCTCGACCGATTTCCGAAATTCGACTTTATAGGTCGCCATCGAGATCCAAGCGCTTGAGCATCTGTTCAAAGCTCAGGGTTGGCTCCGAAGCTCTTTCGTCGAAGGCCGCGAGATCCTCCCTGTCCTCGCGTAGCGCTTCGCGAACGGCTCGATTGATGAGCTCGGAAATGTTGCTGGATGTCTCCGCGGCCTGGATCTTCAGGGCACGGTGCAACTCCGGGTCCAGGTAAACCGTCGATCGGGTGGGCTTGTCAGTTACGGCCATGGAGACACTTTAACATCAAGACGTTTTAATGCAAGGTTCGGTCCTCTGGGCACCCCCGAGCACCCTTCTTGGACTCAACGTCAAGCATGAGGCACGGCCAACGGGGAAAGCGCACTCGATCCTGGAAAAGAGTTGTCATTGCAGTGAGTCAATTGAACTCAGAGCGGGTCAGCCGCTTGCTCTCCAGGCACTTGTCGTACCCTGGATATTTGTCGCCGGCCACTACCTTTCACGAATGAATCCAAGCACAGCGTTTCGGGCCGCCACCGGCTGCTCCACCCACATGATGTGTGTCGCCGCTTGTAACACGACACGTTTTCGGGACTCCTTGGGGATCAATCGCTCCAATTCAACGTCGGTATATTTCGCAACAGCTTCACTCTCGCTGCCAGACAAGATCAACGTTGGGACGCTAAACTTACGAATACGGTCACGATCTACGTCAGGATAAGTGTCCTTCGAAGTGACGAGCGCCCTCATTTCATTGATGTTCCGACGGCAACGCGCTTTGACAAATTCCGGCAGCCGGTCGAACGATTCCTTCGCGGCAATGCAATTGAACATCGTTTGCATGGCAGCCTCTTCATTTCCGGCCTCGAATGCTCTCTTCGCCGGCATCACCCCGGTCTCGAGGAGCCTCTTCAAATGTGCCTTCCCGGCGTCTGATTGCGCTTCAGGCAAGTCGGCGAGCCATGGAGCAATAGGCGGTTCGGCCAACGTTAGGCTCTTTACCAGGGCAGGATGCTCAAGGGCCAAGAAGAGTGCGGTATAGGCACCGTATGAGAAGCCCACGATGTGAGCCTCCTTCAGTTCAAGCGCGTGCATGAACCCCGCGAGATCGGTCGCTTCAACAATTGCCGAGTGATTGGGACGAAGTCTGTTCTCATTCGGATAGTTGTAGCGGCGACTATAGGCAATGGCGCGGTAGCCTTCCTTGGAAAACGCCTCGATTTGCCTATCCCATACAGAGTAGTCACCGGTCAGGCCGTGGATGAATATGATTGGCTCACCTTCGCCCTTCTCGACAAAATGCAACTCCACTCCGTCTTCAATCTCAACCTTCTCCGGCTCAACCCTCTGCCCCAACACAGGGAGTTGCATCGCCGCAAAGACCGCTACAAGGATGGTGCTCGCGCGTCTGACTTTCATTGGTCGCAGTTTTTCTTTGGTAGAACGTTACAGCGTAGAGGACGAGCGCACCGAGTTCATTCTACCGCGTCTTGTTCGGCATTAATTGGTTCCGGGACAGAGGGCTTGTAGCTCTTGGTAATCTTGCGGATCAACTCCTCATATTTTTCGCGCTGCCCCTCTGGATACTCGAAGAAAAGCCAGCGATAAGACATACCCCAGTCTGGATTAGCTGGGATGAAGAAAGCTTGGGTGTAGGACTTCGTGTGTTGAACATAAATCTCATATCCGTCTTCTCGTTCAACTTGAGCACCGACGCCGATTTCGTCGGCCAAAAACAGGTCTCGAGCTGATTTGAATCCGCGGCTCTCTCCATCGATCTGAGAAATGTATCCGTAGGGCGATCCAGAAACAGAAAACTTGCCGTCGGGATGGTTCAAGATAATCACCCACTTGTGTCCTTCACCCTTGAAGATTTGCGGATCTTGTTTGAAGGAGGCTGGAACTCGAAATTCAAACCAAGTCTTCCAATGATTGATAGTCTTCCACTCTGACTCATCCGCACCGGCTGTCGGTGCTGCAAGAGCGAGGCAAAGAATGAAGGTTGATTTGACCATTTCTGTTTAGCCGAACAAATAGAGTAGCCGACGCCGAGGCGCACCCTAGGTGTTGGCTATCTCGCCTGGTTCTGCTCCTTCGTGTATAGTTTTGTGAGATTTGTCTCAAATGCAGGAGAAGCAACCTCCATGAACCAATCTTCCATTTTTTTGAAGCCAGATAGATATTTTGGAAACGCCTCGATCAATGAGTGCCACCCAATCATTTCTTCGTTCAAACTGAGTTCTCGCCCTCCTGTTAGCTCCAATTTGATGCAGATGCAATCGACTGTATATAGGTCTAGCTTGTAAGCATACGCTCCGACAATCTCGTTCCACGAGAATAGAATGGAGTCTTTCTTTTTCTCTTTGTTTATCCCTTCGAGTTTCAAATGTTCTGAGTCGTGACTAAGAGTGATCGGTGTCGGTTGATTCTTTTCTTTTAGCCCCTGCAATCTATCACGGATTCCCTTCAAGTATGTTTCTAAGCCTGTGGACATTTTTTGCAGAACGTCGAAGTGGTCGCACCGGCTATTGGCGGCGCGCCTTCGACTGCGGGTTAAGAGTTATAGCTACGGAAATCATTTCGACTCGCCGCGGGTAGCCGGTTGTCCAGCACCGCCTTGTTCGGTCTTTGCGGTTTTTGTCGAAGGGGCAGGGTGACTTACGACAACCTTGATTCCCGCGTCCGATGACAGCCTGACTATCTCGTGGTGACGTTTCGCGGAAATCGTTCCTGAGCTGAATAGGTGAATCGGGTTCTCGGGCGCGAACCGAGCTAGCTCTCGACAAATCGCACTGAACTGGTGATCTGAAATCGGCAGATCATCCACGAAAATCTGACCATGATCATTGGCGGAGAAATGGAATCCATCCTTCCCCTCAGCATTCGATAGGTCCTGTTGCGCGTCCTCTAGTGCGGCTCTGATCTCGGGCTTTGAAAGGGGCTGAACGGCGGTGGCTTGCAGTTTGACTAGGGCATCCTCCATATCGGAAGTCTCAATCGCATGTTCCTTCAGCTTTTTGATTGAGTCCTGTATGTGACTAATCGCGGCATCACGCGTCACATATCGGTAGTCGTCCTCGTTCGCACGGCTGACCGGATACTTCCTTTTGATTTCGTCTAGCGACGTATCCCAGTATACGACCACTTTAATTGGGTACTCGCGTGGTTGACTATCGCCATGATTCTGCCATCGCCACCATTGCATCCCGATCAATTCGTGAGCAATCACTTGGGGTCCAAATGACCGATAAGGGAGAACAAGATCGCCGGCAACTGCCCATCCAGTCGAGAGGCCGATAGCAATCGCCGCTATAATGTGCGCCTTCATCTTTGGATCGAACGTCGAAGTCCTCCTACGCCTGACCGGGGGCGCGGCTCCGAATGGTGGCTTCAAGGCTCATCGAAATTTCGACTCGGGGCGTGTCAGGCGTTAGGATCGACGCCTTGTTCGTCTCCCGTTTTGCCGGCCTCTATTTCCGAGCCCCTGATTGAAGTTAATGTTTGTAGTTGGTAGTCGGTGTGATCGCCAGCTGGAACAAGAGTGCCGCCGCTACTACCGTCAGGCAGTTTCTTGACGTTAATCATCCTGAATCTCTCCTTCACGACTTTTGCCGTCCACTTGGTATCCTTGTTTCGAAAAATTAGCTCGTAGTGCATGAAAGCTTGCTCAGCTTTAATTCGTGCGCTCACAAGAACGGAATGAGGAGATCGGTTAATCGCCCGGAGCGCCTTGATCGCTTCAGGATCGTCGGGCGAAACCTCAATCCATTTGCCCAGCGGGACAGTGCCCCTTTCAGAGTCGGAACAGCCGACCAGCAGAAGTGAGAGTATAGTTAGCAAAATCAGTTTCATACCAATTTTTAAGACTAACGATCAGGCTACCGGCAGTGCCGCGTCGACTTCAAGCTTGAGGTTGCAATCGTCATGGTGCTTTCGACTCATCAGCAGGAAGCCTGTTGGTAGCACCTGCTTGTTCGGCAGTGCGTTTGCTGGAATCGTTCCTCCCCTTACTTCCCTCCCCGCCCGATAAATCGATCGGCTCTTTGGAAAAAAGCGAGAATCCGCAGCTTAAACATCGGGTAGTGAGATTGCACCAGAGCACGGACCCCCCCTTTTGCTTCCCGCACATGGAAACTGTTGCCACAACGTGGGCAAGGATTCGTTTGTTCTAGAAGACCAATAACAAAAAGAGCGCCTATTGAGGCAAATCCTGTAAACGCACCCAGCTGCTCGGAGACAAAAGCGCCAAGCAGGAGTGATACCGGCAAAAACGCAACCAACAGCACCAAGTAGAGCCCCTTCAACCAGCGCAGCTGTCTCAAGCCTCGATTCGTAGAGCTCCGAGCATCGCGCTTCATCTTATTTGCCGAACGTCAGAGTCTAGCCGATCCACACCGGGCACCGCCAGCTCGAATCGGAATCCAGGTTGAGGTTCATGTGAAGCTGTCGACGCAAACGGGTGCGGATTGGCTACGACGCCTTGTTAGCCGGTTGGGTCGAATGAGACCGGCTCCGAGATCATGGTTCGTCCCTGCCGGAGGTCTGAATCTATATAGAATGTCATATGAATTTTGAATTCCCCTGGTTGGTCGTGGCCAGGGATAACTGGCATTGGTACGATAAAGGTCAATCTATCCCCCTGCTTCAGTTCCTTGGCACGCCCCGCTCCCATTACACCTCGCCCGCTGAGGTTAGTGGCGCCGTTCGTGCCCATGGTCATATAGTTTAACGTATTCGGATTTCGCTTGACGATGTAGTCAGAGTGAATTTTCGGCGTGGAGCAACTGAAGAACAGCGAAGTCTTCCAATTGTTTTCAATCGACACTTGATAGTCGTACAAGTCCATTTCGCGATGCTGATCCGTTGCCTTCCCGAGAGGGGTAACTTGAAATGGAACCGCCGATTGGAACTCGTCACTCGCCCCTTTGATGGTCTGCCCTTGATCGCAGGCCACAAACGTCATCATCAACATCATACCGAGGACTAGGTTTTTCATCGGCTAACGTAAAAGTGCACCAATCCTCACCTGGCGGACAGTGCTGGTTGAAATTTATGCTCTGAAGTCGCGAAAAGCCGGGGAAAAACGCACAGCGGGTGAGGATTGGGTGCCACGCGTTGTTAGGCTATAAAATTTTGCGTATTATTACCACAAGTGTTTCTCCATGAGACGTCTTGTAATCTGATCATCGCTACGTTCCGCGGGGTCAAAGCCGTACTTTTTGGTTCTTGGATCATCTTTAAAGCGCTCGCCCTCAGGAAGGCTCAAATTCTCGGATGCATATAAAATGGCATTCTTCTTGTGCTCGATCCTTGCGAGGGCTATCCATCCATAGGGTGGAAGGAATCGGAGAGCGAATTCGTGGGTATCTTTGCTGTGTTCGCGAAAATCAGGCTCAAACGCATCATAGTCCTGAATGTGAGCTCGACCAATCACCTTCATCATTTGGCTTAGGTTCCACGTGACTCTAAACTCGCAGTAGATAGCCGCCGCAGTAGTGAGGGCCAGAATCGTACCACACCATATCAGAAGCCGCTTCTTTCTCTTCCTTTCCATTTCAGCCTAACGTCAAGCACGAGGCGCAGCTGACCAGGAGCGCGCACTCGATGTAGGATAAGGGTTGGAACTAGGATGAATCATTCGAACCCGGGGCGGGCGGGTCGTTGCTCTCCGTGCGCTTGTTCTGCGGCGTTCATCTTCCTAGCGCTCGGAGTGCCAATTCGGACATTTCTTGGAGTCGATCGAAGTATACTCGCGCCTCACCGGTAAGTTTCGGAACGACAATTATCAAACCATCCCTACAGCCGATCAGGCATTTCGTCCGCTCAGAATCCAAGGTCCCTGAACTCTCAACAAATGTACTAATGCATCCAGCAGTGAATGTATCCAGAGACACCAAGCACTCACCGTCTATCTCTTCGCCGGCTATTCCGTCGGGAAACGAAGCTGCTTCGTGCTCGCGCAAAAGGTTCCGGATCTCATTCATCTTTCTTCGCAGAACGTCCGAGACCTGGTAGCCCGATCCGAGGGCGCGGTCCCGACGAGAGGTTGAGGATTTGAATCAAGGAAGTCCATCAACTCGCGGCGGGGTCGGGCATACCAGCGTCGTCTTGTTCTGCCCGTCGTTTATCTGCGCTGCAAGGGCACGAAGGATTCCCAAAGAGTCCAAGTTGCAAGTGTCATGAAAGTTGCGAAAAACGCGACCCAAGTCGGGTCTGATATCAAATGAGGGCCGGCAATTACTCCAAGCATCATTGGCAGGATTGTGAAAATCGACCAATAGGGAACACCAACCTGCTTTCCACACTTCTTGCACTTTGTGTGGGCTCCTGGCCCGAGGAAACATTTTCGGAGCGTCGAGATTCCTGGCTCACCACAATGGGGGCATATATGCATGTTCATAGGCGTGGACTATTTCTAAGGCAGAATGTCAAAGAGATGTCACTGCCTGCTGACAGCGCGCTCCGACTTGGGGGTTGATGGTTGGATGGGCATGGGACTTTCGACTCGGCGCAGGCAGCCAGTTGATCATCCGCGACTTGTTAGTCCTTCGTTGGTTCTGTGGTACTCGAGGAGGTTTCTTCTTCCGGGAGCAGCACAACATGAAAGTCAATGACAAGGTGCGTCGGGGATCCAGAGGCTGATTCTCCCCAATAAGTGGGGTATATCCCGTCCCCCATCCCTGAAGCGAACATCGCCATATTATGTTCCTTGGATTTCGGAAGATGAAAATCGAGCCAGTCACCAATATCGTTTCGGTCGTTGAGATCACGAGCATTCGCGAGAAATAGATCAGCGAAGTAATCGTCCCACACGTTCCCGAGGGGTTCCCTATCAGCGAAATCGTCAAGGAACTCATTATAGCAGGCAAGAGTCTGTTCATCGAGAAAGCACGCCAAGCCTGCATCCACAGGAAATCCAAAATACGATCCTTCCTCCAATTCATCATATTTCTGACCATCGCGGAGCGCCAATGGCCAGCTAACCGCGGGCTCCTCTGAGAACGTGAGACATGCGAGCGCGATGCGGTAGCCAGAGGCCTTTGTCTTAACGATGAAGATGTCTACTGGATATCTGCCGGGCTCAACACTCGTGGTAAATGCCGGCATGTCAGGGCAAGCCAGCGGATCGGATGTAACCAATCGCCCGGTTGGGCAGGCGAGCATCGATAACCGGAGTCGCTCAAGCGGGAGGCCTTCGATCTCACCCCGAGCGTTCAATACGGCATTATAGTCGGCATGGGAATAGACGATCGACATTTGCCTTTGTTTCCTGGACTAACGTCAAGCATGAGGCGCGGCTGACCGAGAGCGCGCGTTCAGTGCGGGACAAGGGTTGGATTTGCTGGTGATCATTCGAACTCGGGGCGGGTCAGCCGTTGCTCTCCATGCGCTTGTTCTGCCTTGTTGTTTCGACACTTCGGGGTTCCGCCTTCGGTGAAGAATCCAATCAACGCGACAGAAATGTTTACAACGATCCAGCTCCGAAACGGAAGGGTATCTCCGTGTGACCAGAACTCAGCAACTGTTTCCTCATATCCAAAGGGAATCGCGACCGCCCACAGACCGTGATTCAGGAGAGAAATTGTCCAGAATGACCGGGGCGAAACCAACGGATATCGACCGGTCTTCCACCGGTATCCCCAACCGAACCAAATCCAGTATCCTGTGAGTCCCAGAAATGAACCGACAAGGCTGAATGCGACGTCGTGAGACTGATACCGATACTCGGGCATAAAGATGCCCATCGGAAGAAGAACGACCATCCATGCGAGCAATGCCCATCCAATCCCGAGGATGAAGAGTATTGCGACGATCGTCTTCATTCTTTGGCAGAACAGTCTTATTAGTACACCCGCCGAGCGATAGCTCGGCGATCCAAATGGTGATACTTAGGAATAGATTGCCATATCTACACCATGTAGGCCCATGGATTCTCCGACAATACGGGAAATCAATTTAAGATAGACCGATATCTTTGTTAGCTTGATAGTCAGCCAAGGTTCAGCTCCTGATATCCCCCGTTCTCAGGCCCAAAAAAGTCTCCGCCACGTCTCAACAACACAAGCTGCCGCCCCTGGTCGCCCCGCTCAAAGAGCCGCGTGCCACCATTCTCACCGATCGCCTTCCCTTCACTCCACAAAACTCCCCCACCTATTCTAACCCACGCCCTCACCCAAAGTAAAGCCCCCCACCGAGTCACCGAGTCAACGGATCAACGGATCAACGGATCAACGGGTCAACGGGTCAACGGGTCAACGGGTCAACGGGTCAACGGGCCAACGGGCCAACGGGCCAACGGGTCAACGGGTCAACGGATCAAGGCACCCTACGCCCAAACCGCCGCTCCAATTCCCCATACGTCATCTGAATCAACGTCGGCCGCCCATGCGGACAACAATACGGCATCTCACACGCCAACAAATCCTCCAACAACTTCATCAACTCCGCCTCGTGCAGCGGATCGTTCGCCTTCACCGCATGTCGGCACACCGTCGTCGCCACCATGTCCTCCCCCAATCGCATCGATGACGTCCGCGCGCTCTCGCTCTTCAACTCCTCCACCACCTGGTTCACAAACGCAGTCTTCTCATCGCTCTTTAAAAAAGTCGGCAAACTGTCCACCTTCAAGGTGTTCGCCCCAAACTCCTCCGCGCTGATCCCCAACCGCTGCAAGGTCTCCAGGTTCTGCCGCACCAAATCAAATTCCTTCGGATCAAACTCGATCGTCAAAGGAATCAACAAACGCTGCGAAGGCACCCCTTCCGTCTCCATCCGGCGCCGCATCTCCTCAAACAACACCCGCTCATGCGCCGCATGCTGATCCATCAACACCATCCCCTCCGCACTCTCCAACAACACATACAACTTCCCCAACACCCCCAGCATCCGAAAATCCTCAATCGACGCCCGTATCCCCTCTCCCTCTACCGAACCCGCCGCCGCCACCGAAGGTGGACTCGCCGTCGGCACCAGCGCGGGCTCCGTGGCCGCCCCTTGCGACGATCCCGCCAACCCCCCGTCCGCCCAATCCTGCCGCAACGCGCGCGTCTCCCCCTCCGGAATCAACACCGCCTCCGCCGCCCCCTCCGGTACCGTCGCTAATCCTCCCCCCGCCCCCGGCGAAACTTCCGCCGCAAAACCACCCACACGGGCGCCCCCCGCTTCCTCTTCGCTCCCTCCACGCGCAAACGGTCCCGCCGGCGTTTCCAAAACCGCCCGGCTCACCGCTTCCACCACCGCCGCCTTCACGCCGTTCCCATCACGAAACCGCACTTCCCGCTTTGCCGGATGCACATTCACATCCACCTCGCCCGGGTCCATCTCCAAAAACAAAAACGTCACCGGATACTGCCCCTTCATCAAGGCCGTGTGATAGCCCTCCCGCAACGCATACTGCAACAATGGCGCTTCCACCGGTCGCCCGTTCAAAAACACATACTGCTGACTCCGATTCGAACGCCCGATCCCCGGTCGCCCGATCTGCCCCCAGATCGTGACCCCGTTTCGCTCCTCACGCGGCACTTCAATCAACTCCGACGCCAGTTCGCTCCCCACCAACCCTCGCACCCGGTCAATCAATCGCTTCGTCGCCGGCAACTGAAAGACCGCCCGCTCATCTCGCACCAAGGTAAAGGCAATCTCCGGATGTGCGATCGCCTGCACCCGCGTCTGATGCTCCACATGACTGAACTCGGTGTTCTCCGTCCGCAAAAACTTCCGCCGCGCCGGCAAGTTGTAAAACAAAGACCGCACCTCGATCTGCGTCCCCGGCGCATCCCCGCTGTCCTTCACCCCGCTCAACTTCCCCCCATTGATCTCGATCGCCGTCCCACTCAATGCCTCGCGCTCGCGCGTGGACAACCGAAACCGCGACACACTCGCGATACTCGGCAATGCCTCCCCCCGAAATCCCAGGGTCGAAATCGCCGCCAAGTCCTCCTTCGTCGCAATCTTGCTCGTCGCATGACGCTCCACCGCCAACAAGGCATCCGTCCGGTTCATCCCCTCCCCGTCATCCACCACGCGAATCAACGATATCCCACCCCGATTCACCACGACCTCGATCTTTCGCGCCCCTGCATCAATGCTGTTTTCGACCAGCTCCTTCACCACCGAGGCCGGTCGCTCGATCACTTCGCCCGCCGCCACCTGGCTCACCAAGTCGTCCGGAAGTAATTTGATCTTTGCCATGAATCTCTTCGACGCTCCCAAAGACGATCTTCTCCCCCGCGCGACTCCTCCAACACGGCGCGCCGGTTGACCCTGCCGCGCCTCTCTGGTAACGTCTCCTCAAGGCATGATTACGGTTACCGAAAACGCCGTCAAACATCTTCACGAACTCATCGAAAGCTCCGGCAAAGGCGATGACCACGGCCTGCGCCTCTCCGTCGAACGAGGCGGCTGCGCCGGTTGGCAATACGCCATGAAGGTCGATCTCGCCCACGATGGCGATCACGCGATCCCCTGTGACGGCGCCCACCTCTACGTCTCACCGGAAAGCCTCGAGCTGCTCAAAGACTGCCAGATCGATTACAACGACTCCCTCACCGACGCCGGATTCAAAATTAACAACCCCAACGCCGCCCGCTCCTGCGGCTGCGGTTCGTCCTTCGAGGCCGCCGAAGAAGGAAAAGAACCCGAATACGATCCCGCTCAAGACGGTTCCGTCTGCAGCACCGACACCGCAGACCAATCCACAGCCGATACCTGAAGTCCTTGGAAACCGATTTCCTCACCAGCAGCAGGGAAACCGTCAGCCGCGCCATGAAAAGCCGCGCGGGAAACCGGCGCCTCAATTCCCTCGTCATCTGGACGGTCATCATCTGCTTCCTCGTCGCCGCCAACGTCGCCATCTGGACCTTCTCCCTCTACGTCTTCGGCTACCCGGAGCGCGCCTTCAATTACAACTTCCTCGTCAAACTCGACAAACTCAGTCCCCCGAAAAACTACACGATCTACTCCGCCCCGCGCGGCCGCTTCCTCAGCTCGGAAGCCCTCTACACCAAATACTACCCCTATAGCCCCACCCAACTCTCCACCGCCAACGCCCTCCTCAAACGCGCCTACGTCCGCAATTACAAAGACGCAATCGCCCGCATCGACTACCTCCGCGGCAAATTCGAAGTCTACTACGTGCGCGATCTCACCAAGGACGACATCTTCCCCAAGGGCCAGGTCGTCCGCGCCTTCGATCCCGATTTCCCCCAAATGATCGTCGAAGCCATCCTCCCCACCAATGGCGATGCCTCGGAAAAATATCAAATCGGCGATACCTTCGTCGCCGACGGCAACGGACGCGCCCTCTTCGCCACCCCCTTCCATGTCCAACGCCTCGAAGATTACCAACTCTGCTTCACGCTCATGCCGCTCGTTTACGGAAACATCGAGATCGACGCCGAACGCCAAAAAGCCATCGCCGCCCCCGCAAAATTAAATATGGCCGGCACCATGCCCGTCACCCGCAAAACCCTCGTCTCCGTCCCCGTCCCCCAACCCGCGGAAGCCCCCGACGAAGAAGAACCGGAAACCGCGGAGACCTCCTAGTCTCCCAGCCTTACGGCGACACCACTTCGCCGCGATCAATCCGGATCACGGTCTCCCCGTCCCGATACAAATCCAAGCGGTCCCGCGCAATCGTCTCGAGATACTGCGCGTCCGTGCGCAGCCACTCCAACCGCGACGCCAACAAATCCCGCTTCGCCAAGGCTTCGTCCCGCTCCACGGTCAACCGCGTCAACTGCGCGTCCAACTCCCGGTGACGATCAATCTGCGGCCAAAACATCGACAAAACGCCCGCCATCAACACCAGGAGAAATACGGCAAACAACACCCGGCTCAGCCGCTGCCAAATGTCGGGACCACGCCCTTCATCGTCCATGTCCAGCGCATGATACGAACCCCGTCTCAATTTACTCCTCCCTGTCGCTTCAAAATCAAATTCCCAACACCTCTCGACTAAACCTTCATCTTCCCGCCATACACCGCCGCATCACCCAATTCCTCCTCGATCCGCAACAACTGATTGTATTTCGCAATCCGATCCGATCGACTCAAGGAACCCGTCTTGATCTGCCCCGCGTTCGTCGCCACCGCGATATCCGCAATCGTGCAGTCCTCCGTCTCACCCGAACGGTGACTGATCACCGACGTGTAATCATTGTCCGCCGCCAACTGAATCGCGCTCAAGGTCTCCGTCAGCGAGCCGATCTGATTCACCTTCACCAAAATAGAGTTCGCCACTCCCAAATCGATCCCCTTCTGCAGGAAATCAACGTTCGTCACAAACAAATCATCCCCGACCAATTGCGTCCGGTCGCCGATCTTTTCCGTCAAATGCTTCCACCCATCCCAGTCGTTCTCATCACAACCGTCCTCGATCGATATGATCGGATACTTCTCCTGCAACTCCGCATAGTAATCCGCCATTTCCTCGGAACTACGCTCCGATCCGTCCGATTTCTTGAAGACATACTTCCCCTTGTCCGCGTCGTAAAACTCGCTCGACGCCACATCCAAGGCAATCGCCACCTCGTCTCCCAGGGAATACCCCGCCTTCTCGACGGCCTGCGCAATCGCCGCCAGCGCGTCGTCCGCCGATTCCAAGTTCGGAGCAAATCCACCTTCGTCACCGACCGCCGTCGAAAGATGCCGATCGTGCAACACCGCCTTCAAGGCATGAAATACTTCCGCACCACATCGCAACGCTTCACGAAAACTCTTCGCGCCCCGCGGCATGATCATGAACTCCTGGAAATCAATCGGAGCATCCGAATGCTCGCCGCCATTCACAATGTTCATCATCGGCACCGGCAACACCGTCGCCTCGTCACCGCCAAGATACTTGTAAAGCGGCAACCCGGAAGCCGCCGCCGCCGCATGCGCGGTCGCTAACGAAACACCCAAAATCGCGTTCGCACCCAACTCCTTCTTGTTCGCCGTCCCATCCAAATCAATCATCGCCTGGTCGACCGCCTTCTGCTCGCTCGCATCCATCCCGTTCAAGGCCGGCGCAATCCGCTCGTTCACCGCCGCCACCGCCTTCTGCACGCCCTTGCCCAAATATCGGCCCTTGTCCCCGTCACGCAGTTCCCAAGCCTCATGCTCGCCCGTGCTCGCACCACTCGGCACCATCGCACGACCCGTCGCCCCTCCCCCCAAGGTCACATCAACCTCCACCGTCGGGTTGCCCCGCGAATCCAAAATCTCTCTCCCGTGAATCGATTCAATCGTCAGTTCTGCCATGGCCGGATATTTCTCTAGAATACTGAAGTTAAGGTTAGTTTGATATAAAAAAGTTCGAAATTTCTGGAATTTTTAGTCAGTCGAGCCTACGCCCCCGCCCCTGCCGCATATTTCTCAATCCCCGCAATCCTCACCACCCGCGGCGGTGCCCCCTCTTCCGCCGCCGGTATCTCGGCTTCCTCTCCCAATTCCTTGCCCACCAAGGCCTTACCCAA
>JBCCIR010000120.1:0-17159 GCA_039028175.1 Verrucomicrobiota bacterium
CAGGTAAACAGGGGCCCAGGCGCTTGATGCCAGGTTGTCACCCCAGGTACCCGGACCTTCAAGGTTATCGGATCCATCCGAACCCCGGCTCAATGTGGTCGGTAGGGTGGCACTCTTTCCTTTGCCTCCGTAAGAGGCGTCGGTCGTGCTGCCATATTTTTCCTGAAGAACACTTTCGATCGTCGCACTCTGTCCGGGAGCTGCCGCCGTCGCACACTCAGCAATCGTGTTGGCCTGATCGGGAGCCGCATCAAGCGCTCCATTCAGGATCGAAGTCAACTTGCCCTTGTTGCTGCTCGCACCGGTAGCCACGATAGCGGCCGTAACGATCTCGCAAGAACAAGCAGGCTTGCCCTGGACAGCTGAGCTGACCAAGTCATAAATCTGTGATTTCTTCGCCTTAGCGAGAGAAGCTTCAACAACGGAGGCCACTGCTTTGCAATCGCCCTGGTTGGCGACCAAGGTCCCCAAATCCTGCGCTCCTGCGCTCCCGAAAAGGAGGACGCTGGATGCCGATACGGTCAGAAAAATCTTTTTCATTCGTTGAGTGTTTCCAGGAATTTTTTCGAATTGATAATATCGTGAAGCCGTCAAACAGACCACACGTTTAGGGAGAATACGGGCTTTCAGCACCCCTTTTCAAGCAATTTCTTTAGTTTTTTGAAGTGTTTTGTCCTCATGAATTTCTTTTTTTTTCGCGAAATCCGATGGGGGTTGAATTTAAACACCGATCCCCGACTCTGAAACCAGTCTTTTGACCGGCCTCCTCATGGACTCCCCTCTACCCACCTCCTCTTACAGCTTTTCCAGGCGCTACCGAAAGAAGCGCCGCAGCCGGCTCTCGGTCTGGATCCTCCTCGCTGTGGTGCTTTCGATCGCCGTCCATGGGGTCCTCTACCTGGTTTTCGCTCAGATCTCGGTCGAACTCCCGAAACCCATCGAAGATCTCCTCCTTACGGCCCAGAAATTCCGGGTCGAGGATGTGACCTATGACAAACGGGTCCTCGACAACCCTCAGGATCTTGAGGCCTTGAGCCGAGCGGATGAGCCAACGCCGGTCGAACCTGAAGAAACCCTCAGTTTCGAAACGCCGGTCGTCGTAGACCTCCCGGAGGAATTTCCCCTCGACAATGCGGATCTCTCGCCTTCCGTCGACACCCCGTCCGTCCCCTTTGGAGGCGCTGGAGAACCGGCCGGAATCAACATCGAAGCAGCGCTGGCCGCTTCGGCCCGGGATTCGAGTGAGG
Source organism: Verrucomicrobiota bacterium (assembly GCA_039028175.1). Classification (GTDB taxonomy): domain Bacteria; phylum Verrucomicrobiota; class Verrucomicrobiia; order Verrucomicrobiales; family DEV007; genus JBCDBW01. Next base: position 1,248 of record JBCCIR010000120.1, read on the forward strand.
CCCTGACCCGGGAACTGAATGACCGGATCCGCTCACTTGAAGCCGCGGTCTCGGATGAACAACCCCGCATTTCCATTGACTCACTGATGGAGAATCAGATCGACGACACAGCAGGCGAAGCCGCCGCCAGCCTCAAAGGAAAAGGCGGCGACAGTGAAATCGTTCCCGAGGGCTTCACCGGCCTCGACGAAGCCTTCGACAATCCCGGCATGAAGGTCGACCCCAACAAACCCATTCTCATGCCGACGGATCTGATCTTCGGTTATAACGAGGACACCCTGAAGGAGACGGCCAAGTTGAGCCTCATGAAACTGGGAGTTCTGATCATGCGAAGCCCGGAGTCCATCTTCATCATTGAAGGTCATACCGACACGACGGGCACGGCCATTTATAATCAGGACCTGAGTGAAAGACGGGCGCTTGCTGTGCGGAACTGGTTCACCCAATCTCTCGATTTTTCCGCCGACCGAATCGCACGAATCCGGGTCAGAGGCATGGGCAAAAGCCGACCCATCGTGAATCCGAATGGAACGATTGAAGAACAAGCCTTGAACCGAAGGGTTGAGATCAAAAAACGGCCACCGGGACATCCCGATCTGCGGGGAACGTTCTAACAGAACCCCAAACCGGAACCGGATCTTCTAAGGCTCTCGATGAAGTTCCTCAGAATCTTCAACCCCAGTGCCTGACTCTTCTCCGGGTGGAACTGGGTGGCCACCACATTTCCCTTCCGCACGCTTGCGGCAAAATCCAGGCCATAGCTGGCCGTTGAGGAAACGATTCCCGGATCTTCCGGTGCGGGGTAGTAGGAGTGGACAAAATAAACGTAGGGATCTTCAGGAAGCCCGGCCCACAACGGATCAGCTCGATCAACGGGTCGGATCGCACTCCATCCCATGTGGGGAACTTTGAGTTCATTGATAGGAAAACGGACGACCCGGCCTTTCAAAAACCCAAGCCCTTCAACCCCCTCGAATTCATCACTGTGGTCAAAGAGGATCTGGTAGCCGAGGCAGATCCCGAAATAAGGTCGATCGGCCTGCAACCAGTCTCTCAACGGTTCCCACAAACCCTTGTCCTTGAGGTTGCGAACGCAATCCACACAAGCTCCGACCCCCGGGAGGACCAGGGCATCGAGGCCATCGAGCCCCGTCTCGTCCCTGACCAGGCGGACGGGTGCCTTCAAATCTTCTAGGGCCGTCTGCACACTGTGCAGATTCCCCGCGCCGTAATCCAACAAACCAACGACCATGGGCTCAGTGTTTGATTCCGTTTAGAATTCCCCGGAAGGCCTGCACCCCATCGGCCCTGGTCAGGTAACGGCAGTATTCCTCGGAACGCAGGGCCGTGCCCATGAAAACCCGGTCGTTGCGATAGACCATCCTGCTCTCCTCCGCTTCGGGCGAGGCAACATGCACTTCCGCGCCCCCCGGTTCGCGAATGATCTTTTCCGCATTTTTCAGCGTGATGCCACATCCAGGCATGATGACGAGGTCGTCCCCGGCCCTTTGGTGCAATTCCTTGATCAAATCCATTCCCTCGAGGACCGAAGGCTCCTGGCCCGAGGTCAGGATCCGGTCCACGCCCAGACGCCGAAGGGTCTCCAAAGCTTCGAAAGGATCACAGGTCATGTCGAAGGCCCGATGGAAGGTGACTTCATGGGGTCGCGACAAGGCGATCAGCTCGGCCGTCTTTTCCTCATCGATCCGGCCGTCGGAATCTAACAAACCAAAAACAAGGCAATTGACCCCCTCTTCCTTGAAGATGCGGATGTCTTCCTTCATGACGGCGAATTCCTCGGCCGAAGCCTGAAAATCTCCGCCCCGGGGCCGAACCATGACGGAAAGATCGATCTCGATCCGACGTCTCGTTTCCCTGATCGCACCGAGGCTCGGGGTGGTGCCACCCTCCAGAAGGTTGGCGCAGAATTCCACCCGTTGGGCGCCACCCGCTTCCGAAGCAATGGCGCTTTCCACCGAATCGATGCACATCTCCAACAGCATCCTCTTCGTTAGCACAGACTTCACCCGGTCCCAAACAATGGGCGGGAAAAAGTGACATTGCGCCGGAGGTCCGCGGTTGGTAGCTATTACCCGAATTCCATTCTATGGCTTCATCCTTTCCTCTCATCGAAATCGAAAAACTTGGCGTGGTGGCTCCACGCGGCTTTCGCACCGCAGCCATCTCCTGTGGGATCAAGGATCCAACCGCCTCCCGATTGGACATGGCTTTGATCCACTCGGCTGAACCGACCGTGGCGGCCGCCACGTTCACGACCAACCGGGTCAAGGCGGCCCCGGTCCGCCTTTCGCAGAAGCATCTCGCACATGGCCGCATCCAGGCCGTCATCGTCAATTCAGGAAATGCCAATGCCTGTAATGGAGAACCGGGCAAGGCCGCCGCGCTCTCAATGGCCACCCAAACGGCGGAGGCCCTGGAGCTCGAACCCTCGCAGGTGTTTATTTGTTCGACCGGGGTGATCGGAACTCCCATGCCGATGGAGCGAATTGAGCCGAAGATCGGACCGCTCGCCCGGTCACTGCAGGCGGAGGAAGGACTTTCCGCCGCCGAGGCCATCATGACCAGCGATACCCGGCCGAAAATGCGCGCTGTGGAATTCGAAATTCAAGGCAAGCCGGTGCGGATCGGAGCAATGACCAAAGGGGCCGGGATGATCAATCCGACCATGGCGACGATGCTCTGCTTCGTCACAACGGATGCCGCCATCAGCCGGGAAGCGCTTCAAACGGCCACGAGCGAGGCCGTGTCGGAATCATTCAACTGCATCAGTGTGGATGGCGACATGAGTACGAACGACACCGTTCTCGTCATGGCCAATGGCGAGGCCAAAAACCCGGCCATCACCGAAGGGAGCGCCGACGCCACCTTGTTTGGCGAAGCTCTCGAAGAAGTGTTGCTATCATTGGCCAAAATGATGGTCAAAGACGGCGAGCGGGTCACCAAATTCGTTGAGGTTGAGATCGAGGGAGCGAGGAGCAAAGAAGAGGCCCGCCTCGCCGGCAAAGCGGTGGCCAACTCCCTCCTCGTCAAAAGTGCCTGGAACGGAGGAAGGGCTTACTGGGGGCGGATCATGGACGCCATCGGCTATTCAGGCGCTGAATTCGACGACGAAGCCGTCGCTATTTTCTACAATGACCTGCAGGCCGTTGAGAACAGCTGCGCGACCGGGACTCCAGCCGAAGCCCTTCACGCCATCACCGAGACCGACGAATTCCGGATCCGCATCGATCTGAAAGCCGGACCGGTCAGCCATACCATTTACACCAGCGATGTCAGCACCGGTTTTATCGAATACAATCAGGTAGAATAGAAAAGGAACCTCCCGAGCGAGCTTTCGAATTCAACGACTCTAACAGCAAAACGAAAATCGTTAGACGGTGACAGCTTCATCCCGAGCCCGGTATTCGATCGTCCCGGCAGAGCCCAAGCCGGACGCCAACCTTTTTGCTCTACCGGATCCGCGCCCAAGGCCGAAGGTTGTCGAGCGTGCGACCTTGCGGAATGCCGATGAAGATTCTTCGGCAGCGCTATCAATCCCAGCGGCTCTTGCAAACGGGGTGGACCCCGAGATGAATCCGACCGCGACACCGCCTCATTCTGACGCGGATATGTTTTAAAGGCAGGAAGGCACCTTAAGAAACACACACTGACCCCGAATACGCAAGGTTCTGGATTGACTTGCAGACGCCTCGTCGATGAAATCGTCAAGTCGTTCGATCAACATAAAAACCCACTCTGCTATGAACCATCAGCTTCGGCAATTCTATCGTCTCGCAACAACGCTCCTCATCACCATCATCACGGGAAACGCTGAAATCACCCTCACAGCTTCAAACGACCCGAACATGAGTTGGAACGATGGAAGTTCGTGGTCAGATGGAAACCCTCCGGTCGCAGGAGAGAATTACCTTGTCGTCACCGGTATGGGAGAGATTCTGCGTTCACCGAAAGAGTTGGCCCCGGTATTCGCGGGTGATTCCCTGACCCTCCGAGGCGAAGGCAGTCAGCTGCTCCTTGCCCACGCGGGCACATCGACCATTGGCAGGCTGGAAATGGAGGGCGGACGGTTGGGGCTTGAGCAACGCATCGTCGGACTGGACGGCACCATTTCGGTGCTGTCCGCTTCGTCCGTTGATCTGGTCCAGGCAGGCCGGACGCTGAACCTTTCGTCTGTCATAACGGGATCGGGTCCCCTGACAGTTTTGCAATCGGGCAGAGCTGCAGAAGGCAGTCTTGAGAGGTCTTCAATTGTCAGGCTGCTTGGCGACGGGAATGACTACTCGGGCGGCTGGGAGATTCGCGGTGGATTGTTGGAAGGACGCAAAGCCGGTTCATTGGGCAGGGGTAACATTGTCGTCAATGGCGGCATTCTCGATCTCGACTACAACCTCAACAGCCCCGATTCGCGACTGACCATTTCGTCCCTCGAAAGCCGGATCATTCTCGACCAGACGATCTTTGTCGGCGAGTTCTTCATCGCGGACACCAACGTGACCGACCTTGGTGATGGTCCCTATGACTGGGCGTTTTTTGATTCCGTCCAGGCCGGTGCGTCGTTCATTTCCGAGGATGGAACGGATCCGACCAACGAGGGAACCGTGCCTGCGGGTAGAATCGTCGTAGGCGTCGATTCGGATAATGATGGTCTTCCGGATTTCTGGGAGGAGGAGGTCTTCGGCGGCCTGGTGGAAAGTGGTGAGGGCGACGGGGACGCTGACCAACTGGTCAATGCAGACGAGTTTGCCTATGGCAGCGATCCGGATAACAAAGACTCGGATGGTGATGGGCTTGAGGATGGCGTGGAAGCGAACACCCACGGCAGCAATCCAAGCCTGGCGGATAGCGATAGCGATGGTCTGAATGACCCCGACGAAATCAACGAGTACAAGACGAATCCTGCTCTGGCCGACTCTGATGGCGATAGCCTGACCGATGGAGACGAGATCAATGTCCACCTGACCGACCCGCTCAACGCCGATTCCGACGGCGATGGCGCCAGTGATGACTTTGAAATCGCTGAAGAAAGTGATCCCACTGATCCCACTGATGTTCCGCCGTTGCCCAACGAACGCCTGAAAGGGTATTGGTCCTTTGATGCCGGGACGGTGACGGATGAAGCAGGCGACGCTGATGCAGAAAAGATTGTTGGCGCCACCTTCAGCGCCAACACCCCCAGCGGAGCGGGTCGAGCACTGAATCTCTCGCACGGGAAAGACTATGTGCTTCTACCTTCGGGACATTTCGGCATTGATGACACCGACGAGTTCACGATCTCAGCCTGGGTCAACTACACGAGTTCGGAACGCGGCGCCATCACCGTCATGCAAGACCTTACCAGTGGCGGCGGCGACCGGGCGGGAATCACGTTCGGTATTGATGCGAATCGCCTGTTCTTCATCGGCATCATACCGAGTGCCCCCTCACAGAAGGCCGATGCGGAGCCGGACGAGGTCGGAGATGATGCGGCGAATGGCACCGGTCCGAACTTCAGGGATATCACTTCGGACCTGGAAGTCCCGCCGAATGAATGGGTTCATCTTGCCGCGACCTTCGGTGACGATCAGTTGGTCATGTATCTGAACGGACTGCCTGCGACCGAGTATAAAGGCGGCGGCGAACGGATTCTTGAAGACGGCAGCGAAATGACGTTCGGTCGTGGTATCGATTTTATCGATACGGACGGATCCTTCACCGGCTTCGGGGCAAGCGGCAATGGTCCTGAGCATGCCGACAGCGCCGGCGACTTCACGCGGCTATATTATGACGGACTGTTAGACGAAATCGGCATTTGGGATGCGCCTCTGCAACCCTCGGATGTGACTCGTTTGGCCAATGGCGAAACTCCGGCCGCTGTGGCCGAACCATCAGAGCCGGCCAATCAATTAGTTTCCTACTGGAACTTCAACGATGGCCTCACCGCCGAAGATCAAAAGGGTGAGAACGATGCCATTGACTTCCTCAACTTCCCGGACGGCTCCATCTTCAGCACTGACACGCCTCCCGGAGGCGGCGACTTTGCCTTGAACCTGACGAATGGGAAGGATTACGTTACGCTGCCCGCGCACGACTACGGAATCGTCGATGAATTCACCCTGGCGGCCTGGGTCAACTACACCGATTCACAACGTTCGTTCTTCAGTATCAAACGCGATCTGACAAGCGGCGGCGGCGATCGCTCAGGGATCAGCCTTGGGGTGCAGAATGGTAAAGTCTATGTCGGCGTGACCTCTGGCGCAGAAGATAATGCGGCAAACAGTGGTACCACTTTTCATGATATCGAATCGGCCACCGACGTTCCAGCCGGTGAGTGGGCCCACGTAGCGGCCACATTAAAGGATGATCAGGTCACCATCTTCATCAATGGGGTGGCCGAATCGGAATACAAGGGGGCCGGAACGACGGAGGGTCAGTTGAAAGTGCTGGAGGCGGGGCTGGATTTCGAGGACCCGGGTGGCTCCTTCACGGGCTTTGGCGCCGACGGCAATGCGCCGCAACACGCGGATAGTGCGGGCGATTTCACCCGCTTGTTCTATAACGGCCTCATCGATGAAGTGGCTGTTTGGTCCAACGCCCTGACAGCCGAGTCCATTGCCCGGCTTGCTCAAGGTGAAACGCCCATCGAGATCGAAAGTGAAGGTGGCGATGGTGGCGTTGATCCCAACGACACCGATGCGGACGGGTTGCTCGATTCCTGGGAAAACGCCAACTTCGGTGACCTCACAAAAGCGGCCGATGGCGATGAGGATGGCGATGAGGCCAGCAATGCGACCGAGTTTGCCGCCAATACAGACCCCAACAAGCCGGACAGCGATGAGGATGGTCTCAACGACGGTATGGAGATCACGATGGGATCCGATCCGCTCGCAAAGGATAGTGATGGTGATCAGTTGACCGATGGAGAAGAGGTCAACACCCACGGAACGGATCCAACCAAATCCGACACAGACGGCGATGGTTCCGACGACAAGATCGAGATCGCCGAAGGATCTGATCCAAACGATGCCGCCAGTGGACCGCCGCCAGCGGCCTCGCGGCTTGCCGCCTATTGGGATTTCAACGACGGGGCGACCGTGACCGATGCCATCGGAGACAACAACGCGGCTGAGATCAAGGGGGCCAATTTCAGTAGCGATACGCCCTCCGGCGATGGCAGCGCTCTGGATCTGACCAATGGTGAGGACATTGTTATTCTGCCGCCGACCGACTACGGCATTAGCAATGCCTACACCATCGCGGCCTGGGTGAAGCGCAACGGTGAAGGCTCCGGCCGCTTCTTTGCCGTCAAACGAGATCTTACCAGTGCGGGAGGCGATCGCTCCGGGATCGCGCTGGGATTGGCGGGGAGCGAAGTTTACGCAGGGCACATCTCCGGCGGCGATAACAATGAAGCGAACGGAGCAAACAATTTCCACGACATCACCACCACGGACGGCGTGGATGTGAACCCCGATGAGTGGACACATGTGGCGGTGACGTTTGAAAACGAATTCATCACGCTCTTTGTCAATGGCGTGGCCGAAACGGTCTATGGAAGCGGCGGCGACGGATCTCCGGACGGGCAAATCAAAGAAGCCGGGCGCGGGCGTGGCATTGATTTCGTGGATGGCAATGGCTCCTTCAGTGGCCTAGGCGCCGATGGCCGCAATCCGGGTGGCAACGATGACAATGACACCGCGCATTTCGATGGTCTATTGGATGATGTCGCCGTTTGGCGGGGAGCTCTCAGTCCCGCAGACATCCTGTTTCTCGTAAACGGCAACACACCGGCCGATCTCTTGAATCGAGCCAATCTTCCAGCGGCGGAAAAACTGGTTTCCTACTGGAGTTTCAATGATGGTGCCTCGGCCAAAGACGAAGCCGGCCCTAACGATGGTCTCGCGATCAACGAAGCCACCCACAGCAATGACACGCCACCAGGCGGCGGGGCCTTTGCCCTCGACTTAACCAATGGCAAAGATTATGTCACCCTGCCTGCCTACGACTACGGGATTGTCGATGAGTTCACCCTCGCGGCCTGGGTGAAGTACACGGATTCGGAGCGTTCCTTCTTCAGTGTCAAACGTGACCTCACCAGTGGCGGCGGCGATCGCACGGGCATCAGCCTTGGAGTCCAGAATGGAAAGGCCTATGTCGGCATCATCTCCGGCGCCGAAGACAACGCGGCGAACGGTGGGAGCACCTTCCATGATATCGAATCGGACAGCGCCGTGCCGGCCGATGAATGGACTCATCTCGCTGCGACGGTCAAGAACGACAAGCTCACCATTTACATCAATGGCGTGGCCGAGACGACCTATGCCGGGGCGGGCAATCCGGATGGCCAACTCAAAGTATTGGGCGCCGGCTTCGATTTCGATGATCCGGGAGGATCCTTCACAGGTTTCGGCGCCGATGGCAATGCTCCGGAACACGGCGATAGCGCTGGCGATTTCACCCGTCTTTTTTACAACGGATTGATTGACGAGGTCGCCGTTTGGAATGGCGCACTGTTAGCAGACGATGTGAAACGCCTGGCCGAAGGCGTTACTCCGTTAGCGGTCGCGGGTCGTGATGGTGGCGTCGTCAATCCCGGACAGGATTCAGACAACGACGGTGTTTCCGACACGGATGAAATCCTGGCTGGAACCGATCCGAATGACTCCTCGTCATTCTTCAGAGCTGCTTCCAACCTCTTTGATTCCGGAGAATTCATATTGACCTGGAAGAGTGTGCCCGGGAAACGCTACGAAGTGCAATTCAGCGAAACGCTCCTCTCCGACAGCTGGCAAGTGTTACAGACAGACATTCCCGCCAGCAATGGTGCTGAAACCGAGTTCACCGATCTTACCCTCGCAGGCCAACTGGCACGTTTTTATCGTGTGCTCGTCTTATCAGAGTGATTGCAAACCAACGATGCCTTCTGGAACGGGTCCCTGTACACGAAAGTGCTGCTAGTCGATAATGAAGTCAGGCGCTTGGGCAAACCCAATTACTGTTTAGAAAACAAGTCCTGACGCCCCGGAACGAAGACCTCTAAACCGGAATTTGGACTCGATCGTACTAGCAGCGTTTCCTAGTCTCCCGATGCTCGGCAACTTGGCAAGGGCTTTTTCGAGTCACGATTCGAATCTTCATGAAAGCACTCAGCACTCTCTTCATTGCGATTCTTCCCTGGATCGTCCGTGCTCAAGAAGCGGGATCGTTTGATGCGGAGCTGGCGATCAGGGCTTCGAGTTCCGAAGCAGTGCTTACCTGGAAGGCCGAGGAAGGGCGGCAATACAAGGTCCAGGTGTCCAACAATCTTAGAAAATGGGACGATGTCCCGGGTGCGAACTATATCGGAGCCGGAGACCTTTCCCATGTGATCGATCGCGAGGAGCAAGGCGATCAGGCCCTGTTTTATCGTGTCATTCGCATGGCGGGCGAGCAGTCCACTGGAAGTCCCATCATCACGGAGTTCATGGCGCGCAATGACAACACCCTTCGCGATGAAGACGGCGATTCACCCGACTGGGTTGAATTGTTCAATCCTACGCAGAATGAGATTTCCCTCAATGGATGGTTTCTCACGGATGATCCGGAGGACCTCACGCGCTGGACCTTTCCCGATCATGCGGCCCTGGCCCCCAATGGGCATTTGCTCGTATTTGCATCAGGAAAGGACCGAGACCTTCACACCGATTTCAGATTGAACGGTAGCGGCGATTATCTGGCTCTGGTTAGACCGGATGGCATGACGGTCGTTTCGGAGTTCGGGGAAACTGATTTCCCGGAGCAATTTGAGGATATTTCCTACGGCAGGGCTTCGGGAGCGGTGACGACCGCCTTGATCAAACAAGCTGATCCAATGGAGGTCTATGTCGGCGATGTCGCCGTGGCGGAAGATTGGAGAACGGCAGAATTCGAATCCGGTGAAAAGTGGACGAATCTGGCCAATGGGATCGGCTTCGAAGATGAGGGCGCAGAGTTTGTGTTGCCAGTTTCCTATTGGAGCTTTGATGACGAAAGCGTCGAGGACCAGACGGGCAACCACCATGCCGAATCCATAATGAATGCCGGTTTCAGCGGGGATGCTGCGCCCAATGGCGGTTCCCATTCCCTGGATCTGAGCAAGGCAGACGACTACGTAAGACTTCCGAGTGTGGATTTCGGTATCAGCGATCAATACTCTTTGGCGGCCTGGGTGAAAGTGACAGGAAGATCCGAGCGCTCATTTCTCAGCATCAAACGTGATCTGACCGCCAACGGAGGTGATCGCTCGGGGGTTAGTCTCGGGGTGCAGAACGGGCACGTTTACGCCGGGGTGATTTCTTCCTCTCCTGATGATGATGAGGCCAACGATGCTGCTGAAACCTTTCACGACATCCAGGGAAACCAGGATGTGTCCATCGGGCCGGAGGCCGTCTGGACGCACGTTGCCGCGACTCTGAAAAACGACGTGATCACGACCTACGTCGATGGTATCGCCGACACAATCTACACCGGTGCGGGCAATGAGGGCGGTCAGTTGAAAGTGCCTGGTGCGGGTCTCGATTTTACCGATGCCAATGGTTCCTTCACGGGTTTCGGAGCCGATGGCAATGCACCCGAGCATCGCACGAGCCTTGGCGACTTTACCCGGTTGGTTTTCGACGGGCTGTTGGATGAAGTGGCCATCTGGAATTCGGCTCTGGCCGGCGATCAGATTCGACTCCTTTCTAGAGGGGAGGCATCGCCGTTGACGATTCCCAACCCCGGTGAGGGGCCGATAAGCCTCGCTCCCTGGATCGCCACTGAAGTGAGTGATCTGGCCGACCGAAACTCGTTTCAACTTCGGATACCCTTCGAATCGATACCTGAGATCGATTCCCTTGCCCTTCGCCTACGACATACGGATGCGTTTGTCGCCTATTTGAACGGTGTGGAGATTGCCCGACGCTCGAAACCTGCGGACGCAGTCGAATCAGCGAGCATTGATGTCACCACTTACCTGTCGGAATTGCGACCCGGCAGGAACATTTTGTCGATCGAGGCCACGAACCCGCAAGCTGAAGAGCGCTCCTTTCTGATCCTGCCGGAGCTTTTGGCAACGTCCGATTCGGCTTTCAAAACCGGCTTCTTCCTCGATCCAACTCCGGCACAGCCTAACGAAGGCATACCGGTGCTCACCGGACCCATGATCTCCGAGATCACGCACACGCCTCACCAGCCTGGTGGCGATGCGGATGTTACGGTTTCGGCCAATCTGACACCACGACTGGGACCGGTTGATACGGTGACGCTCGTTTATCGGCACATGTATGGACAGGAGAGAGAGGTGCTGATGCACGATCAGGGTGATGGGCTCTATCGTGGAACGTTTTCACGCAAAAATCTCTTCGGTCCGATTGATAACCCGGGGGAAATGTGGCGTTACTTTGTCAAAGCAAACGATGTCAATGGCAACGAATCACGTTACCCGGCATTCCTGCGACCGGAAAATTCAGCGGAGTATTTCGGCCTCCTCGTCGAAGATCCCTCCATTCCTGCGACAAAACTGCCGATATTCGAATGGTTTCTGCCCGATCCGAAATGGCATCGTCCTGAGGAACGAACTCTGACAACTTCCTCCCTTTTCTATCAGGGCCGGTTCTACGACAACATTCGTGTGCGCCTCCGCGGAGGAGTGACCACCAGGCTGGCCAAGCCCAACTACAAATTCGATTTCTACAAAGGTGGTCGATTCATCCACGACCCCGAACTGCCCAGTGTTGAGGAGATCAATTTGCAGTCATTCATGGGGGAAATATGGACCCCCACCTACATGCGCAATCCTCTGGCCTACCAGGTCTTTCGAGATTCGGGGACCGCGGCTTCGTTCTCCAAGTATGTGCATGTGCGGCAGAATGGCGTTTTCTATGGATTGCACGCCATCGAAGAACAGGTCGATGATACCTTTCTGGAGCGGCGGGGACTCGATCCCGAAGGTGCCTTGTACAAGGCGAGCAACGACGCGTGGCTGAAACCCGAGCCCTCGCCTTCACAATACAACAAAGGCACGCGCAAAGAAGAAGACTTCTCCGATCTCGCGGCCTTTACCGTAGGGCTGAGCCTGGAGGACGATCAGGAGCGCGAGCGCTTTCTCATGGACCATGTGAATCTTCCCCAGGTCATTCACTATTTGGCCATGACGATTCTTGGCCCCAACCATGATCGTCTTTCCCACAACTACTACGTCTATCGCGACACCAATGGCACGGGAGAATGGAGCATGTTTCCCTGGGACCTGGATCGCTGGTTCGGCATGGGCCAGTTTCTCAGCAACCCCGGCATCCACTCCATCTTCTACGGAGACCGCGAGAACGAACGGGCCAGCAGCGGCAACGTCGATCAATTCAATCGCCTCAACGAAGCGCTCTTCGATACCTTTCGGACCCGCGAGATGTACACCCGGCACGTTCGGACGGTAATCGATCGGTGGATGAATACCTCCTATTTTGAGGATCACATTGACGCCTTTGAAGAGCAGATCTCGCTCGATGCGGATCTCGATCACAAGAAGTGGCGAATCGGAACCCTGGCAAACGGCGTGACGGCTCTTAAGAGTCAGATTTCGACTCATCGCGGTTTATTGGACAATGACAGCGACATTCCTGATGCTTTTGGGGGCATCCCGAGAATTGTCTTTGGTGCGATTGAAACGAATCCGGAATCGGGAAACCAGGATGAGCAATACATTGAGCTGATCAACCGGGGCAATCACTCGATTGATCTCTCAGGCTGGCGCCTGACAGGAGGGGTTGAGTTTGAGTTTCAAGCGGGCACTGTGCTTCCCAAAGGAAGCTTGTTTTTACCCAAGGAAATCACCCGGCTCTACTTGTCTCCCAACGCGAAAGCCTTTCGCGCCCGGAGCACCAGCCCGACGGGCGGAGAAGGTCTTTTCGTCCAGGGGCCCTACCGCGGGCGTCTTTCCAGTGAATCAGAATCCGTCGAACTTGTGGATCGGGAAGGCGCTGTCATCGCCACCACCCATCCAATGAATTGAGATTGAAATGAAGCGAAGCACAGACCGAATTCTAACAACGCATGTCGGCAGCCTGGCTCGCCCACGCAATGTTCTCGACCTGCTCTGGGCCAGGGAGCGTGGCGAGAGTTATGATGAAGACACGTTTGAATTGGCGGTTCGCTCCGCTGTTTCGGAGATCGTTAAGAATCAAGCAGACGCCGGGATCTACATCGCCTGCGACGGTGAGCAGAGTAAGTCCAGCTCTCTCACCTACATTGCCGAACGGTTGAATGGATTCTCGCCCAGCGAGAATCAGGGCGAAGATCTCTGGGTGATTCGCGTGAAACGCTTGCCTTTCCCGAGTTCTATGATGCCCATCGCATAGCTCGTGAGGGTTTGGTGGCCAAGCCGGTCAAGCTCGTGTGCACCGGTCCCGTTTTCTTACTGCGGCCAGGCAGCGTTGGCCCGTGACATTAACAATGTGAAAGCGGCCGCCGAGGCGCGGGGTGTCGAAGAAGTGTTCATGACAGCGGTCTCGCCATCTGATTTGGAAGGGCAACAACCCAACCAATTTTACGACTCAGACGAAGCTTATCTCTACGCGATCGCCGAAGCGATGGAGGAATAAAGCGATCGTTGATGCCGGACTCATCTTGCAAATCGACGACCCGCGCCTGTTGACTTACTACATCTCCCGACCGGATCTCAGTGTGGCCGACTGTCGCAAGTGGGCCGAAATTCGCGTCGAGGCACTCAACCATGCCCTGAAAGGACTGCCGGAGGATCGCGTCCGTTGCCACACCTGCTACGGGATCAATATCGGGCCGCGCGTGCACGAAATGGATCTCGCCGACATCGTCGATATCATGCTGAAAGTCACGGCGGGTGCCTATTTTTTGAGGCGGGAAATCCCCGTCATGAACACGAGTGGAAAGTCTGGCAAGACATCAAGGTCCCTGAAGGCAAGACGCTCATCTCCGGTGTCATCTCCCATTCAACGCCGCTCGTCGAGCATCCGGAACCGATTGCCCAACGGCTCGTTCGTTTCGCCAAAGTGGCAGGACGCGAGAACATCATGGCCGGGAGCGATTGCGGCTTCGCCTCCTTCGCGGCGACGGAACAGGAAATCCATCCCTCCATTGTCTGGGCCAAATTTCAAAATCTCGGCGAAGGCGCACGAATCGCATCGAAGGATGCATTGGTAGAGGCGGACGCAGTAAGAAAGCCCTTGTCCCGATATTTCACGGACACCGGGAGGCGAGCCTTTTTCGAGCGCCTGAAATCTTCGAAGAACATTGGCTTCCCGTGGTCGCAAGGATTCGCTAAAATCCTCCAAATGCACCTTCGCCTACTCTGCCTCGTTGCCTTCTTGCTCCCTTCGTTGGCTCCGGGGGAGCCCGTCTTGCAGGACGATGACTTCAACCTTCCGGAAGGTTTTCACATCTACAAAGTCGCCGATCCGGAACTCACCGGCGGATCGTACGACATCACTTTTGATGGCTCCGGGCGATTATTGGTGGGCGATGGAAAGAATGTGAGGCGGCTGAACGACTCGGATGGAGATCAGGTCTACGACACTTACACAATCGTTGCCGAAGGTCTGGGGGGCCGGGGGCCGCAGGGTCTGGTCGTCAAGGGTGACACGCTCTATGCAGTAGGCGGCGACGGCCTGCAACGCTTCAGCGGGTATCTGTCCGGCGGTCCATTGAAACACGAAGGTCGATTGGGCGCCCCGTTCAATACCGGTGGCGATCACGCCGCGCATACGATCCTTCGTGGGCTCGATGACTACCTCTACTTTGTCAGTGGCGACGGCGGTGGCATCGGGGACCGGAAACACATCACCGAGAAAACCTCTCCCGTGCTCTTCGAACGCGATGCCTCAGTGTTCCGAATTGATCCCACGGGTCAACAATGGGAATGCGTGGGGTCCGGTGGGCGCAATCCGCCCAGTCTTGGCATGAACTACCTGGGTGAGTTCTTCAGCTTTGACAGTGACATGGAATGGTATGTCGACCTTCCGTTCTATCGGCCTGTTCGGCTCAATCATTGGGCCACGGGTGGCGACCAGGGTTGGCAAGGCGTCGGTGCCTACCCGAAATACTATCTCGATTGCCTGCCGGGCGTGCTCAATGTCGGGCGCGGTTCACCGGACTGGGGACAGTTCTATGAACACACCGCGTTTCCGGAAGCTTACCGGGACGCCTTTCTGGTCTGCGACTACCAGTGGAAATCAGCCACGTCCGGTGGTTACGCCAATCCCGGGCGAGTCGTTGCTTTCCACCTCGAACGTGCAGACGCCACCTGGAAGGCGGAGATGACCGTCCTGGCACAGCCAACCCGGGAAAGTGATCTTGGATTCGGGGTGGTCGATGTGGACGTCGCCCCCGATGGCAGCCTGATGATCAGCGATCACAATCAAGGGGTGTGGCGATTGTTCTACGACCCGAATTTGAAAGGCGGGCCTCCTGAAATGTTGTCCGGACTTCCGACCCAAGCACCCTCAATCGAAGCGCTTGTGACATTGCCCCAGCCCATGGCGGAATGGAGCCGGGTGGCGCAGGAAGCCCTGCTCGAAGAAGGCGGCGAAACGCTCAAGGAAGCACTCAACAGCATGATCCAGGATGCCTCCAAACCCTTGCGTCAACGCCTGCGGGCGTTGCGCTTGCGGGCCCCGGAGTTTCGCGAACTGAAAAGCACCCTCATGGCAGAACTCATCCGGGATCCCAAGCCCGAGATGCGTGGCCAGGCGGCCTGGCTTGTCGGACTCCGCCAACGCCCGGAAGAAGTTCCCTGGGTCATTGGATTGCTGGAAGATCCCGATCCCTTTGTGCGACGCCGTGCGTCGGAATGCTTGACGCGATTCACCGATCCGCGAGCAGTGCCAGGGCTTATCGTACGCTTGTCAGAGCCGAATCGATTCGTGCGTTATGCGGCCATGACGGCCC